>NZ_LNCQ01000002.1:335-755 GCF_002831785.1 Allobosea sp. FBZP-16 | reverse complement strand
GGCGGGAACGCGGCCGAGATGGCGCGCGTGGCGGACCGCTTCCTCGCGATCGAGCTGGGCGAAGCCGACCGCTCCGGCCAGGCTGGCGCACGTGCCCGCGATCAGCACGAAGGCGTAAACCTCCGGATCCCTGACGAAGTGCAGCATCGCGCCGGCGACGAAGCCGCCGAGCGGGACGAGGCCGATGCAAACGAGCTTGAAGGCTGACCGGAACATCAGGCGACGTCCTTCTGCTGGCGGTTGGGGCAGGTCTTGCAGGCGTGGAAGAGCCGGGCGCGCGTGGAATTCGTCGCGGCGAAGGGCTTTGCTTGCTCGGTCAGGCAGCGGTCGCGGCCGATCTCGTCCAGGATCGGACAGAGGACGGTTTCGCCCATCAGGGCGCCGCGGATCTTGGCGAAGACCTTCACCTGATCGCCCGCC
>NZ_LNCQ01000002.1:0-198 GCF_002831785.1 Allobosea sp. FBZP-16 | reverse complement strand
TCCGGCGGCATCGCCTCGCCCCAGGCGAGGCGGGCGCGCTCGACCTGGTCGACATGGGAGGGACGGCTCATGCTGCCCTCCCGGCCGCTTCCGGACGGTTAAGGTTAACCGCCTGGTCCAAATTGCGATCGTAGAGGATGGTGCCGCCGGCGAGCGTCGCCGGAGCTTTCGGACCGGTGTTGAAGGCCGGCATCAGGC
>NZ_LNCQ01000003.1:0-4019 GCF_002831785.1 Allobosea sp. FBZP-16 | reverse complement strand
GCAACCCCAGCGAGGGCCGAGGCGGCGATGGCGGCGTGCATGGCGCCGTCGGCGCGGTCCTGCCGGCCGGTGCCAGTACCGGCAGCAATGGCGGCGACGGCACCTCCGGCTATTTCTACTCGGGCGGCGGCGGTGGCGCGGGCGGCTTTGGTGCCGTGGTCACGGGCGCGGGTGCGACGGGAGCGATCGCCGGCACGCTCACCGGCGGCAATGGCGGCCATGGCGGTGGTAGCTTTTATGGTTTCGGCGGCGGAGGCGGTTCCGGCGGCATCGGCCTGCTCTTCACCGATGGCAGCGCTGCCCAGGACCTGACCATCGACGGCACGATCCAGGGCGGAAACGGTGGAAACGGCGGCTCCTATGTATCGGACGGTACTGGCGCCGCCGGCGCGGCCGGCGTTGGCGGCGCCGGCCTGGTCTTCACCAATGGCGGCGCGACGACGACGCTGACCGTCAACGGCACGATCCGTGGTGGCGATGGCGGGCGCGGCGGCTCGAATTTGCCGACGTCCTTCGGCCGCACCCCCAACCCAGGCGAAGAGGCGAACGGCGTAGGCGCAGCCGGCGGCGAGGCCATCATCGGCGCCGACCTGATCATCACCAATAACGGCACGATCGAGGGCGGCTTGTCGGGTGACGGCACGACGCGCGCGCCGGCGATCCATTTCACCGGCGGCAGCAACAGGCTGACCATCGGCAACGCCTCGGCGACCATCAATGGCGGCATCGTCGTCGACACCGGCACGCTGACCTTCGACCAGACGATCGCCGCGACGATCAGCAGCGTGGTCAGCGGCGCCGGCGGCGTGGCCAAGGAGGGCTCGGGCACGCTGACGCTGACCGGCGAAAACACCTATACCGGCGGGACGGCGCTCAATCAGGGCACGTTCTCGATCTCGCAGGATACCAATCTCGGCGATGTGTCGGGTGGACTGACCTTCAATGGCGGCACCCTGCAGGCGACCGCGAGCTTCTCGACGGCACGAGCGGTCACGCTCAACGCCAACGGCACGGTCGAAGTGACCGCCGACCAGACTTTCACCATGGATGGCACGATCACTGGCACCGGTGGCATCGCCAAGACAGGGACCGGCACGCTGGTCCTGACGGGCACGAATTTCTACACCGGCGGCACGACGATCTCGGCGGGGACGCTCTCGGTCTCGTCCGATGCCAATCTCGGCAATGCCGCCACCGGCATCACCCTTTCCAACACGACGATCGTCGGCGGGGCCGGCACCGGGGCTGACGCCATCCTGCGCACCACGTCGACCTTCTCGAGCGGTCGGAGCATCGCCTTCACCACCGGCGGTGGGCGGATCGAGACCGATGCCGGCACGACGCTGACGCTCACCGGTTCGATCACCACCGGCGGCAGCGCCAGCTTCATCAAGCAGGGCGCCGGCACGCTGGTTCTGACCGGCAACAGCTCCGGCGGCTACAATGGCCGGACCTGGGTCAACGAGGGCACGTTGCGGATCGAGGCCGGCGGCAAGCTCGGCAGCAGCGTCGCCGGCGGGCAGGCTTATATCAGCAATGGAGCCACCGCGATCGTCACCGGGACCGGCTCGAGCTGGGAGACCTTCGGCCAGATGCGGGTCGGCGAGATCGGCTCGGGCACGTTGCTGATCGAGGCTGGCGGCTCGGTGAAGACCGGCAGCGGCACCGGCACGGTCGGCATCGTCGGCGGCGGCGGTGACAGTTCGGTCACCATTACCGGGGCGGGATCGCAATGGGTCGGTAACGGCACGCAGCTCTATGTCGGCCATGCCAATGCCGGCACACTGACGCTGTCCGAGGGCGGAACGCTGCAGCTGACCGGAGGTGGAGGCGGCAGCGAGGGCGGGGGCGGTAGCAGTACGCTCGATCTCGGCCTCGTCGGCGGCAGCGCCGGCGGCACAGTCAATATCGGCGCGGCCGAGGGCAGCGCCGCCACGGCGGCTGGCAATCTCATCGTCAGCACCGTCGCCTTGAACACCAGCGCCAGCAAGCTGGTCTTCAACCACACCGAGGCCAGCTATACTTTCTCGCCGTCGATCACCGGTACTGGCTCGGTGCGCCAGCTCGCGGGAACGACGATCCTGAAGAGCGCCAACAGCTATTCGGGCACGACGACCGTGTCCGGCGGCACCTTGCGGGCTGGCGTCGCCGGCGCGTTCTCGTCGAACTCCGCCTTCACGATTGGTGCCGGCGCGACGCTCGATCTCGCCGGCTTCGACCAGAGCATCGCCTCGCTCGCCGGCGCCGGCACGGTCACGCTCGGCTCGGGCACGCTGACGGCCGGTTCGGATAACTCGTCGACAAGCTTCTCGGGCACGATCACCGGCACGGGCGGGGTCACCAAGGCGGGAACCGGCACGCTGACGCTCACCGGCACGAACACCTATACCGGCACGACCAAGGTCTCGTCCGGCAAGCTCGTCGTCAACGGCTCGATCACCAGCACTGTCACGCTCGACGGCGGCACGCTCGGTGGCTCCGGCACGATCGCCGGCGTCAGCGTCGGCAGCGGCGCGACGGTGGCACCGGGCAATTCGATCGGGACGCTGACCGTCTCGGGCAATGTCTCCTTCGCCTCGGGCTCGACCTATCAGGTCGAGATCAATGCCGCCGGGCAAAGCGACAGGATCGTCGCCTCGGGCTCGGCGACGCTCTCGGGCGGCACGGTCCAGGTCCTGGCCGAGAACGGCAACTACGCGGCGAGCACGAGCTATACCATCCTCACCGCCTCGGGCGGGGTCAGCGGCAGCTTCAGCAGCGTCAGTTCGAACCTCGCCTTCCTGACGCCGTCGCTGGCTTACGACAGCCAGAACGTCACGCTGACCATGACCCGCAACGACACCTCGTTCGGGCCCGACAACAGTGGCGGCACGAGTGGCGGTGGCAGCAGCAACTCCAGCACAGGCGGCAACTATATCGCGCAGACCCGCAACCAGGGCTTCATCGCGATCGCGGCGGAGCGGCTCGGGGTCGGCAATGCGGTCTACGACGCGCTGATCTCGGCCACAGTGGCCGAGGCGCGGGCCGGCTTCGACCTGCTCTCGGGCGAGGCGCATGCCCAGGCGGTCAGCGTGATGATCGACGAGAGCCGGCTGGTGCGCGATACGATCCTGGGCCATCTGCGCGGCCCACTGCTGACGCAGCCTGGCCGGCAGGTCGCGGGCGCCTTCAGCGCCGATCTGCCCGGCCGCAAGGGCGCGGTCGTGATGCCGGCCCCGCTGCCGCAGCCGCGCTATGCGCTGTGGGGCACGGCCTTCGGCGGCACCGGCAACAGCGATGGCGACGGCAACGCCGCCAGCCTGAGCCGCCGCAGCGGTGGGGCACTGCTCGGCGCCGACCTGATGGTCTACGACGCGCCGGGCTCGTCGCTGAAGCTGGGCGTCGCCGGCGGCTACAGCCAGTCGCGCTTTGACCTCGACGCCCGCCTCTCCTCAGGCAAGCTCGAGAGCGGCCATGCCGCGCTTTATGCCGGCGCCCGCTTCGGAAGCCTGCGCTTCGATGCCGGCGCGGCCTACACCTGGTCGGAGAGCGACATCCGCCGCCAGGTCCAGATCCGCGGGCTCAGTGATCTCCTGCGCCTGCAGCGTCCGGGCTCGGTGACGCAGGGCTTTGCCGAGCTCGGCTACGGCTTCGCCTTCCAGGGCATTGCGCTGGAACCCTTTGCCCAGCTGGCGCTGATCCGGGTCAGTACGGATGCCGGGACGGAGCGTGGCGGCGCGGCGGCCTTGCGGGTGCTCTCCAGCGACCAGACGCTGGGCTTCACCACGCTCGGCCTGCGCGCCGAGGCGCAGATCGGGGCGATGCCGCTGTTCGCGCGGGCGATGCTCGGCTGGCGCCACGGCTTCGGCGATCTCACGCCGCAGGCCCGCACCGCCTTCGTCGCCGGCACCACGCCGGCCACGGTCTTCGCCACCCCGATCGACCGCGAGGCCCTCGTCGCCGAGGCCGGCATCGACTGGCGGATATCGCAGGCCACCGCGCTCGGCCTGACCTACTCCGCCGCCATCGGCGAACGCTCC
>NZ_LNCQ01000004.1:0-291 GCF_002831785.1 Allobosea sp. FBZP-16 | reverse complement strand
GCGCTCCTTGGTATTCCGAGGAGCATGCCTGTTTGAGTGTCATGAAATTCTCAACCTATAAACCTTTGCGGGTTTGTAGCGTTGGATGTTGGAGGCTTTTGCTGGCCCAGTCAGCTCCTCTTAAATGCATTAGCTTGGTTCCTTGTGGATCGGCTGTCGGTGTGATAATGTCTACGCCGCACCCGTGAAGCGATTGGAGAGCTTCTAATGGTCTCGTCAGAGACAGCTTTTATGAACTCTGACCTCAAATCAGGTAGGACTACCCGCTGAACTTAAGCATATCAATAAGCG
>NZ_LNCQ01000001.1:0-3968 GCF_002831785.1 Allobosea sp. FBZP-16 | reverse complement strand
GAAGGTGGAGGAGCGGGACCGACCGCTATTCGCCGACTTCCTCAAGGCCCTTAAGGCCAGGCTCGACGCGGGCACGCCCAATGGCTGATCCAGGCGAGAAGAACCCGATCGTCGAGGCGATCGGCGGGTTTGCCATCACGTTGCTGTCGTCGCGGGGCGGCGAGCGGCTCAAGGGGGGCGGCGTCTACGGGCCGACCCATGCCGTGGCGGCCGCGGCCGACCTGGCGACGATCCTGATGACGCCCTCGCTGCTCGAGCCGCACCTGGACGCCGCGGCGCGGCGGCACAAGGTCCCCAACATCATCACGGGAAAGGTCGTGTCTGACCCTCCGACGGACGCCGAGAAGGTGGCCGCCGCTGTGACCGACGAGGTCTCCGAGTAGGATTCTGGCCGGAAATGGCTCCTGACCCTTTCCTCGCGCTAATCTTCCTGGGTTATCCGAAGAGGCGGGCGAGCAGGCCCTGCCGCGGCGCCGGGGCCGCTTGCGGCCCGGCGATCGCCAGGCGCCTGGCCTGGTCCCGCCACTGGTCCCTGTCCTCGCGCAGCTCCGCCGAGAGGCGGCGCTCGCCCTCCAGTTCGGCCGTCAGCCTCGCCAGGGCCACGTCAGCCGCTTCCGGGGCTGCGTCCTGGCTCGTCGGTGAATCGCGTCGGGACGCATCAGGGAAGACGCGGGCGAGCTCGGCCGGGTCGATCATGAAGGCGCCGGCGTCGTTGCGGGCGGCCGAGATCCGGCCTGATTTGATGCTCCGGAGGATCGTGGACTTGCTGACGCGGGTTGCGTCAGATGCTTCGGTGATGGTGATCATGGGGCGCCGTACCTCGTCGGGTGACGAGGCGATGATGCGGCAGGCCCGTTAACACTCCGTGATGTCCGAATCCCGTTCACCGGGTGGAAATGGTATAATTTCTATACTAAATAGACCCATGGAGTTCGAATACGACCCGGGCAAGAGCGAGACCAATAAGGTCAAGCACGGCCTCGATTTCGAGGAGGCGCAGGCCCTGTGGGCCGATCCGCGGCTCCTGGAGGCCCCTGCGAAGACCGAGGACGAGCCGCGGTTCGTCTCGGTCGGGAAGATCGGCGGAAGGCACTGGACGGCCATCTGGACGCCGCGGGGGAGCGCTGTGCGGCTGATCTCGGTCCGCCGCGCCAGGCCAGAGGAGGTGGAGCGCTATGAAGGCAGCTGAGCTCGACAAGCGGTTTGACGATGGCGAAGACGTGTCCGGTCAGGTCGATTGGGGCGCGGCGCGCCGGCCGAACGTCCAGGTGAAGCGGGTGAACGTCGACTTCCCCGCCTGGGTCGTGTCCGGCCTCGATCAGCAGGCGCAGCGCCTCGGCGTGACGCGTCAGGCCCTGATCAAGCTCTGGATCGCCGAGAGGCTGGTTTAGGCATCCTCGTCAGGCGTTCCGAAGAGCATCTTCATCTGGCGCGTCACGACGGCGTTGGCCTTCTTCGACACCAAGGTCTTGGTGTTGAAAGCCGCGAATTTCTTCGCGTTCCCCCAGAACTTCCAAATCTCCTCGGGATCGAGGCAGTAGGCGTAGGTTCCGGGCCCGACCCGGATCCTGACCAGGGCGCCGATCGCCTCGAGCTCCTTGGTGTGCCGGTAGATGGTCGAGACGGAGGTGTCCGTCGCCTCGGCGAGCGTCTCCTGGTTGACCGTCACGGCGTTGGTTTCGCCGGAGACGTGCGAAGCGAGGAAGCAGTACGTCTTGGCCACCTGGGGGTTCTTGCTGATCAGCTCGGTGATCCGCGCCCAGCCCTTTGTCGAGACCTGGGTGAAGCCCGCGTTGGCCCTTTTTGCCTGCCGGTCCCGGACCCTCTGGTCCGAATCCATGCCGGCGATGTCGAGCGTCCTGGAATGACGTTCGACGTCATTTTGGACCGAGATCTCGCGCATCTGCTTCCCCCCGAATCATGACCGGTCGACCAGTCATTTATACACGAAACTCGGTCACGAGATGACTGAATTTCGGTCGACCGACCGGTCATTCAGGGTGACCGGTCGACCGGTCATTCAGGGTGACCGGTCGCTACCCTGTAAGTCATTGAAATTGTTCACTTCGATATTTTCCCTTTTCTTTTCTAATCCTGCGCGCGGACCCTGCGCCGTGTCGGCGCTCTGAATCGGCCACCCGACGCGACGAAGGAGCGCGAGGGGACGATGGGAACGGGCGCAGGGGATGGTGGAGATGGTGAGCGTCACGGGCACCGTCGTCCGGCGACGCCGCAACCCTGACCAGCTGCGCCGCCGGACGACCCCTCGACGGGGAGGGAGGGCGCACTTCAGCGGCCGGGTAGGGTCTTCCGGGCGGGTTGAGCCGGGGGAGGGGAACGGTCTGGGGCTTGCCCCTCTCCGCGCGGGGGCGGCGCAGGCCTTTTCGCCCAGGCGATCGCTTGCTCCCGGACCTTCTCGGAAAGCTTTTGCCACCACTCCTGCAGGATCCGCGTGTCGTCGCTCGTGCGGTTGTGGGCCCATCTCCAGGCCCGCTGGGCGTTGTCGCCCATGCGGCCCATGGAGAGCCACAGCACGGCCTCCGCGCGCTCTCGATGGTCCGGGATGGCCTTGAGCAGGGCGTCGCCGGCGGTCCCGATTGGCTGCAGCGGAGGCCTGGGGTGCTGGGGCGGTCGGGGAGGCGCGGAGGGTGCCGGCCGGGAAACGGGCTGGGAGGCCGCAGGGGCTGCTGCAGGCGACGCCGCCGGCGTCCGTGCGGGCACGGGGGCGGCCGCCATGGCCCGGGTGGCGTTCTCGGCCGCCCTGAGCCGCTTCTGGCGGTCCTGGCGCAGGCGGCGGAGGTCGCGGGCCCCTCGGATCGTCGAGCGGTTGATCCCCTCGGCGGTCGCGGCGGCCTGCTCCCGGCGCCAGATCGGCCGGGCCTTGCGGAGCATGGCCGTGCGGCGGGGCCCGAGGCGCTCCTGGGGGACGCGGTCGATGTTCTGGGCGGCGAGGGACTTCGACGAGACTCGGGCGTCGTGCCCGTGCCGGGCGAGCGCCGCGTTGACCTGGTCCTCCCAGATCTCGCGCCAGGCGGTGACCTCGCCAGGGCCGGTGGCCCGGTCGTCGAGCTCGCGGGTCTTCTCGCCGAAGCGCAGCTCACCGGCCTCGTCGCGGGTGACGCGGCGGGTCGTCAGCATGACGTGGGCGTGGTGGTTGCGCTGGTCCGCCTCGGGATGTTCGCTGGGGTGGTGGATGGCGAACTCGGCCGCCAGCTTGTGCCGGAGGCTGATCTCCCGGGTGAACGAGGCCACGAGGCGCCGGTGTGCCTCGGCGTCGAGCTCGGCGGGGAGGGCGAGGATCACCTCTCGGGCGACGGTCGAGTTCTTCCGGTTCTCGGAGGCCTCGGCGGCGTTCCAGAGGTCGGCCGTCCGGACGTCGGCGGCCTTGCCGGAGACGTAGGTCCCGGTCGGCCCGATCGAGGCGCGGCGGCGGTAGTCGTACCGCTCGCCCGTGCGCTGGTCGGTCAGGTCCGCGCGGGTTCGGTAGGCGGCCTTGGCCACGGCCGACTGGCCGGCTGATCGCGAGATCGCTTTCACCTCCAGTCGGTAGATGGCCATGGGAGCTCTTTCTCTTCCCCCGGAGGGCGCGGCAATTCCGGAGGAATTGCATAACCGCGCCTTTCAGGTTACAACTACCTTCCTATACCCACTCCGCGGAATCGGCAATGGCGAAAAGCGAAAAGGCCCTGACCGACCTCGAGAGGATCGAGCTCGCGAAGAAGAAGGCGGAGAAGGCGAAGCAGATGCAGGCTAGGCACCTCCAGACCGCTGCCAAGATCCAGAAGAGGATCAACGACAAGGCGCGCTCTGACGACACCCGGCGGAAGATCATCCTTGGGTCGATCGTGATGGAGGACGCGGTCACGGGGAACGACAGCGTGGCCAAGTATCTGGCCGGCCAGATCGGTCGGAAGGTGGAGGAGCGGGACCGACCGCTATTCGCCGACTTCCTCAAGGCCCTTAAGGCC
>NZ_LNCQ01000006.1:251917-280770 GCF_002831785.1 Allobosea sp. FBZP-16 | reverse complement strand
CGCAAAGGGGGTCCCTATTGCACGCCGATATGGGGTCCCGGTTCGACGCCTATTTACACTGACCCCTTTCCGTCATGAAGAACTGACCCCCATGCCGTTTGCCCTTCAGGCGGTTGCGGGTTGATGCGTCGCAGTGGCCTTTTGCAAAAGGCCACTGCGACGCTTTTCGCGGAGCCGATAGCTGTCTCCGCGGATGGTGATGACGTGGCTGTGGTGGAGCAGCCGATCGAGGATGGCAGTCGCGACGACGGGATCGCCGAAGACCGAGCCCCATTCTCCGACGGCCCGGTTGGAGGTCACGAGCATGGCGCCGCGCTCGTAGCGGCGGCTGACGAGCTGGAAGAACAGATGCGCGGCGTCGGGCTCGAACGGCAGATAGCCGAGCTCGTCAACAATCAGCAGTTTCGGCTTGGCGTAGTGGGTGAGCTTTTCCTCGAGCCGCCCTTCGCCGTGGGCCTTGGCCAGTTGCGCGACCAGCGTCGTCGCCGGCGTGAACAGGACCGAGTAGCCGGTGACGATGGCTTCGCGCCCGAGCGCGACAGCCAGATGGGTCTTGCCCACGCCCGGCGGGCCCAGGAGCAGCACCGCCTCGCCATTGGCGATGAAGCGACCCGTCGCGATCTCGCGGATCTGTGCCTTGTCGAGGGAAGGCTGGGCCCCGAAGTCGAAGCCGGTGAGGTCGCGCACGAAGGGGAAGCGCGCCAGGCCGAAGGACATGTCGATCCGGCGCTGGTCGCGGCGCGCGACCTCGCGCTCGCAGAACAGCGTCAGCGCCTCCCGGATCGTGAGTTCGCGGCGGCCGGCCTCGTCGATCAGGCTGTCGAGTTGATCGCGCAGCGCCGTCAGCTTCAACCGGCCGAGCAAGGCGGTCAGGTGATCATGGTCGTTCATCAGAAGCCTCCCCCGACAACCGCCTCATACTCCGCCAGCGGACGCAGCAACGCAGCCGGCGCTGGCGGCGATCTCGGCGGGGCCAGATGAGCCGGCCGCTCGCGCGTTCCCACGAGCCCGGCCAGATGGGCATCATCGACAATCCGGCCATGGCGCCCCTTCAACTCGGCATGGACGGCCACCTCGCGTCCGCCATGGTGGATACGCACGATCTCGTTGCCGACGGTGACCCGGACGCGCTCGCCGATCAGCCGCCACGGCACCGAATAGGCATTGCCGTCGATCGCCACCGCGCAATCGGCGCCGACGCTGCGCATCAGATCGCGATGCGTCGTGAACGGCGGAACGCCCCTCACGGGCTTGAGGGCCCCGGCCTCCTCGCGCAGGAAGCGATCGATCGGTGCCTCGCCGGTCGTGCCATGAACACGCAGATCGGCGATGTCGCGCGTCCAGGCGTCCAGATGCGCCTCCATCGCGGCCCAGCTGGCGAAGCGTCGGCCGGCAATGGCGTTCCTCTTCACACAGCCGACACCACGCTCGTCCTTACCCTTTGTGCGCGCCCGATACGGCGCACAGGCTCTGATGCGAAAACCCCAATGCTTCGCGAAGGCATGCAGCCTGGGATGAAGAACGACCTCCCGGCTCGATGGATCATGGTGCAAAACGAGCGCGCGGGCATTGTCGAGCAGCACTTCGCGCGCAATGCCGCCGAAGGCCTGGAATGTGCTCTCCATCCCGGTAAACCAACTCTCCTGCTTCTCGTGTCCGAAGGCGCGGACATGAAGCCGGCGCGAATAACCCAGCGTCGCGACAAAGAAGAAAACCTTGGTCGCGACACCGGCGATCTCGACGCGACGCTCACCGAAGTCGATCTGCAGCTGCTCGCCGGGCGGCGTCTCGAACCGAACCGTCGCCCGCGCCTCGGCGACCAACTCCCGGCGCAGCGGCGCCACCGTGCGCTCGACCGTGCGCAGGCTGACATGGATGTCCTTCTCCTGCGCCAGTTCCTGGCGGATCACATCGGCGTTCCCGCGGTGGCGCCGGAATCGCTCGGCCAACCAATCCGACAGACCATCCAGCTTCTTCGAGCGCGACGGCGTCACACAAGCTCGCCAATCGCCGTATCTCAGCCAGCGCTTCACCGTGTTCTTCGAGCAGCCAAGCTCGGCCGCGATCCGCTTCGCGCCCCACCCCAACCCCTTCAGACGCACCATCGCCGACACGTCGTCCGGCGTCTTCATCTCGTCCCTCCGCGGCAAACCCAACCGCGGCGAACTCTGAACCTCTTGCTCTTCCATGCCGACCTCCTCTCCAGAGGGGTCAGTTCCTCATGGCGTCAGGGGGGCAGTTTGTCGTGTCGCCTGACAACTGGCGCGAAGCGGACGTTTTCAAGCGGATTTTCGATGCTTTGACGCATGAGCCTGACATGGAATACGCCATGATCGATGCCACCATCGTCAAGGTTCATCGTCATGGGCAAGGCGCAAAAGGGGGACTTCGGGCCAGGCCATTGGCCGCTCTAAAGGCGGCATGACGACCAAGATACTGGCGCTCACTGATGCCTTGGGCAACCTGGTGCACTTCCGTCTGATGCCAGGCAATCGCTTCGATAGCGTCGGTGTTGCGCCGTTGATCGAAGGCGTGGAGTTTGGCGCATTGCTTGCCGACAAGGCTTTCGACAACAACGACATCATCACCGATCTCAACGAACGCGGGGCCGGGATCGTTATCTCTCAGCATCCGCGCCGTGCCATACCCATCCCGCTTGACGCCGAAATGTACAAATGGCGGCACCTGATCGAGAACTTCTTCTGCAAACTCAAAGAGTTCAAACGCATCGCCATGCGCGCCTGCAAAACCGACAGCAGCTTCGAGGCCATCATCTACCTCGCCGCAGCCGTCATCAACTCTCGATGAATCCCCACAGGCCTTAGATGACAGCGCCGTTCGCGCGCTTGTTGTGATGGGGACGAAGGATCCGGACTTCCCAAACCCGGTCGAGGAAGCTCAGAACCTAGCAAGCCGGCTGCATGCCGAGACAATGATCGTGGAAGGTGCCGGCCATTATCCCCACGTCGAAATGGCCGACCAAGTGGCGCCGCGGATCATCTCGTTCCTCGGCAGCTTATCGCCCGCGCCGGCGGCGGCCGGGATCACCCGACTGCATAGGAGCTGATGAATGGAGAAAGTCGGCTTCGGCGGCGGATGCCACTAGTGCACCGAGGGCGTCTTTCAGGCGCTGCGAGGCGTCTCCCAAGTCGATCAGGGCTTTCTGCAATCAGAAACGCCGGCCGACACGTGGGCCGAAGGTGTGGTCGTAAGTTTCGACCCTGCGGCTATTGGATTGGCCACGCTCGCCGAAGTGCATCTAAGGACGCACTCCGCCACAAGAGCTCGCTCACCGCGCGGAAAATATCGAAGCGCCATCTATGTCTTTGAAGTCGGTCAGCGGATAGAAGCCGAGAAGGCAATCGCGCAGTTTGCCGCTGAAACAGACAAGGCTGTCCACACTCTGGTGCTCCCGTTCAAGGGTTTCAAAGCTTCGGACGAGCGCTATCAGAACTATTATCGCACCGATCCAAGCAGGCCCTTCTGCCAGCGCTACATCGATCCAAAGCTGGATTTCATCCGGAAGCATTTTTCGGAGATCGCGTTGCCGCGATGAATGAATAATTGGGCTGTCGTGCAGGTCGCGATCTCATATCCCAACTGTCTGTAGGATGCAGTCAATCAGCTTTCCGGGCAGCGGAGGACTTAGGCGGCGATCGGGAACGGGGTTCCTTACGAGACAACGTCTCTCATCACCCATTTAGGGTGCCGCTTTGGGTAGATGGTGCGGGCGGTCGGATTCGAACCGACACGTATTTCTACGGCGGATTTTGAAGTGAGTCGCGGCTTTCATCGGGCTGCTATTCCACGGATGACGGCGCTTCAAACAAGAACCCAAGGGTCAGCCGACACTCCTAGATGGCACTTGCCCGTTGAGACGGCCCGTCCGATGTGCACGCTATAGCCCGATATTACCGCATCCCTTCACGCGGCGGCTTCAAATCGGAAGATCTATCGCCTTCTATCTCCACAAGAGTAAAGAAGTGGAGATACGGTATGAGCGTTGCGCCGCATGTCGCCCGCAGGACAATTCGCCGGCATCAGCTACGAGAGATCGTGCCGCTTGCCGACAGCACAATCTACGACATGGAGCAGCGAGGAGAATTCCCGCAGCGCTTCTATCTCACCTCGCGTTGCGTCGTCTGGGATCTGGCAGAAGTCGAAGCTTGGCTTGACGCTCGACGCCGTGCCTCTCGGGCCAATGCTATCGAACGCGCTCCAAGCCCCGACGTGAGATTGCGCCGCTCTCGGCCTGTCAAACACTAGGCTCGAGCTCAAGCAGCTCCATCGTGGCCGGGAGCAGGGTCGGCACATACTTCCGACCCGCGACCCAAGCGTCCACCAGGTTGGACCACTCCTGCATCATATGCCGGCGCTGGTGCTCATACTCCGCCTTGTTGTAGACGCCACGCGAGGACCGTCCGTCCTCATGCGCCAAGCACTTCTCGATCCAGTCGCTGTTGAAGCCGAGTTCGTTCAACAAAGTGGACCCGGTGCGTCGAAGATCGTGAACAGTGAAGGGCTCAAGTGGCAGCCCCTCCTTTTTCGCTCTAGCGACCACGGCGGTCGTGATCCGGTTGAACGTCGCCCGCGACATTGGCGCGTCAGCGTCATATCGCGACGGAAGGACATAGCGCGAATTGCCGGCGCAGGTTTTCAACGCGATGAAGATGTCGATGGCCTGCTGAGACAGGTAGACGTTGTGTGCCTTCGACCGCTTCATTCTTTCCTTGGGTATCGACCAGACGGCGTTCTCAAAATCGACCTCATCCCAGGTGGCATCCTGGAGCTCGCTCTTCCTGACCATCGTCAGGAGGAAAAGCTTCATTCCCAACCGTATGGTCGGCAGTGTCGGCACATGCTCAAGCTGACCGAGCATGACGCGGATCTCCGCGGGCGATAGGGACCGATCCTTCGGCACGAAGGTCGCGATGGACGCAGGCCCAACCTCATCCGCTGGGTTGGCGACCTTCTCGCCATGCAGGATGGCGAATGCAAAGATCAGCTTCACGATATCGCGCACATGGACGGCCGTGGCTGGAGCGCCGCGATCCTTCACTTTCCCACACATCATACGGAGATCGTCCGGCGTGATCTCCGTTAGGAGCCTGTTTCGGAATGTCGGCAGAATGTCGCGCTCGTAGATGGAGCGCCGCATAGCCCGCGTGCTGTCCGCCATGCGCGACTCCTGGAACCACTTTTCGCCGAACTCGCCGAATCGCTTCGCCTCCTTCAGTCGCCGCTTGTCATGCTGCTTCTCTTGAGCAGGCGACCGCCCCTCTGAAATGGCCCGCTTCGCATCGATCAGCTTCTCGCGAGCCCTGGCAAGTGAGAGGCCGTCAGGGCCATATCGGCCGAGCGTCAGCGTCTCGCGCCGTCCGTTGAGTCGATAGTCGTACCGAAACACGATCGCCCCGGACGGCTGGACCACGACATACATACCGTCACGGTCACTCACCTTGTACAATTTCTTCTGTGCTTTCAGCGCCTTAATCGCTGTGTCCGTGAGCATGGAGACCTCCAAATCTGTCCAAAAACAGCAGAGAGGCACCGATTATACCGTCAGCCCAAAACTGGGGTCACTGAAAGTGAATTTCATTCGCTCTTTCAATGCCTTAAGGCCAAAAACTATACCGTCAGCAGCTCTCTTGGCCATGACGGTATAGCGAAATCTCTAACCGAACAAGTTCCCCCATACCGTCCACTATACCGTCAAACCGGAGCACTGTCCCTCGATAGATGGCGATAGACGATGACAGTTTTATCTTTGTTATTCAGATACTTATGCCGTACCCTGGCGTACAATCGGATACTGCCGGAGGGGCAAAAATCATTCCCACTCGATCGTGCCTGGGGGCTTGCTGGTCACGTCGTAGACGACCCGGTTGATGCCCTTGACCTCGTTGATGATGCGGGTCGCGGTGCGGCCGAGGAAGGCCATGTCATAAGGGTAGAAATCCGCCGTCATGCCGTCGACCGAGGTCACGGCGCGCAGCGCGCAGACATGGTCGTAGGTGCGGTAGTCGCCCATCACGCCGACTGTGCGCACCGGCAGCAGCACGGCGAAGGCCTGCCAGATCACGTCGTAGAGCCCGGCCTTGCGGATCTCCTCGAGATAGATCGCATCCGCCTTGCGCAGAATGTCGAGCTTCTCCTTGGTGATCTCGCCGGGGCAGCGGATGGCAAGACCCGGCCCCGGGAAAGGGTGGCGGCCGACGAAGGCCTCGGGCAGGCCGAGCTCGCGGCCGAGGACGCGGACCTCGTCCTTGAAGAGCTCGCGCAGCGGCTCCACGAGCTTCATCTTCATGCGTTCGGGCAGGCCGCCGACATTGTGGTGGCTCTTGATGGTCACCGACGGGCCGCCGCTGAACGAGACGCTCTCGATCACGTCGGGATAGAGCGTGCCCTGGGCGAGGAAGTCGGCGCCGCCAAGCTTGGCCGCCTCGGCATCGAAGACATCGATGAAGAGCCTGCCGATGGTCTTGCGCTTGGCCTCAGGATCGGCACCACACTTGGCGAGCTCGCTCAGGAAAAGCTCTTCAGCCTCAACGTGGACCAGGGGAATGTTGTAGTGGTCGCGGAACAGGCGCACGACCTCCTCGGCCTCGTTCATCCGCATCAGGCCGTGATCGACGAAGACGCAGGTGAGCTGGTCGCCGATCGCCTCGTGGATCAGCACGGCGGCGACCGCGGAATCGACACCGCCGGAAAGCCCGCAAATCACGCGGCCGGTGCCGACCTGGTCGCGGATCTTCTTGATCATCTCGGCGCGATAGGCCGACATGCTCCAGTCGGGCTTGCAGCCGCAGATATCGACGACGAAGTTGCGCAGCAGCCTGGCGCCATCCGGCGTATGCACCACCTCGGGATGGAACATGGTCGAATAGAAGCGCTTCTCCTCGTCGCTCGCCACCGCATAGGGGGCGTTCTCCGAAGTCGCCTTGACGGTGAAGCCGTCCGGCAGCTGCGTGACGCGGTCGCCATGGCTCATCCAGACCGGATAACGCCCGCCCTCTTCCCAGACGCCCGCGAACAGGGCGGAGGGCGTGACGATCTCGACATCGGCGCGGCCGAACTCGGCGGCATGACCGCCCTCGACCGTGCCGCCGAGCTGATGGGCCATGGTCTGCTGGCCATAACAGATGCCGAGCAGCGGCAGCCCCGCGGAGAACACCTCCTGGGGCGCGCGCGGCGAATTGCCGTCGGGCACCGAGGCCGGGCCGCCGGAGAAGATCACGCCTTTCGGCTTCAGCCGCTGGAAGGCATCGGAGGCCGACTGGAACGGCGCGATCTCGCAATAGACGCCGATCTCACGGACCCGGCGCGCGATCAGCTGCGTGACCTGGCTGCCGAAGTCGATGATCAGGATGGAGTCGTGATGGGCGGGGTTCTGGGGCTGAGCGCTCATCGCGCCCGGTTACGCCATCGCGCGCGAGCGCGCAACGGCGCTGAGAGCGGATCAGGCCGGCACTGCGACAAGTCTCAGGATGAAACGCGGTCGAGGAAGACCAGCCGCAGCGGCTCGGCCAGCAGATCACTGGCCTTCGCGGCAAAGGCGTGAAAGTGCGGCGTCGCCTTGTGGAGGTCGAGGGCGGCAGGACTCGTGAACGACTCGCGCATGTAGAAGGTGCCGGGTTCATCGCGCAGTTCGAACAGCACATAGTCGAGGCAACCCGGCTCGGCCCGCGTCGGCTCGATCAGCGCGAGCAGGCTCTCGCGCAACGCCTCTCGCTGGCCGGGCTTTGCCTTCAGGATCGCGATGGAAACCAGAGTCTCGTCGATAGGGCTCGTCATGGTCGGCGCATCTTGCTGGGACAGATGCCGGAGATATCGGCCCAGTCTGACCCGACACAAGACGCACAAATCGCGCCCTTAGGAACAGGACGGATACCGTCGTCGAGCTGGGGCGAGGTTCAGCCCGGCGCCGCAAGGCAGCTCAAATAGAATCCGTCGGTCCCGGTCCGGCGCGGCGAGAGCTGCAAGCCGAAGCGCGTGGCGAAACGGGCGAGCAGGCCGAAATCGACCTCGCCGGTATCGAGCAGCGAGCGCGTCGCGACCGGCACGAAGCCGGGATGGCGCACCAGGAAGGCCTCGACCGCGCCGTCGTTCTCCTCCGGCAGCATCGAGCAGGTGATGTAGGCGATGCGCCCACCTGGTTTCACCAGACTCGCGGCACGAGTGAGAACCTGCGCCTGTTCCTTGATGCGCTCGGCCAGCGCGCCAGGGCGCACCCGCCATTTCGCATCCGGATTGCGGCGCCAGGTGCCGGAGCCGGTGCAGGGCGCATCGACGAGCACGAGATCGATCGTGCCGACGAGATCGGCGAGCGCGTCATGGCCGCGGCTCCTGGGCACGCGGACCTCGACATTGCCGGCGCCGGAGCGGGTGAGCCGGTCATGCAGCGGCGCCAGCCGGCGGCTGTCGAGATCGGTGGCGAAGATGCGCCCGTCTCCGCCGAGGACAGCAGCCAGTGCCAGCGTCTTGCCGCCGGCGCCGGCACAGAGATCCACGACACTCATGCCGGGCTGTGCGCCGGCGAGCAGCGTCACGAGCTGCGAGCCCTCGTCCTGGATCTCGAACTCGCCGTTGAAGAAGCTCGGCTCGCTCTGCAGCGACGGGCCGCGGCCGTCGGGGCCGGGCAGGAAGCGCAAGGCATCGGGCGACCAGGCGCCCGGCTCGGGCTGAAGATGCGCCAGCGCCGCACGCAGCCTGTCGCGATCGGTCTTCAGGCGGTTGGTGCGGATATCGGCCGGCGCGCGGCCCGCCAGAGCCTGTCCTTCGGCAACCGCATCGTCGCCGAAGCCTGCCATGAAGGAGGACCAGAGCCAGTCGGGTACATCGGCCTGCATCCAGCCTGGCGCGGCGTTGAGATCGAAGGCGGCGAGCCCGGCGACCTCGAACTCGGTCAGCGGTGCGGGGGCATGATTCTGTCCGCTGAAGAGGTCCGAGATTTCCTCGACGCCGAGGCCGCGCTGGCTGACCAGCATGCCGAGGACGAGTGCCCGCGGCGTCTCCTCACCAAGCGCATGCACCGAGGACGCGCGGCGGCGCAATGCATCATAGACCAGCGAAGCGACGGCGGCGCGATCCTTCGAGCCGGCGAAACGGCGTGACAGCCCCCAATCCTTCAGCGCGTCGGCCGCCGGGCGCCGGCGCTCGATCAGGTCCGCCAGGACCTCGATGGCGGCGCTGATGCGGGCGGCGGGAGTCATGTCCGGCGGTTCCTGTGCTTGCTTTGCATTGCAGCCCTCGAGCCCGGCGCCATTTCGAACGATTCCGAAGCGCGACAGCACCCTTGACGCCCTCGTCCCACAGGGCGCAAGACGATACAACTCCTTCCGCAACGCCAACCGCCCAGGAACCTCTGCAATGACCGCCCTCTCCCGCCTCGCGCTTGCCGGCCTGTTCTGCCTGTCGCTTGCCGCCTGCGCCACCCAGCCGGTCGACACCACGCCGCCGCCGGCCAAGCGCCTGGACGCCAAGACCTCGCTCGAAGGCCGCCGCTGAGATTCCGGAGGCACCCGCCGCCGCATAGCGAGCGAGCGCCTCGACCAGTTTCCGATACTCTCCTTCGCAGCGCCCATGACGACATGTTCGAGGCGCTGCGCAGGGGCACGAAGCCTTCACCAGCCTGTCATATCCGCCGAGCAGTTTCGCCGCCTTTCCGCAGGAAGCGAGGATCGGACGAGATGAAGCCCCTGTTGCAGCCGGCGACCATGCTGGCGACTTTTGTCCTGGCACTGGCCGCCCAGGCCCAGAGCCCCGCACCGACGCTCGACGGAAAGCCGGCCCTGATCGCCGGCCATCGCGGGGCCAGCGGCTATCTCCCCGAGCACACGCTCGAAGGCTACAAGCTGGCGATCGAGCAAGGCGCCGACTTCATCGAGCCTGATCTGGTCGCGACCAAGGACGGCCATCTCGTCGTTCGCCACGAGCCGATGATGTCGGGCACCACCGATGTCGCGACCCGGCCGGAATTCGCCGCGCGCAAGACGACCCGCAAGGTCGACGGTGTCGACACCACTGACTGGTTCGCCTCCGACTTCACGCTCGCCGAGCTCAAGACGCTGCGGGCCAAGCAGGCCTTCGCCGATCGCGACCAGTCGCATAACGGCAAATACGAGATCCCGACCCTGCAGCAGGTTATCGATCTCGCCAAGGCCGAAAGCGCCCGCACCGGCCGCACCATCGGCATCTACCCGGAGATCAAGCACTCGACCTATCACTCGGCCCTGGGCCTGGCGATCGAGGACAAGCTGCTCGATCAGCTCAAGGCCGCCGGCTGGACGGAGAAAACCTCGCCGGTAATCATCCAGAGCTTCGAGACCGCCAACCTCAAATATCTGCGCGGCAAGACGCAGCTGCGCCTGATCCAGCTCGTCGACGCCGACGATGTCGACAAGGATGGCGGCATCGTCCTCGCCGCGCCCTTCGACAAGCCCTACGACTTCGTCGTCACCGGCGACAAGCGCACCTTCAAGGACCTCGTCACCGCCGAAGGCCTGAAGGAGGTCAGGACCTATGCCGACGGCGTCGGCCCCTGGAAGCCCTATCTGATGCCGGCCAAGCAGGTGATCGGCGACGACGGCAAGCCGCGCGACCTCAATGGCGACGGCACGATCGACGAGCGCGACCGCGTCTTGCTGCCGCCGACCGATGTGGTGAAGAACGCCCACGCCGTCGGCCTCTTCGTACACACCTGGACTTTCCGCAGCGAGCCCAAGCGGCTCGCCTCCGACTTCAAGGGCGACCCGGCCGCCGAGTACAAGGCCTATCTGGCGCTCGGCATCGATGGGCTGTTCTCGGACTTCCCGGACCAGGCGGTGAAGGCGCGCGACGCCAAGTAATCGCACCGCAAGACAAGACCGCCGCACCAAATGGGCGCGGCGGTCTCATGGACACAACTGAACCTAACTCAACTCACGCTTAGTCGCAGACACGTACCGTGCGACGGATTTCCCCGCGCGGAGTTTCGCGAATTCGCGTCTCGGTGCGGCAGTCGCGCTCCGCGCGATAGGCTCGGCGGCGCTCCCAGCGATCACGCTCGCGCCAGCGATCCTCACGGTCCATCGCGCGCTGCTGCGGCGTGCGCGGGTCGATCCTGACACCGCCCGGCCCGATATCGACGGACTGCGCGAAGGCGCCGGAGCCGGCCAGCAGCAGGCCCGCGGCAAGGGTCGAAGCAAGCAGTTTCATCGGCTTTTCCTCCATTGTCGGGAAAAGCAACGAGATGGGCCGGCAAAGGTTCCCTACCGAGACCGCCTCGAAATTCAGCACGCAAACGAGAACGGCGCCCGCAGGGGGCGCCGTCGCAGAAGGAACCGAGCTGCCGGATCAGTGCAGGATCTGGCTGAGGAAGAGCTTGGTGCGCTCGTGCTGCGGGTTCTTGAAGAACTCGTTGGGCTCGTTCATCTCGACGATCTGGCCGGCGTCCATGAAGATCACCCGGTCGGCGACCTGGCGGGCGAAGCCCATCTCGTGGGTAACGCAGAGCATCGTCATGCCTTCGTCCGCCAGCGAGACCATGGTGTCGAGCACCTCCTTGACCATTTCGGGGTCGAGGGCCGAGGTCGGCTCGTCGAACAGCATGATCTTCGGGCTCATGCAAAGCGAGCGGGCGATGGCGACGCGCTGCTGCTGGCCGCCCGAGAGCTGGCCGGGATACTTGCTCGCCTGCTCCGGAATCTTGACGCGCTTGAGATAGTGCATCGCGATCTCCTCGGCGTCCTTCTTGGGCATCTTGCGAACCCAGATCGGCGCCAGCGTCAGGTTCTCGAGGATCGTCAGATGCGGGAACAGGTTGAAGTGCTGGAAGACCATGCCGACGTCGCGGCGGATCTCGTCGATCTTCTTGAGGTCGTTGGTGAGCTCGGTGCCGTCGACGATGATCTGGCCCTTCTGGTGCTCTTCCAGCCGATTGATGCAGCGGATCATCGTCGACTTGCCCGAGCCGGACGGGCCGCAAATGACCAGCTTCTCACCGCGCGACACCTTCAGGTTGATGTCGCGCAGCACGTGGAACTCGCCGTACCACTTGTTGACGCCGATCATCTCGACGGCGGTCGCGGTGTTGAGCGCGGTCTGCTTCAGCGCGGACGGGCGCGAGCTGGTGGTTTCTGCCATAGCCATGATTTGATCCCCTCAACGCTTCTGGCCGGCGGCGAGCCGCTTCTCGACCGCGATCGAGTAGCGAGACATGCCCCAGCAACACAGGAAATAGAAAACAGCAGCGAATGCATAGCCCGTCGCGCGGGTGGTCGGCGTCGCCCAGGTCGGATCGACCAGGGTCGCCTCGATGGTACGCAGGAAATCGAAGATGCCGACGATGGTGACCAGCGTCGTGTCCTTGAATAGCCCGATGAAGGTGTTGACGATGCCCGGGATCACGATCCGCAGCGCCTGAGGCAAGACGATCAGCCGCATCATGCTCCAATAGCCGAGGCCGAGCGACATCGCGCCCTCGTACTGGCCCTTGGGCATGGCCTGCAGGCCGCCGCGCACCACCTCCGCCATATAGGCGGCCGCGAAGAGCGCGACGCCTACCAGCGGGCGCAGCAACCGGTCCGGTGAATATTCCTGCGGCACGAACAGCGGCAGCATGGTGTTGGCCATGAACAGCACGGTGATCAGCGGCACGCCGCGGACGAACTCGATGAAGATCACCGAGAGCAGCTGGATGATCGGCAGCTTGGAGCGCCGGCCGAGCGCAAGGACGACGCCAAGCGGCAGCGAGAAGACGATGCCGACCGCCGCGATCAGGAAGGTCACGGTCATGCCGCCCCAGAGGCCTGTATCGACCCTGGGCAGCCCGGGGCTGCCCGCGAGCAGGCTCAGGAAGCCGAAGACGACGAGCGCGAACAGCACGAGCTGCTTCGGCCCGAAGAAGCGCTTCCAGATCGGGAGTTGCTCTACGACCGCCAGCGCTGCGCCGCCAATATAGAACCGGACGAGCTGCGGCACGAAGGACAGGATGACGTAGAGCGCGGCGAGCGCCAGCGTCAGCGTCAGGCAGAAGCTAAGGAAGCGTTCGGCGCCGGCGCCGCCGAGCAGCAGCACATAGGCCGAGATCGGCATCAGCACGAAGAAGAAGAAGATGCCGAGCTTCTTCTTCGGTGCATTGGTCCAGAGCAACCAGGCCACGCCGAGCGCGAACATGGCGAAGACGATGTTCACGCGCCAGCGCTGCGCGATCGGGTAGGAACCGTAGATGAAGTACTGGAAACGGTCGGCGATATAGGCCCAACACGCGCCGACGGGCCGGCCGACCTTCTCGGCGAGGCAGGCGTCGCGGCTGGTGCCGGACCAGACGGCGTCGAGGAAATAGAACCTGACCAGCCCCGGCACCGTATCGATCACGAGGTAGAGGCCAAGCAGCGTCAACGCGATGTTGAGCGGGCTGGAGAGCAAATGCTGCCTGACCCAGGCGAGCGGCCCGGCGACGGAGAGCGGCGCCGGCTGTTGCTCCAGCGTTTCCTTGCGGACGAAGGCGTAGGGAGCCATTTCGGTGGTTGCGTCGGTCATCGGGGCGCCCTCACCGTTCCACCAGCGCCATGCGCTTGTTGTAGATGTTCATAAACAGAGACGTGACCAGCGAAATGGTCAGATAGACCGCCATGGTGATGGCGACGACCTCGACCGCCTGGCCGGTCTGGTTCAGCACCGTGCCGGTGAAGACCTGGACGAGATCGGGATAGCCGATCGCCACCGCCAGCGAAGAGTTCTTGGTCAGGTTGAGATAGTTCGAGGTCAGCGGCGGGATGATCACCCGCATCGCCTGCGGAATGACGACGAGCTTGAGCGTCGGCCCCGCTCGCAGGCCGAGCGCATTGGCTGCCTCGGTCTGGCCTTTGGATACGGCGAGGATGCCGGCGCGGACCACTTCGGCAATGAAGCCGGCGGTGTAGGTCGTCAGGCCCACCAGCAGCGCGACGAACTCCGGGAAGATCTGGATGCCGCCGCGCAGATTGAAGCCGGCGAGCTCCGGATAGACGAAGGAGATCGGCCGACCGGTGACGAAATAGACCAGCGTCGGCAGGACCACGATCAGGCCGAGGGCGACGAGGCCGATGGGATATTGCTTGCCGGTCGCGGCCTGCTGCTTGCGGGCCCAGGACCGGAAAACGAAGGTGGCGACGAGGCCGATCAGAAACGCCCAGATGATCAGGTTGCCGCCGGGGCCGAACTGCGGATCGGGCACATAGAGGCCGCGGTTGTTGAGCAGGAAGCCGGCCGGCAGCACGATCGACTGGCGCGGATTGGGCAGTGGCTTCAGCACCGCATTGTACCAGAAGAACAGCTGCAGCAGCAGCGGCACATTGCGGATCACCTCGACATAGATCATCGCGATCTTCGAGACGATCCAGTTGCTCGACAGCCGGGCGACACCGACGAAGAAGCCGAGGAAGGTCGAGAGCACGATGCCGATCGAGGCGACGAGCAGCGTGTTCAGCAGGCCGACCCAGAAGGCGCGCCCGTAGGTGCCGGTCGAGGCGTCGTACGGAATCAGCTTCTGGTTGACGTCGAAGCCGGAGGCGTTGTGCCAAAAGCCGAAGCCGGAGGCGATCTTCTGCGCCCGCAGGTTCTCGATCGCGTTCGAGGCGGCCGACCAGATCAGGAAGCCCACCACGGCGAGCAGCAGGAACTGATAGGCATAGCCCCGGATCTTCGGGTCGTAGAGCAGCGAGGCCTTGCCCGGCTTGATCTCTGCGGAAGTAATCGACACGTCTGACGCCCTTTTCGAGTTTTGGCGACCGAGGGTCCGGCAACCACCCTTAAGCGGATGGCTGCCGGCCGGTATTGTTATCCGGTTCGCCGGAACAAGACAGCTTCAAGGATCAATACGCGGTGGATGCCGCGCATTGGTGTTTCTCAGCGGATCGGCGGCGCGTATTGCAGGCCGCCCTTGCTCCAGAGTGCGTTCTGGCCGCGCGCGATCTTGAGGAGCGAGCCGGAGCCGACATTGCGCTCGAAGCTCTCGCCGTAATTGCCGACATGCTTGACGATCCGATAGGCCCAATCATTGGCCAGGCCCATCGGCTCGCCGAACTTGCCTTCGGTGCCTACGAAACGCTTGATCTCCGGGTTGTCGGATTTGAGCATTTCGTCGGCATTGGCCTTGGTTATGCCCAGCTCCTCGGCATTGATCATGGCGAAGAGCGACCATTTGACGATATCGAGCCAGACATCGTCGCCATGGCGCACAACCGGGCCGAGCGGTTCTTTCGAGATGATTTCCGGCAGCACCATGTGGTCTTCCGGAGTCGAGAGCGTCAGGCGCTCGGCGTAGAGGCCGGAGGCATCGGTGGTGAAGGCGTCGCAGCGGCCGGACTCGTAGGCCTTGACCGTCTCCTGGTTGGAGGCGAAGGCGACGACCTCGTACTTGATCTTGTTGCTGCGGAAATAGTCCGCGAGGTTGAGTTCGGTCGTGGTGCCCTGCTGGGTGCAGATCGAGGCGCCGGCGAGCTTCAGCACGGAATCGATACCGAGCTTCTTGCGCACCATGAAGCCCTGGCCGTCATAATAGTTGACCCCGGCGAAGTTCAGGCCGAGCGCGGTGTCGCGCGAGAGCGTCCAGGTCGTCGTGCGCGACAGCAGATCGACCTCACCCGACTGCAGCGAGGTGAAGCGGTCCTTGGCCGAGAGCGGGATGAACTTGACCTTGGTCGGATCGTTGAAGATGGCCGAGGCGACGGCGCGGCAGACGTCCACATCCATGCCGCTCCAGTTACCCTGCTGGTCAGGGATGCCGAAACCGGCGAGACCCGTGCCGGAGCCGCAGTGCAGGATGCCGCGATTCTTGACCTGCGCCAGAGTAGGCGACTGGGCCAGCGCTCCGCTCGCGCACATGGCGGCGGAGACGGCGATGAGCGCCGCGCCAATGATCTGTTTCATTGTTGTTGTCCCCTGTTTGGCGGAACGGGTTTTCCCGCTCTCGATTAGCTAGCAAGCTCCAGGCCAGTCCCCACCGGCCGCCCTCTCCTTTCCATTCTCCCGGACAAACCACCCCGCCGATCCGTCGGCGCCTACGTCGCAGGAACCTCACCGGATCGGCGGCGCATATTGCAAGCCCCCTTTGGTCCAGAGCGCGTTCTGGCCGCGCGACATCCTCAACACCGAACGGCTGCCGACGGTCCGTTCGAAGCTCTCGCCGTAATTGCCGATATGCTTGACGATCCGGTAGGCCCAGTCGACCGTCAGGCCGAGGCCTTCGCCGAACTTGCCGTCGATGCCGAGCAGGCGCCTGATCTCAGGGTTGGTCGAGGCCCGCATCTGGTCGACATTGGCCCTGGTCACGCCAAGCTCCTCGGCATTCAACATGGCGAAATGGACCCAGCGCACCAGCTTGAACCATTGCGAATCGTTGTCGCGGGTCAGCGGGCCGAGCGGCTCCTTCGAGATGATCTCGACGAGGACCATGTGGTCGTCCGGCACGGTCAGCTTCAGGCGCTCGGAATAGAGCGACGAGGCGTCCGTGGTGAAGGCGTCGCAACGGCCGGCATCGTACGCCTTCAACGTCTCCGGACCGGTGTCGAAGGACACGATCGTGTGGCGCAGATTATTGGTCTTGAAGAAGTCGACGAGATTGAGCTCGGTCGTCGTGCCGCGCTGCACGCAGATCGAGGCGCCGGCCAGTTGCATCACCGACATGACGCCAAGCTTGCGGCGCACCATCAGGCCCTGGCCATCGTAATAGTTGACGTTGGTGAAGAGCAGGCCTGGCGGCGTGTCGTTGCTGATCGTCCAGGTCGAATTGCGCACGAGGACATCGACCTCGCCGGCCAGGAGCGCCTTGAAGCGGTCATTGGCCGAGAGCGGGATGAACTTCACCTTGCTCGGATCATTGAAGATCGCGGCGGCGATGGCGCGGCAATATTCGACGTCGAGGCCGCTCCAGTTGCCCTGCGGATCTGGCGCGCCGAAGCCGATCAGGCCGGTGTTGGAGCCACAGTTCAGGACGTCCCTGCTCTTGATCTGAGCGAGGGTCTGCTGCGCCTGCGCGCTCGCGGAGCCGAGCAACGCCGCGACGGCGAACAGCGCCGCGCTGATGATCCTGACCATGCATGTCCCCTATCTGGCGGAACGGGTTCGTCCCGTTCTCGATCGGTAGGCGAGCGGGCCGTACCCAGCCCGGTCCCGCAAACCACCTTGTCCAGTCCCCTGGAAAAGAATCGGGGCGGACGCTGAAGCGCCCGCCCCGCATGGGCCCTTAGCGGACCGGCGGCGCGTATTGCAGGCCGCCCTTGGTCCACAGCGCGTTCTGGCCGCGGGCGATCTTCAGCAGCGAGCCCTGGCCGACGTTCCGCTCGAAGCTTTCGCCGTAATTGCCGACATGCTTGATGATCCGATAGGCCCAGTCTGTCGTGAGGCCGATGCTCTCGCCGAACTTGCCCTCGGTGCCGAGCAGGCGCTTGATCTCGGGGTTGCTCGACTTCAGCATCTCGTCGACGTTCGCCTTGGTCACGCCGAGTTCCTCGGCGTTCAGCATGGCATAGTGGACCCACTTCACCAGGCCAAACCACTGGCTGTCATTGTTGCGGGTCGACGGGCCGAGCGGCTCCTTCGAGATGATCTCGGGCAGAACCATGTGATCGTCCGGCGCGGTCAGCTTCAGGCGCTCGGCGTAGAGGCCCGAGGCGTCGGTGGTGAAGGCATCGCAGCGGCCGGAATCATACGCCTTGACCGTCTCGTCCGCACTCGCGAAGGCGACGACTTCGTACTTCAGGTTATTGGCGCGGAAGAAGTCGGCGAGGTTGAGCTCGGTCGTGGTGCCCTGCTGGGTGCAGACCGAGGCGCCGTTGAGCTGCAGCGCCGAGGTCACGCCGAGCTTCTTGCGGATCATGAAGCCCTGGCCGTCATAATAGTTGACGCCGGTGAACTGCAGGCCGAGCGCGGTGTCGCGCGACATCGTCCAGGTCGAGTTGCGCACGAGCACGTCGACCTCGCCCGACTGCAGGGCCGTGAAGCGGTCCTTGGCCGAGAGCGGGATGAACTTCACCTTGGTCGGGTCGTTGAAGACCGTGGCGGCGATGGCGCGGCAGAACTCGACGTCGAGGCCGGTCCAGTTGCCCTGCCCGTCCGGCACGCCGAAGCCGGCGAGGCCGGTGTTGGAGCCGCAGTTCAGCATGCCTCTGCTCTTGACCTGAGCGAGGGTTTGCGGCGCCTGCGCCTGTGCGCTCGCCGCGGCCAGCGCGAAGCCGAACCCGGCGACCGCGGCTGCCATGAATTTCTTCATATCGATGTCTCCCATTGATGGCCCTGCCGGCGTTTGCCGGCCGGAACGTGCCGGTCCCCTCGCATCGTCGCGACTTGCTGCCCCGTTCGATGCCCAAAACTTATGCGAAGCTCGGCGCTGGCCGATTGCCAGAGCCACGCATGAGCGTCAAGCAAGGGCAGCTGGTATATCTGCCTCTTTTCACGGCCAACATCACATGCGACTTTCGGGGGGTGGTCAAGTGCGGCCACAACCTGCCCCATTCCGGTCCCGCCCAGGCTCGTCTCCCGCCCCATGAAAAAGCTGTCAAAGCCCGAATTCGCGCAGCTCCGCGAGAAGACCCGGCTTGCCCTCGCCGGCCGCGATCCATCCGACAGCTATGGTTTCGTCAACCCGCCGATCGTTCGCGGCTCGACGGTTGTCTATCCGAACACCGAGGATTTCCTCGTCCGCAAGGCGCGCTACAGCTACGGCACTGCAGGCAGCCCGACGATCGATGCGCTTCTGGCCGCCGCCGATACGATGGAGGGCGGCGCCGGCGTGCTCGCCTGCTCGTCCGGCCTGCTCGCCTGCACCTTGCCCACGCTCGCCTTCCTGAGGGCGGGCGACCATTTCCTCGTGACCGACAGCGTCTACCATCCGATGCGCAATTTCTGCGAGCGGATGCTGCCGCGCTACGGTGTCGAGGTCACCTATTACGACCCGCTGATCGGCGAAGGCATCGCGGAGCTGTTCAAGCCGAACACAAGGGCGGTCTGGACGGAATCGCCGGGTTCCCAGACCCTGGAGGTCCAGGACATCCCGGCGATCGTGGCCGCGGCGCATGCCCGCGACATCATGGTGATGATGGACAACACCTGGGCGACGCCGCTCTTCTTCGACGCGCACAAGTTCGGCGTCGACGTTTCGGTCCAGGCCGGGACGAAATACTACGCCGGGCATTCCGACGTGCTGATCGGCACGGTCTCGGCACGCACGGCGGAAATCTATGCCCAGCTCAAGCTGACCTGGGACGCGCTCGGCGTGATCATCGCCGCCGAGGACGCCTATCTGACGCTGCGCGGCATCCGCACCATGGCCGTCAGACTGAAGGAGCAGCAGCCTGCCGGCCTGGAGATGGCGAACTGGCTGGCGGCACGTCCCGAGGTCGCCCGCGTGATCCACCCGGCCTTGCCCAGCGATCCCGGCCACGCCATCTGGAAGCGCGACTTCACCGGCGCCTGCTCGCTGTTCACGATCGAGCTCGAGCCCGTCTCGATGAAGGCGGTCGCAGCCATGCTCGACGGGCTCGCCCTGTTCGGCATGGGCGCATCCTGGGGCGGCTACGAGAGCCTGGTGCTGCCCTTCGACTGCAAGCGCTATCGCACCGCGACCAAGCCCGGCTTCAAGGGCCCGACGATCCGTCTCCATATCGGGCTCGAGGATCTCGAAGACCTGAAGGAGGATCTCGACGCCGGCTTCGCGCGCCTGAGGGCGGCAAGCTGAGCGCCGCCTCGATGTCCGGACGGCCGATCGTCTTCGCCTACCTCGACGAGCCGCCTTTCTGCTGGCCGGCGTCGGGCGGCACAGCGCAAGGCTGCGACGTCGAGCTGGTGACGGCGGCTTTTCGGACGCTCGGGATCACGACGTTCGAGCAGCAGCTGACGACATTCGCCGAGCTGCTGCCCGGGCTCGCCAGCGGACGCTGGACAGTGACCACGCCGCACTTCGTCACGACAGAGCGCCGGCGTCTCGTCGATTTCAGCCGCCCCGTCTGGGCGCTTGCCGACGGGCTGCTGGTCCGGTCAGCCGATCGTGGGCTGCTGACAGGCTACCACGCCGTCGCGGTCGCCGGCGTCCGCCTCGTCGTCGTCGGCGGGCAGGTTCAGGAGCAAGCCGGGCTCGCTGCCGGCATTGCGCCGGAGCGGCTGATCCGCGTCGCGACGCAGGAGGAGGCCGTAGCAGCGGTCAGAACCGGCCAGGCCGATGCCTATGCCAGCGTGGCCATGGCCCATCGCGGCTACCTCGCCCGCCAGCCCGATGCAGACTTGACGGTCGTGGCCGTGCCCACCAGCGAAAGCACACCAGCCGCCGGAGCTTTCGCCTTCGGCAAGCAACACGCCACGCTGCGGGAGCGCTTCAGTGCCGCCCTCGAAAGACTCGTCGGCGGCGACTGGCACCGCGCCATGATGACGCGGCACGGCTTCCCTGCCGGCGAATACTGACGTCTCGCCTCAGCCCGGCCCGGAATTCGTGTCCTCGCCGCGCGCCCTGGCCCGCAGCACGAATTGCAGATTGCGCAGGTAGACGAACACGCCGAAGCCCTGGCCGAGAATGAAGACCGGGTCGCGGCGGTAGAGCGCGTAGATCAGCAGCAGCATGCCGCCGCCGATCGAGAACCACCAGAACGTCATCGGCACGACCGAGCGCTGCGCCTTCTCGCTGGCGAGCCACTGCACCACGAAGCGCATGGTGAACAGGCCCTGCGCGACCACGCCGAGCAGCACCCACCAATCGACATTGTTGACGAAGACGTCGTGAAAATAGGTCCCGATCATGTTCTGCAGGTCGATGAGCATCAGCGCGCCTCCGTCACGATCTGCGGCACGCGCTTGCGGCGCCTGATCAGCCACCAGACCCCGGCAAGATCGAGGATGCCGACCCAGAGCCGGTCGAAGAAGCCATAGTTCGAGACGCCGGTCAGGCGCTGGCGGTCGCGCACGTCGTGATGCAGGACGGCGAAGCCTTCGCGCACGACCAGCGCCGGCATGAAGCGATGCAGCGCGTCGAAATAGGGCAGCGCCAGATACGTCTCGCGCCGGAAGCATTTCAGGCCGCAGCCGGTGTCGCGCGTGCCGTCCCTGAGGATGGCGCCGCGGACCTTGTTGGCGATCCGCGATTGCATGCGCTTGAACCCGGTATCCTTGCGGCCGACTCGCTGGCCCTGGACCAGGCCGGCCGAGGGGCCAGCCGCCTCGATCTGCGCCAGCATCGCCGGGATGAAGGCCGGGTCGTTCTGGCCGTCGCCGTCGAGCGTCGCGACGATGGGTGCCCTCGCCGCCCTCACCCCGCTGCGCACCGCCGCCGACTGGCCGCAGGACTCGGCATGGCGGACGACCAGCAGCCAGGGCCGCGTCGGCGAAAGCGCGGCGAGCGCCGCAGCGGTGCCGTCGCTGGAGCCGTCATCGACGTAGATCAGCTCGAAGGCACCGATGCCAGCGCAGGCCGTCTCGATGTCGCCGACGAGCGGGGCGATGTTGCCCTGTTCGTTGCGCACGGGCACGACGATGCTGATACGCAGCTGGCCGTCTGAAGGCACGGGTTCGGTCACGGATTGAAGTCTTTCTGCATGGCGGCGCGCAAACTGCGTCAAGCGCCGCGATGGGGCAAGCGTCGATCACTCACGGACATAGACGCTCATCGCGATGGGCTTGCCCCCGTTGAGGTTGAAGCCGGAGATCGTGGTCAGCAGCCGCGGCGCCACGCCAGAGGCAGCAAGTCCCTGCCGGAAACCGTCGAGGAAACGGCTCTCGACCAGCGCGACTCGGCAACCGGGTTCGCGCAGGAACGAGGCGGCGATGCTGCCGTCCGCCCCCATGCGCAGATTGGTGCCGACCAGGAAGACGAGGCTCGGCTCGCGATAGCCGACGGTCATGACCTCGGGATTCGCACAGGTGACGGCCTGCACCGCCTCCGCCAGCCGCGGCGAGAGCTTGAGGCCGCGTAGGCTCGGCGCGGCTAGGCCGTAGACGCCGGCGCCAAGCAGCAGGCTCGCGACCACGCCACGCCAGAGCGCGCCCTCGAAGGCCCCCTCGCGATACGCCAGGAAGCTGCGGAAGGCGACGATGAGCGCCAGCGCCAGAACCGGCAAGGCGAGCCAGGGCAAGGTCCGGTCGAGCGTCCAGGTGCCGTAGAGCAGCACGCCGACCAGTGCCGCCGGCACGGCGACGACGAGGAAGGCGGTCAGGTCGGAACCACGGCGCAAGCGGTTGATGCCGCCGTTGACCAGAGCGAGCAGGAGCAGCGCCGTGATCGCCGGATAGAGCGGCAGCACGTAGTGCGGCAGCTTGGTCGGCACGGCTTCGAAGACAATCCAGGACGGCACGATCCAGGCGAGCAGGAACAGGATCTGCGGCTCGCGACGCTTCACCCAGGCGAAGGGGATGGCCATCGAAGCGAGCGCGGCCGCGGGCCAATAGGTGCCGAAGAACAGCAGCAGATAGAGGCCGGGCGGCCCCCAATGCTTCTCCTGCCCCTCGCCGACCTTGGCGAGCATGTCCTTGCCGACGCTCTCGGCGAAGAAATCGCCGCCGGTCTTGATCGCGATGGCGACGAACCAGGGCAGCACGACGATGAGGCAGAGCAGCAGGCCGAGCCCCGGACGCAGCGGCGCGAACCAGCGTAGCGAGCGCTCGCGGATAGCAAGCACGATCATCGCCAGGCCCCAGACCATCGGCACGATCGGCCCCTTGAGCAGCAGGCCGAGCGCCGTCGCCGACCAGAACACCAGCCAGTTCCAGCGGCTCGGCACGAAAGCGAGCGAACGTGTCCAGTCGAGCCAGGCGCGGGCGAGTGCGCCCATGGTCGCGACCGCGCAGGCGGCGAGCAGCGCGTCGGTCTTGGCGAAACGCGCCTCGACGCCGAGTAGCACGCAAGCGGCCATCATGGCCCCGCCGAGAAGCGCAAGACGGGCGCCGACGAAAGCGAGGAGCGCCCAATAGGTCAGCAGCACGGTCGCGACGGCGCCGATGAGCGAGGGCAGCCGATAGAGCCACATCGTGGTCCGGGCCTGCGGCACGCCGAGCGCCTCGCCGGCGGCAACGCTCGCCGCTTGCAGCCAATAGATGCCGACCGGCTTCTTGTGCCGCGCCTCGTCCTGGAAGCGGATGTCGACGAAGTCGCGCGTCTCCAGCATCTGCTTGCTGGCCTGGGCGAAGCGCGGCTCGTCGCGGTCGAAAGGCTGCAGGCTGGCGAAGCCCGGCAGGAACGCCGCCAGCGACAACAGGACGAGCAGCAGGCAGGCGCGCCGATGGCTCGCGGACGCGAAGCTAGCGAGCCGGTCGAGACCGGAGCCGAGCGAGATCATCGACACTCCTTGCAGCCTTGCAGCCGAAACCATGCATGGCCCTACCCTCATGGGCAGCGGACACGTGGACAGTCAATCGGGTTGGCCGCGGCGCGTTTACGGCCTCGCATCGCTCGCGGCAAGCGCGCAGGCGCAATCCGCAGTGACGCAAGGCCCCCGCCGCGAGCCCTGGCAGGTTGGCATTCGGGGCCAAGTTTGTTCCGAACATGGCAAAACCAGCTCTCGCCCCCCACATCCGGAAGAGGTTCGCTTGCGCGCCGTGCGCGCCGCAGGTCGCAAGGCCACATATCAGGAGGGCAGGAGCACGATGAAGATGCCGATCGCCGTTCACACCGATGAAGACTATGAGCGCGCCCAGCAGCGCGTGGCCGAGCTCAACGCCGCGCCCGACAGCAAGGAGAAAGAGCGCGAACTGGAAGCGCTGGCGGACGCCATGCTCGCCTTCGAGCTGCGCCGCGACGAGGCGCAGGAGTGACGCTGCGAGGCATCGACGGCCCCTCTGAACGGAAGCCGGCGCCGACCTCGTTTGCGTCATCGCCGGCCCGCGGCAAGCTCGCCAAAGCAGAATTTGCCACTTAGTATCTGCAGCGTTCGTCTTCACAGCAGCCTACTCTGCCCCAGCCAATGTGGCAGCCGAGCCTAGGTGATCCAGGACGCGATGAGCAGGCGCCACCGTCATTCGACCATGATCATGGCTCGAATCTTCACCCTTCTTGCGTTCATGCTCGGCTTTGCCGCGCCGGCGGCCATGGCGGAGCCGGCACGCATCCTGGACGACAATTCGGATTCGATCGCGGTGGTGATCGGCAACCGCGACTACAAGCAGACCAGCACGGTCGACTTCGCCCATAACGATGCGGAGGCGATCCGCGACTATCTCGTCCGCGGGCTGCGCTTCCGCGAGCAGAACGTCTTCCTGTTGAAGGATGCGACGCTGGGCGAGCTGACCCAGATGTTTGGCAGCGAGGCCAATCCGCAGGGCGGCAAGCTCTGGCGCAGCGCGGTCGAAGGGCGCTCCAACGTCTTCGTCTATTATTCCGGCCATGGCGTGCCGGACCTCGCCACGCGGCAGCCCTTCCTGTTGCCGCAGGACGGCAGCCCGAACGCCAGCGAAAGCGGCTATGCCCTGCAGACGCTGTATCGGAACCTCGAACTGGTGCGGCAGAAGATCGGAGCGCAGCGGCAGCTGATCGTGATGATCGACGCCTGCTTCACCGGCGAGACCGGGCGCAAGGGCGAGAGCCTGCTCGCGGTCTCGGCGCCAGGTTTTACCCCGGCCAAGCCGCGTACAGGCGGCGGCATCATCAAGCTGGTCGCGACCTCAGGCACGACTCCGGCCAATTGGGACGCCAACCAGAAGCTCGGCCTGTTCACCAGCCGCTTCCTGATGGGCGCCGCCGGGCTGGCGCAGGCCGGCAGCGATAGGCGGATCGGCTGGGCCGAGCTGCAATCCTATGTCGTCCGCGAGGTCGAGACGGCCGCGCGGCGCGACAGCGGGCGCGAGCAGAAGCCCGAATTCGACATCGCCAACCTGTCGCTGCCGGCCGTCGAGCCGTCGGCCACCATCCGCCGCAGCTTCGAAAGCGCACAGGACGAGGCGCGCTGGCACAGCGCGACGGCCGACGGCTCGCGCGAGGCCCTCGAGCGCTATGTCGCGCAATGCACGCCCCCCTGTGCCTATCGGCAGCAGGCGATGGATCGGCTGCTGCAACGGCAGCGCAACGCCGAGGCGGCCAAAGACGACGAGAGCTGGCGGCAGTTCGGCGCCGAGGGCAAATACCAGGCCTATCTCGACGCCTGCAACCGGATCTGTGCCTACCGGCAATTGGCGCTCGGCTATCTGGGCAAGGATCCGGTCGCAGCGACCAGGCCGGAGGACACGCAAGCTAAGCCGCAAGGACTCGGATCGGCAGCACAGCCGACCGTGACCAGTAATCCGGCCCTCGCCCTCGCCGAAGCGAAGGCGGCGGGGACGATCGAAGCGCTGGACCGCTTTCTCAAGGCCCATCCCGAAGGCAGGCTGGCGACGGAAGCTTTTGCCGCACGGGCTGCGCTGGTCCAATCCGCCAGGCAAACTGGTGCCGGCCATGCGCCGACCGCGGCGGCCAATGCGCGCTACGCCCCCGGTCAGATGCAAATCGAAGCCGGGGCTCCCGCAGACGCCAAGCCAGCGCCCGATACGCGCTCCGAGGCCTGCACGTCCCAGGGCATCGTCGTGAAACTCGGGCCACGTCGTCCGGAAGACCCGAAGAGCGGGTTCCTGTCCGTGCGATCCGGGCCGGGCGGCAGCGGCTATTTCGAGACCGACCGTGTCTACAACGGCGACCGACTGATCATCTGCAACACGATCGGCCCGTGGCACGCCATCGTCTACGCGAATCGTGGCCAGTCGCTTCAAGAGTGTCGAGCGAATCTGACTGTGAAGTCAGCGGGCCGCGCGACGTATTCCGGCCCGTGCCGCTCGGGTTGGGTTCACAAAAACTATGTCGAAATAACCGCGAGATAAGCGCCCATCCGCGCGGCGGCGCTCCTGATCACCATGTCGGGCCCCGACGGCGGGCGAGGTGATTTTGCCCCAATCGGAGCAGACAACTGAGCGACAACAATGGCGAGCCCGACAGGATTCGAACCTGTGACCAGCAGCTTAGAAGGCTGCTGCTCTATCCAGCTGAGCTACGGGCCCTGAAGGGAGCGGCTGACTTGGTGTCTGCCGCTCACTTGAACTTCAATGCGTCCACTGGCCGACGCGGTTGAACTTGAAATTGTCCGAATAGGTCATGGCGCGGCGCTTGGCCTGATGCGGCTGCTCGAGGCGGTAGGCGATACCGTTGCGCGTCGCGTAGGCGACAGCCTCCTCGGCCGTGTCGAACCAGAGCCTGAGCTGGCTCTTCATGTCGCCCGACGAGGTCCAGCCCATCAGCGGCTCGATCTCGCGCGGCCGCTCGGGCTCGTATTCCAGCAGCCAGCGGCCGGTCTTGGCCGTGCCGGACTGCATCGCATTGCGGGCCGGCGAATAGATGCGTGCCGTCATGCTCCCCCTCGCCTTCCGGCAAAGCCCAAAATGGTCGGGGCACCAGGATTCGAACCTGGGACCCTCTGCTCCCAAAGCAGATGCGCTACCGGGCTGCGCTATACCCCGCCGCCTCGCAAGTGCATCAAAACACTCGCTAATCGTATCGCCCGGCCCATCTCAAAACCGGAGCGACGCGGAACGGAATAGCACCGCTGGGAACGTTTGGGAACCGAAAGTTCCCGCGAAATTCCCCGCCCTGTTCTTGCTCTGCCCCTCCTCTCCGAACAGGGAGGAGAGCCGACATGGGTGAGGCGCGCGCCTACTACAACGAGATCGACCCCGATGCGGCGCAGTGGCTCCGCAACCTGATCGCAGGAGGCCACATTGCGCCAGGCGACGTTGACGAAAGAAGCATCGCAGACGTCCACCCGGGCGACCTCAACGGCTACACCCAGTGTCATTTCTTCGCCGGGATCGGTGGCTGGAGCCTTGCGCTCAGACTTGCAGGATGGCCCGACGACCGACCTGTTTGGACAGGCTCTTGCCCCTGCCAGCCCTACTCGGTCGCCAGCGTTGCCCATGGCGGAGCGAAAGGCCAAGGCGATCACCGCCATCTCTGGCCTGTTTGGCGCCCCCTCATCTCGGAGCATCGCCCTCCAGCTCTATTTGGAGAGCAGGTTAAGGCTGCGATCGGATGGGGATGGTGGGATGAGGTATGCCGCGACCTTGAAGAGGACGCATATTGTCCCGGCGGACGGCGGCGAGCGTGACAGCGATGTGCCTCCTGACCTCGCCGTCGCTTTCGACATAGCAATCGAGCAACGCTCTGGTCTGGTCGTCCAGAACGGCATCGCCAGCCCGCTCCGGAGCAACGCCCCGGCTCGTATTCAGCAACGTTGGCGGCAAATCCCTCAGAATGCGCGCAGCCCGCTCGAGCCACCACCGCGCCTTGATGGCGCTCTCCATGGCGATGTCAAACCCATCCCGATCGCCAGTACGATCGAATTGATGGTGAATTGCCCAGACGAGGTCGCCCTTTCAGATGCCGATGATTGCAACGGCGTCTTTGGTGAGATCGAGCAAGTCGTCCGCCTCATCCCGCATGGCTGCCCCTGCCGATCGTGGCCATCTCAAACAGGGCCATTCTGAGGAAATGGACGAGATCGCGATGGCCCAACGTCTCTGCAATTTTCGTTGCCGTGATGACGAGGGACGCTGCTGCATCGAGCAGCGCGGAGTCGCCGTCCCAAAGCAGCGTCACCGTGCCCATGAAGGCCCGATTGTCGTCGACGACCGAGCCTGTGCCGACCACCCAGAGCGCCGGCCCGAAACGCTGGGGTATGCGGTACAGCAAATGGAGGTCCTGGCGCGTCTCGATCGCGCGCCTTATCCGTCGATCGAACTCCTTGCGATCCCGGCTATCGATTGCTTCTGCGAAGACGGCAAGCGGCGCGCCCTTCTCCGCCTCGCTGGGGTCGACACCGAACACTTCGGCCAGGCGCCGCTCGGCAACCACCAGACCGGTCGCGAGATCCCAGCGCCAGCTACCCAGGCTGATACCCACATCTCCGGACACAAGCCACCTGTCGACGCCTGCGAGTGCTTGCGCCATGACAATTCCCCCCAGGGCTGCGGTGTGACGGACCTTGGCCGTTCAGACAACCCAAGCGTGCAATTAAGAGGCGACCTCGAATTATTGCAATTTGAACTAATTGCTAGCTTGCAACCTCAGTGGAAGGTTCCGCCGCTGCAACATCCTCGACGAGCGTTATGATGCTCCGGCGGACAGACGGGTTCGAGAGGCGCAGGAAAGCTTTGATCAGCTGAACGCCTTCGGCCGTGGCGAGGAATGTGGAGATTGCAGCGGCCTCTCCTGCCCCATCGCCCTGCTCTTCAACAATGCCCTCGAAGAAAAAACCTGCCGGCACGCCGAGTATCCTGGCGATCTGTTCGAGGCGGCTCGCGCCGATACGATTGACCCCTCTTTCGTATTTCTGCACCTGTTGAAAGGTCAGGCCTAGCGCTTCAGCCAGCTTTGTTTGGGACATGCCCAGGCTCATACGCTGCAGCCGCACGCGGCGTCCGACGAGGACGTCGGTTGGGTCGATCGCCTTTGTCACCTATGCCCCCGCCGATTTGACCGCACGCGTTCAATCGCACGCGTATGCAGGGTTGTATTAAGATAGGAACATTGAGTCTAGTTGCAGCGCGCCGAGGGACGAATCCGAGGGCGGCAGGCGACGACACAGCTCGGCCGCAAGGGCGGGCGGTACGGGCTGACCAACGGCTGAAACGAAGAAGGCTGTCCCCGCGCGAGCAAATCCGGACCAGTTCAAAAGGGGGCGATAGGCCGAGGAGGTAAGTGCTCGCTTGGCGCCTCGCCAACCGCCGCCCGACATGCGAGCATGACGCAGGGTTAGGACAGGGCCATGCCAACGCTACTCAGAACCTTTTTCTTCTTCATGGGACTGGCGTGGCTCACGGCCGCCTCAGCGCAGACCCCTGTGCTCTCGGACAACGCCGATTCAATCGCTGTCGTGGTCGGCAATAAAGAATACCGGCGT
>NZ_LNCQ01000006.1:246496-251907 GCF_002831785.1 Allobosea sp. FBZP-16 | reverse complement strand
CGCTGCTGCTCGACAAGCGCCGCAGCGGCGAGGCCGCGAGCGACGAGCAGAACTGGGTCAGGCTCGGCGGTGCCGGCCGCTATGAGGACTATCTCAAGAGCTGCGGTGCAATCTGTGCGTATCGCGCCTTGGCTGAAAGCTATCTGTCACGACCAAGCGTCAAAAGTGATCGGCCGGCGCGCGACCCCGCGACGCGTGTGGGCGGGCCTTTCTCCCTGACGACGTCGGACAGTAAAAAACTGACCGACAGGGATCTAAAGGGCTCGCCGTTTCTGGTCTTCTTCGGGTTCTCGCAATGCCCAGACATCTGTCCAACCACCTTAATGCAGATCTCTCATTTGCTGTATTCCACGGAAGCAAAAGGAAGTAAAATAAAAGCACTTTTTATAACGGTGGATCCCGAGAACGACAAGCCGAATGTCATGAAGCCATTTCTTGAAGGGTTTAATCCAAATATTGTCGGCCTGACTGGAAATCGCACAGCCATTGAGGCGACTATCAAATCCTACCGCGCCTATGCCCGCAAAATTTACCTTAAAACAGGCGGATATACATGGGATCATACCACGACTGTATATCTCATGGATAAAGAAGGAGACTTCGTCAGAGCGCTTGATTTAGAGCAAGACGCGGCTGTTTTGATCCAAAAAATACTTGCCCTGATCTAATCGAAAATTTTTCGCAATCTATATCTTGATTGATTTCGATATGAGTGACGAATTGGAGCAGCATTGCAAATAGGAGAACCGATAAATACGTAGTCAAACAAGAAGCCCGGCCCCGCGCGAGCGAGATCGAGCGGTGCAAGCGGCCGGGTTAAGGCAGCTCAACCTCTGGCGGTACCTCCGTAATAGAAAGGAGGGCACAGATGGATATCATTCACATCGCGATCCAACTGCTCAAGCTGGCACTGCTGCTGGTCGAGCTGTTCGATCGCATCATCTGACAAAGAAGGTCCGTCCCCTTGCGAGAGACCGGGCTCGAAGGCTGCCTCTCGCCGGTAAAGGCTGGGGGAGCAACTGAGCCGGCGAGAGGCACAGCGCAGGTCGAAATACGCCACTGCGACGTTAGCACCCGGCGCAAAAAGAAAAATCCCCGCCGGCTTGAACCAACGGGGGGGCCAAGCAAGATGTGCCTGCTGGCGCTGTCAGTTTCGATGGAGCACGCAGGAGAGGAAGCCGCGGCCGGCGACGAAGTTGGCCGAGCTACCGGACGTCGCCAAATAGGAGCGAGCCCGCACCCGATACTGCAGATAGTAGCCGGCGGGCAGTGCGGTGGGCACCACGAACGAGGCGGCGCGATTCTCCTGATAGTAGTGCTGGGTCTGGTAAACGTTGTAGCCCGCCGCCGTGATGACAAAATACGAGCCGGCGATGGCGTCCTGCTCCGGAGGCACGAGGGACGGCGTTAGCAGGACCGCCGATACGAACTCGGTGTGCTCGAGAGTGTTTGCAAATTGGCTATCGGCAAAGGCCATGATGACATCGTTCTGCTGCAGGGCAGGTAGCTGGAAACAAACGGCGTTGATCAGTAAGTGCCATTCGGATCGGTGATCACGACGGACGGGTTGTTCAGCGATTCCGTGCGCGGCGCAGTGATTATCCCCATCTCGTCGGCTTTTTCCGCTAGGTTGAAGGGAAGCGCTTATAACAACTGCCGCGACCCCTTGAAAACAGGGGAAGCGGATAGCTTGCAAGCAGAGCTCGCAAATCAAAAAAGCTCGGCCGCGCGCGAGCGAGAGTGGGGCGATGCGCCCCTTCTCAAGGCTCGTTAAATGAACCTGCTTTTCAACATCTGGCAGACGCGGGCGCTAACCCCAGCGCCTTCGCGACGTAAAGCCCGACGGGCGGCGCAAAGTGCATTGAATCGATCCAGGTATCGCTGGATCCTGCACTCCAATCAAAATGCGCGAACGGGTGGTCTTCGGCGAGATCGACGAACTCCACGCCCTTCTGCTTTGCGGTTTCGGCTACATACGCGCGCCAAGCCTGGAAATCCTGCCAATCTCCGTCTCGCTTTATCAGCGCCAGGTACGCATCACTCTCAGGGCCAATGTAAAACTTGAAATTCACACCGGAGCGCTTCGCTTCATCGAAGATCGCCGGAAGTAGGCTCATTAGCCGTGGATCAGTTCGAATACGGCCCAGCTTCAGCCCGTTTTGGACTGACGTCGTATACCCGCCTGACCGGGGTACGGTTTCTTTGAACCCGTTCGGCAGCCAGCGACCGTCTGTCGTCGCGGAACGAGTAGGAAGCTTCCAAGCGTCGCTGATGGCATCACGACTGACGAGTGATTGGAGGCGCGCTTGCAACTGCCAGCCGACCGAAGAGGCGGCGGGGTCGATGGGGTCTGGCCGGTCGAGCGAGCCGAACATAAAGTAATCCAGTCCGACCACGATGGCGCGCGGCCGCACCCGCTGAGACGTCAGGCGAATGTAGGTCTGGGCCTCATCGAGCATCATGCCAGCGACGCCTAGGTTGTAGGCGCGCTCCGCAAGGCAGCCCACGTTGACCCCGCGATAAACGCGAGAGCTACCGACCCAGACAAGCTCTGCGTTCTGCTGGGCCGCTGCAATGGCCTTTACGAAGCGCATCTTGTTGTCGAGATTGTCGTTGGCCGTCCGGCCCTCGATCAGCCAGGGCGGCGACGCCCGCCACACCCAATAGGGATCGATGTAGATCAGGGCGGCCGAGACGATCGCCAGCATGACGACCGTTGGACAGGCAGCGATCAGGAGGAAGCGCACCCAGGCCCGCGTTGAAATCTTGTCGGCGCTCGTCATCTCGATGGGGCTCATGGCTTGGCGAGCCGCTCCTTAGCTCGCGCGGGCGCATTGTGCTACTGCTCGAATCTACCAGAAGGGAGAAGCAGATGGACGAGATGACGAACCTGACCCGCCTGCGGGTCGACGAGCTCCTGGGCGAGCTGCGCGACGTGCTCCAGGTTGGGATCGCTCACGGGGAACTCGCCGAGTAGATGAGCTTCCGGTTCTATCTGCCCACCTCGCGGGCCGTCCCTGGCGGCGTCATCGCCTGCGACTTTTCCGTCGCGCCGATCGCGCGCGAAGAAGCCGGCGACCAGGAGCTCAATGCCCTGCACCGTCGGAAGCCGACCCTGCCGCAGCGAACCTCGTCAGAGCTTTGTACATCGGCGCCTGCGTCCAGCGGATGAACACGGAATCGTTCTTCCGGCCATCCGCGAAGAGCTTGTATCGGAACTGCCCGTCGCCGATGTAGAAGTCGCGCAGAGCAGCCTCTACGTGCCTGCGGGCAAGATCCTGGTCACCCATAGCGACCGCCAACAGGATCGCCTCGGCGACGTCGTGCGCGTCGATCGGCCACGTCTGATTGGGCGCCCATCGTGGCAGATCGCCCTCGACCAGCGCGGAACGCGCATAGGCCCAGCCGCGCTCGACCGCCGAGGACAAGGTCGCTGCGAGCTCAGCGCTGCCGGAATGCTCTCTCACCTCGGCCAGGCCCTCGAGGATATAGCCGGTGTGCCGGAAATCGATGATCGGGTCGAGCAGGTGTGTCCCGTGCGCCGGAGCGAAGAACCAGGATCCGTCTGGGTTCTGATGATGCGCGATCAGCCGGGCGGCATCCTCAGCCAGAAGCATGAGATCCGGCCGGTCCAGAAGCGAGCTGGCCCGCGCCATCAATCCCGCCGCGGCCGCGCTGGCGTTCAGGATCAGCCTCGTATCGCCTGGTCCATAGAGGATGCAGACGCCGTCAACCGTGCGCAGGATGCCGCACTCTTCGATCATGAAGCGGAGGCTGGATTCGAGATGCTTCAGCACCGCCCCCTCGTCGAGAAGGTGCCGAGCCTCCAGCAGGCCGTTGATGACGAGTACAGTCGTGATCGCCATCGGCCAGTGCTTCTCGTGCCTCTCGACACCGCCCCATACGAAGGGCAGGCCCCAGGCATCGTTCTGCGCGAGCGGGCTTCGATGCTCGAGGAGCATCTCATAGAGACGCGACGCACGCCGGCGTGTCTGCTCGGACGCGGGCAACATGCCTTCGGCCGCGAGCGCATCGCCCAGCGCCTGAGCCATTACGATCGGGCGGGAAGCCTGGAAGATCTGGCGCGGGATCAGCGCGTGATATGGCTTCAACAGCCGCCGGGCCAAGCCCATCAACGGGCCGATGATCGGGCGGTGGCCGACGCTCGAGATGATGTTGTCGAGCTGATACGGGTCGTTGCCAGCGTAGCCGGCCGCTTCGAGCCAATCGCCAAGCTCTTGAACGGCAGTTTGCACGCGGTGCAGGAGGGCTTCGTCCGGACTGTGAAATTCGCCGGCAGTCACGTTATTCATTAATCACCGTTGAAAAGCGCGCTGCAGCTATAAGGGCGGATGTGCGCGCTGTCAGGCCCGGCGGAGCAGAATCTGCAGATGTCGCAACCTGACCTTCCGCAGCAACCAAGCGGTCAATTCAAGATTACGGACGAGCAGGTCGGAGCGCACCACAGGCAACGGACGAGCAAGCGCCTCAAGACCTGTAGCCGGCTCCGCCGCCTTCCCGCCTGCTCTAGCCTAGTCAACTCGCCCCCCGTAACGACCACGCAATCGGCTAGGAGCCGATCGAGCACAGTAGAAGCGCTGGGTCTCTTGATCGGTCATATTCGCTCGGTCGCTTGCCCGACCGTCCTGTAGCTGAAACGAAAAAGGCCGGCCACCCCGAAGGATGGCCGGCCAGACTAGCGAGGAAACGCCCAAGGAGGGCAGCCGGTTACGCCGGCCAGACGGTCACTTGCGGTATGCCTCGCCAACCGCGTTCCGACATGCGAGCATGACGCTGGGTTAGGACAGGGCCATGCCGACGCTACTCAGGACCTTTCTCTACTGCATAGGACTGGCGTGGCTTACGGCCGCATCGGCGCAGACCCCTGTGTTTTCGGACAATGCCGATTCAATCGCTGTCGTGGTCGGCAACAAGGAGTACCGACGCACCAGCACTGTCGACTTCGCCCATAACGATGCCGAGGCAATCAAGGCCTACCTCACCGGCACGCTCGGCTTCCGCGAGCAAAACGTCTTCCTCGTGAAGGATGCGACGCTGGGCGAGCTGACCCAGATGTTCGGCAGCGAGGTTAATCCGCAAGGCAGCCAGCTCTGGCGCAGCGTCGTACCGGGCCGGTCGAATGTGTTTGTCTATTACTCCGGCCATGGCGTGCCGGACCTCGCTACCCGCCAGCCCTTCCTGCTGCCGCATGACGGCAATCCCAACGTCGTCGAGAGCGGCTACGCGCTGCAGACGCTGTACCGCAACCTCGAACTGGTGCGGCATAAGATCGGAGCGCAGCGCCAGCTGATCGTCATGATCGACGCCTGCTTCACCGGCGAGACCGGACGCAAGGGTGAAAGCCTGCTCGCGGTCTCGGCGCCAGGTTTTACCCCGGCCAAGCCGCGTAT
>NZ_LNCQ01000006.1:0-246486 GCF_002831785.1 Allobosea sp. FBZP-16 | reverse complement strand
GGCTGGCGCGTCCGGCTGGCGCGCCCGAGACCGGCCCGCTCGCCTGGTCCGACCTGCAACGCTACCTCAAGGAGAGTGTCGAGGCGGCAGCCCGGCGTGACAGCGGCCGCGAGCAGGCGCCGGAGATCGATCTCGCCTCGATCGCCTTGCCGGTGGCGCAGCCGGTGCCGGCGGTGGCGCGTGCCGTGGCAGTGGCGCGGGACGAGGCCAACTGGCAGCTGGCCAAGGCGGCGGGCGAGCGCAGCGCGCTCGAGGGTTACGTCGCGCGCTGCGGCGAGACCTGCGGCTATCGCGAGGCCGCGATGGCGCTGCTGCTCGACAAGCGCCGCAGCGGCGAGGCCGCGAGCGACGAGCAGAACTGGGTGAGGCTGGGCGGCTCCGGCCGCTATGAGGACTATCTCAAGGGGTGCGGCACGATTTGCGCCTATCGCTCCCTGGCCGAGGACTATCTTCGATTGTCAGGTTCAACCGACGCTGTCGCGCCGAAACCTTCGCGCTCCCCGGCTCCTAATGATAAATCTCGTGATAGTGCTAAGCCAAGCCAGCCCCCGAAACCAGAAGTCAATGAGTCTCGTCAAAAGCAGGCTACTAACATGCCCGGAAGGGCAGGACGTCCAACGAACAAGACCGTACAGTCTCGCAAATGGGATACAGCCTGCGACAATGGAATTGTCGTCAATGTAATAGAGACGACATCGAAAGACAATTCTTACGGCGAGATTTTAATAAAAAGCCCAGCCAGATCAAACATGTTCGTCATTTTGATATATAGTAACGGACAACATATGGTACTTAATGTAGAACCTACTAGCGATCGGAAAATTAACACTAGACATGATGAGCGAATTACTGAAGTAAGATGCAGCCCCGAAAGAATCCGCATCCCCGACGCAAACGAACTTTGATTACAACGCGGGCCACACGATCGCGGGGCGGATGGCCGGCAATTCAGGATCTGGTGGTGCGGCGCCGCCGATCGATCTCTCGCTGCCGGAGGCGACGCTCGACCTCTTCCTCGATCGCATCGTCCTGCGCCTGGTCGCGCAGAAGCTTGAATAGGCCCTCGGCTGCGGCCGCGATCCGCTCATTGGCCGCCGTGGTACGCGCCTGTTCGGCAGCGAGCTCGCGGATCGGCTGCATGTCGGCGATCGTCACGCCCGGGATCACGCGGTCGCCGTTCTGGGCAGTCGCCGGCGCCTTGCGGGTCTTGAAGTACTCCCGCAGCGCATAGATGCCGATGCCGATACCGGCGATCAGCGTGCCGATAATGTTCTCGGTGGTGAGCGCGCTAGGGTCGGTCATCAGAGACGGCCTTGTCCATGCTCCCCGCGTCACGTGTCGCGGCGACGATGTTCATCGCGTCGAGCACAAGCAGGCCGGGATACACAGCAAGGCCAGTCGTCGCCGCATCGGAATTCCACAGACCGAACGAGATCTGGAACCATAGGAAGCATGTCAGGAAGCTCGCCAGTGCCCTGACATGCGGCGACCAACGCCCGTACCAGGTCCGGGAAAAGGTGCCGTTGATGATGAGCGCAAGGAGTCGGAAGGCGCCGATCGAGATGGCAAGTTTGCCCCAGGCCTCTTCGCCCATCATCGCCGCCATCTGCGCCCAGGCCGGGCTGGCAGCGCATGCATCCGCCGGCTTCAGCAGGATCCAGCCCCAGGCGATTAGGATGCAGGCCAGCACCCATTCCGACCGGCGGGCCGGGAAATGATCGTGGATGCCGAGATACAGCCTGACAGGCAGCGGCTTGTCGCGATGGGGCATCACTGGCCCTGCCCTATCGTGTCGTGACGGATGGATCGTCGACCCTGGCCGCAATCTCCGGCGTGGTGACGATCTTCGCCACCTCCGGCAAAGCCGCGGCAGCAGCCACCAGGCCCGCCTTGCGCCGCACGTACAGGCCATACGCCGCCGTCAGGATCGTGATCACCGCCCCGACAATCGCCTCGAGCGTGCCGCTATCCAGATAGCCTTTCGTCACGAGACCGCCGCCGACGGCCAGAAGGATCTGGCGCAGGAAGCTCCAGAACTGAACGTTGTTGATCATGCTGCTCTCCATGCTGCTGCTAGTGGTGAACTCGGCTTGCTCGAAACGGCCGATTGATCGGGATTAAGGGCGCTCCAAGGCCTTGAAGAGCGCGCGTCTTGGAGTAGGCTGAGAAGCGTTCGAAACTCGGGGGGATGTTCCGAACGGCTGCCGGTCGCCCCGACCCCCCAGCCAGTGGCACCGGCAGCTTTTTCTCGCCGACCTCAGACCAGGCGGCCGAGTTCGTCCTTCCGGACGTCGAAGCTCGGGCAGGCCTTGGCCGCGTATTGGTTGTGGCCAGTCACCTTCTTGACAGTCGGATAGCGCTCGATCAGCGCCTTTACGTGCGCCAGCAGCGCGGCCTTCTGCGCCGGGGTCCGCGTGTCCTTCGGCGTCTTCCCGTCAGCGGCAACGCCACCGACGTACACGACGCCGAGCGTGCCGGTGTTGTGGCCAGCAACGTGCGAGCCGATCTGGGCCTCGTGACGGCCGGGCTTCACGGTGCCATCAAGCAGCACGACCCAGTGGTATCCGATATCCTTCCAGCCTTGGCCGATGTGCCAGCTGCGGATGGTATCGACTGAAACGGAGCGCCCTTCGGGCGTCGCCGTGCAGTGGATGATGATCTCGTCGATGCGACGGGTGGCCTTGGGCTGGGCAAAGACAGAGGCCGTCGCCCGCTGAGGTTCAGCGTTCGTAATGGTCGTGCTCCGGGTAAGGAAAAGCCGCCGGAAGGCGGCACGGGAACTTGTGTTGTCAGGAAGCGTTCAGCTGCCGCGATCGATCATCGCGACGGGAGGAAACCTCATGCGGTTCTCAATTCTTGCCCCAGCTCTGATCCTCGGTGCGCTCGCCTCGAGCGCCTGGGCAATGCCGGCTCCGGAGATCCCGGCGCCGAACGACATCCATCGTGTGCAGTTGCAGTGCACACCTCAAAGCTGTGTCGACCCGCGGACTGGCGTCTACACGCAGTCAACCTGCGATCGATATGGCTGCCGCCCAATCAGCGGCCCTGTCGGCCGGGTCCGCGGTGGTGCTCCTGGCTACGGCGGATATGACGATGACTACGAGCGCCCTCGCCGGCGACAGTGGGATAGAGGCGGCTACGGCGACGGCGTCGACTGCAATCCCAGCCGCTGCATCGTCGATGGCCGCGTCTGGGAAAGCACCTGCGACCGACGCGGTTGTCGTCCCTTGAGACCAGCACGCGGCTCTAGGTGGTAGAATATCCCTCGGATATGAAAATGCCGCCCGGAGGCGGCGCGAGAAGGGGATCGGGGCGCGGGGCCGACTAAAGACGCCGCGTGAACAGGCCCAACCCGAAATAGACAACAAGACTTACGGCTGCTCCAGTGACCGCCCAGATTGCAGCGCTCACCAGATTTGATGCTGTGAGAAGATACTTCATCCCACTGTTGCCCTTTGCTCTGACGCTCCAAGCTACCTTGATGGGAAGGCTCGCGACGACATCCTTAGGTCGATCTGCTGGGGTCGACAGAACATCGATCGAGATCAGAAAGACGCCGACTTCTTGGGTGTAATCCGCCAACTCCAAGTGAGCGGGTCTGACGAGTTTACCTTCGGCGTATTATGTACGAGGCCGATATCGAAAGCGTCCGAGCCCTCCGACAAAATGGCCGAGACCAGCTAACCAGTTGCAGATGCCGCCTTTTCACTATCTGCCCCCGGCGGCTCAACCACGAAAAGTTCGATGTCGGCCGGCTCAAATACAAGAAATTCGCGGGGGCGATTGAGATAAGCATTCTTCGTACTGAGTGAATTCGCCTCTCCGCCGCTCATTCCGATCAATGAAGGCAAATCAACCGGGCGCGTAATTTCTACGGCCGTGACTGTAAATTGCAGCGCAGCTCCGAAAATTGCTCCACATAAGGCCGAGGAGATTGTCGGACGCATCTCTAGGACGTCGACCTCTCTGTTTTAATGGGGTAAGCGGCAATCTAGTCGAGCTCGACCCAGAGCTGGTTCTGCGGGTAGGTATTAGCAGAGACCTCGGCGTTGTTCGCGGGAAAGTTCGGATCATAGGCGTCGTATGGGTCCGGATCGAACATCACGAGCCCGTCGCCGCCAGGGTTCTCGCCGACGGTATTATCCCAGTTGGTGGCTTGGCCCATCGATGCTGAGGAGCGCGACCGCGCCCAAATCTCGACGCGCCATAGCCCGGGTCTACCCAACCGACCGAGCTGAACGATGGCGTCGCATATTTGTGACGATCACTTTGGCCGCTGGGGAACGTGATCAGCGACGGCAGAATGTTTGCACGGACAAAGCAGCCGCGAATCTCCGGAGGGCGAGACCAAAACGGGTCGGCCGTGCCAGGCCAGTTGTTTGCGGTAGAGGGGCCGCGCAGACCAGCGCTGATGGCATAGACTGCCATCCGGTCCATACGATCAGCTAGCCTCAGGCAGGCGTTAAAACCGAGCCGAAAACGCGTTCTCCGCTCGACCTGAAGCCCGATCGTGAACTGCTCTACCCGTCGCCAGTTCCAGAACATGTCGTTCTTGGTCGTGTGCGTCTTGGCGAATTCTCCATGCGTGATCAACGGCACGGTCGCCAGAGCCGGCCGTGGCAGAATGAGAGGCGAGGCCGCCGCGGCAACCCCGAGCTTTAGAAATCGACGACGATCCATAGATCTCTTCCCTGCCCCAGCGTCGCTTAGTACATCGCGGCGAGATCAACCACTGATTGTTTCGGCTTGGGCCATCTCTTCTCGCCTGCCGGCGTCACGCCTCCGCGATCGGCCAACTCCTGCATGCGATGCCGAACGGCCTGAATCCAGGCGACGCCCGCTGCGAAAGTTTCTGCGAAACTTTGCTCCTCGGCCGAACGCTGATCGGCCGGCGCGCCAGCTATCACCGCCATAGTGGCGGACATGTTGAGCTGTGCAGTGGTCGAGATGACAGACGTGATAAGCGAAAATGCCTCATCTTTCAGTGCTGTGAGGGGCATACGGTTGGCGTCGTGAGCGGCCAGCACTGCTTTGACGCCGGACTTCTGCTTCGTGCTGAGCCCCGCGAGCCCTTGCAAGTCGCCATCTCCGCTCCAGGAGATGGGCAGGCCGCCGAGGCCAGCGGCATCAAGCTCGGCGCCAAAGGTCGGTCCAATCGGTTTCATAATCACCTCAGAGAGACGTGAACAAGACAGGATGGTGCTGAGGCGCTGTTGCCGCCCCAGGTGCCGGTGCCTGAGGAATTGTAGCCGGTGAGCGTCGCATAGTGCCGCCCGACCGTCAGGCCAGAGGTTTGCTGGTGAGCTGCAACGGGCCCCCCGGACGTGCCGAATACGGCGGAAATGCCAGAATTATTCGTGACAGTGCCATCGTAGGTGACCACCGAGTAGGTCGTGCCTGAGGCTCCTGAGTTGAAACAGTAGCCGGTAGCGAAACCGTCGACGAGGTCGTCGGGATAGCAGACGAAGTTGCAGCGGATCTCGGTGTTGATTTCGGCCGGTGAGCCCGATCCTGCAGCCGTCGACCGGTCCGCCGTAAAGCGGTTGAACCCGCGCTTCGATTCTCGATTGAAATAGGATCGGACGAGTCGATTGGAGAAGCTGTCTTCCCAAGCGCCGGACGCGTTGGATCCGGCGATGCCCACATGGGCCCGAGACGGATCGCCATTCTTGATTGGCGTGCCGTCCGAGCCGATGACGTATGATGTCGTCGACTTTTCAAGCTGCAGCGCGCCACTGCCGTCGACATAGGCATAAATGAAGTAGTCGACGCTGTTGCTGTTGCCCGCGGTGGACAACGCCGGGCCGACAAGCGGAACCTCGACCGGCTGCCCATTGACGATCAGCTGCGAGCCATTCTTCCGCGACAGGCGCAGGGCCGTGCCATCGAGCCATAGAACGCAATTGCCGGTAAGGCCCACCATCGCCGCGCGCGCGTCGCTAGGCAGCATTGAGATGATGCAGATATTCGTGCCGTCGTCGATCGTGGGATACCAACGGCCGTTCTGAATGTCCCCGATCGCGGGGTTCGAGCCATCAGCCTTTTTCAGCGGTCGAGCACCAAGCGTGGAGACGTTAGCAGTGACGCTAGTGTTGGTGTTCGTCGCCGGCGCCTTGATCCAGAGAACCCGGCCGGCCGAATAGGCCGGCACGGCAAGAACGGGTGTCACCACCCAAGCGTTGGCAGTCCCCGTAGCAACCGCATAGCAAATTCGGCCCGACTGGACCGCCTCGGCGACCTGCTGCATATTGGCATTGGAAGGCGTGATCGCCGAGAGTGTTATCAGCCCCCCAAGCTCTGCGTACAGAGCATTGAAGAGGCCGTTGAACAGAGGCAAGCTCAGCGGCCCGCAGCCTAACCCGTCCTCGATCTCGCCTGCGGTCGGCATGCGCTTGTCGCCGTTCGCGTGAGCGAACGCCGGGGAAAAATCCGCCATGTTGTCCTCTGAAGGTTAGACGACGCAGAAGTAGGTGTGCGGGTCGCTCGCACAGAGCCAGCTGGCGTCCTCGCAGAACCCGGCCCAGCCCGCTCCGAACCCCGCGATTGGGCCCGTGCCGATGTGCATGTAGGCCTTGATCCCCGGCGCGATCGGGAAAACGCGGAAGGCAATCGGCAACTGCGCCGTTTCGGCGGCGGTCAGCACCCGGCCAGGCGACAGGATGACACGGCCGACCGCGGCGTCCGCAACCTGTGCCGTCTCGCCCCAGACCTGCCGGATCGCGGTCTGAAGCGATGCGATGTCGTAGAGGCCGAGCATCTGATAGCGACGGGCGCGGAGGTACCTGCGATAGACTTCGTCGTCGTCGATGCAGACCTCGCCGTCGCCCAGAGTCGGGCAATCGACCCAGCTTGATCCAGGCGAGCAGAATCCAACGAGAGTGTAAGGTCCCGCATATTCTTCGCAGTCGAAGCCTGCGACGGGCGGCGTGGCGCCGCAGACGCAGTGGCACCGCGGGAAGCCGAGCCATTTACCGAGGATCGTGAGTTGGTCTCCGACCGCTGTGTCGAGGTCGAAGAAGTCGGGCAGGCTGCAAAGGCTGATCGCAGCGCGCTCGCCCTCCGCTAGGATATTGCGGACCAGACCGAGGAACTTCGTCGCCTCGCGGTACTGCGTGGCGACCCGGTCGATTTCAGTTTCGACGAGGTCGCCGGCGACAGGGCAAGAACGCTCCGCCATCACGCCACCGAGACGGTGATCTTGTCGACTGAGATCTGCATGATCTGGAAGAACGAGATCGCCAGCGGAACAAGCGTCGGGGTGGCAGGGATGACCCCCGCCCTCACCTCCTGGACCTCGAGCATTGGATACCGGCTCTCGACGATGCGTCGGACAAGGAACTCCGTGACGTCCTGACCATTGCGGGGGCGCTCCGAGCCCGTCATGCCTTGCGCAATGCCTGCGGCGATGACCGGCGCCGCCGGCGGCGGACAACCATTTCGGTCAGGACGCGCGATGACGTCGACTTCTAGCTCGATCGGGATCACCTCGGGACGAATGATCCGCACGGAGCGGCAGAAGCCTTCGATCTCAGTCTCGACCGTCGTGTTGCCGTACGTGCCGATACCAGGAACGACGTAGGCGCGGATCGTACGCGCGATCTCGTCATCATCTCCGCCGAGCACGGCCACGGCGACGCTATGGCCGCTAATGCCGTCGCTATCGGCGGCGTCGAGATCATTGACGAAGGTCTGCGCATAGGTGACGCCCGTCAGAGCCGACAGCGCCTGCGAGAGGTCGCTCATGTCAATGCGGGCGCGGCCAGCATTGGTGATCGCCTGCCGGAACGCGAGATCGCTTTCGCTTTCCCCCCCGGGAAAGGAGGCGCAACTTGGCGATCTGATTGAGGCGAGCACCTTCGGCCTGGTCCGGGTCGAGGCTCTGGTAGACTGACAAGGCCAGCTCCCAGAGGCTTGCCGCCAGGTCCGCGTGGAGGCCATTGATCTCGCCCAGCGGGGAGGCCGCAGTCTGAATGACGCCCGGGCCGAACGTCGCGACGTTCGCCGCTTCCAGGTCGGCAAGGATCTCCGGCAGCCGCTTGAGTTCAAAGCCGCTCGGAATGACGCCATAGGGCATGGTTTGCCTCAGAATTCGATATCGATGAGGTCGTCGAGGACGGTTGCGATCTGGCACCGGTCGATGTGGAGCCCGCGCGAGGCGCGGTCGTAGCGTGCCTCGAACTCGATGATCTCAGCCACGCCGGGCGTGGCCATGATCTCCGCCTTGATCACAGCCTCGGCGAGCTCAATCTCGGATGGCGGCCTGCCTAGGACATGATCGAGCCAGGGCACGCCCGCGGCTTCGTTCAGGAACCATTCGCCTGACCACAGCATCAGCCGTTGCCGGATGTGCTGGCCGATCGCTTCACCCTCGGTGACGAGCACTGGCGAGCCGGTCGCGTCGAGCTGCAGGTCGTTATGCGGCAGTATGCTGAGGCCGACGAACTGCGCCATCGTTCAATAGCCCCTGATGCTGCCGATCCGGACGAGCAGGGTATCGGCCGCGGCCATGTCGCTGGGCCGCATCGGCGACCCGCCGTTCTGGTGATTTTTGAAGATGGTGACGAAATCGCCCAGGATCTCGAAGAGGGTTTCGCCACCCGCCTTGAGGTCTACCCGCCCATCAGGCGCGATAATGAGCTTGTCGGCCCCATCCGGGCCGCCGACAATCGCTTGGGAGCCATCGGCCCGCAGCTGAAGACCCTTCTTGCCATCGGTCGTCCCGATATGGGCGCCGCCCTCAGGCATGTTCGTCATGACCTTCGAATCCTCGCCGCCGCCCGGATAGGCGACCGCGTCGGAGAGGTCATGCATCCGGCCAGGCGCGTTGTCGGTGTTGCCGCCCTCCGTTTGGCTCTTGTCGACGCTGCGCTGCCGGATCATCAGCGTGACGGGGTCGCCGGGCTTCAGATCGTAATGCACCCCGAAGCCGCCGCCGCCAGGCATAGCGACCTTGATTTCCTTGATGTCGGGCGCTTCCAGCACCTTGTCGCCGAACTTTCGCTGAAGCTTCGGCTTGATCGTGGCCCGCTGCGTTGTCCGGTCGAATGAGACGATGACACCATCGATGACGGTGTTGATTTCCCGGCACTCTGCCTCGATGGCGGCCGCCAGTGCCTCCACAGGACTGCGGCGCGTCGACGATCCTTGATAGCCTGCCATTACTTCCTCACCTTGCCGCCTTCGACGCGGTTGCCCTCAACCTCGACGAAATAGTCCTCGCCGCGGTTGGAGCCTGAGAAGGTGCAGCTCGAAACGCGGAAGATGCCGCCGCCCTCATCCGACTTGCGCTTGTCGCGGCCACTGTCCTCGTCGAGAAAATCGGAACGCACATCGATCTGGCGACCAGGCATGATGTTGGCGTTCAGCAGCCCCTTCACCTTGACGCCCTTGTCAGTGATCTCGGGGACGCCAATCATTCCGGTCTCAGAGGACACCACGACAGGCCCACCGTCCTCGATCACCTCGTCGTATTGGACGACCTCGACCTGACCGTTCTGGACGCTCCAATAGAAGCCGTTGGAACGGCCGAGCGAGTCGAGCGCCTGGAAGCCCCAGCCGAAGAGCGAGACGGGCCGCGAGAACGGAGCCAGTTTGGCGATGCCCGCAGAGAGATTGCCGAGCGTCGTCTTCGGCATCTCCTTAACGACATACTCGATGACCTCCTTGGGCTTCGTCCCGGCATCGAACGTCTTGCTGACTGCACCCTTGTTGATACCCTCGTCGCCGTCACCGCACTCGATCTCGGACTGGATGTCAGCGGTTTCCTTGGTGTGCGTGACGTCCCGGATCGAGCCCTTGAACAGGACGGTCTTGGGGCCATCGCGGTAACCGACCTTGAGCTCGATCTGGTCGAACTCTTCTCCGAGCTGCTTGCGATGCGACTTGGTCAGGTTCCACACCGAGATCGTCGCGGTGTTCTGCTTCGATCCGATCGATTTCTGGACCGAGAAGTCGATCTTGAGATCCTTCACCGTGATCGTGCCGGCAGAGCCCGAGATCGTGACCTCGATCTCGCGCAGCCACTGCCGGGTCATGCCGATTCCTCGGCCACATGGAAGAGCCGGACGACACCGCTTGGAAGGTTGTCGCGGTTCGGCTCCGCCTCCTGGTCACCCCAGCCTGCGGCAATGATCGAGCCGATGCCGAGCCGAAACGGCGCAACGAGATCGACGCCCGTCACAATCCGTCTGCCGGCGAGCACCGGAACGCCCTCAACGGACAGATCGAACGACCAGCGATCAGCCCAGGTCGAATAGTTGACGCGGAAGTCGCAGCGCTTGTCGGAGAGCGTCGTGGTGAACGCCTGCGACGGCGCCGACGTGATCGGCAGCTCGCGAATGACGGTGGCCATGGACAGGACTCAGCTCTTCTGCGCGGCGTAAGCGTTGGCCAGCGTGTTGTTCGTGTTTGCTGGGATGTTCTGCGCCGGTCGAGCCGCGACCTGGCCGCGCTGAGAGGTCTGCTTGGCCGCATCGCTCTTGGATTTGCCGCCATTCGCAGCGTCGTCCTTGCCGCCGCCTTCCGTGTCGACGATCCGGACTTCCTGCAGCTCGCATTCGAAATGCAGAACCTGGCTGTGCTCCGGATCTCGGGTGGCAGTCAGTTCCTTGACCAGCATCGAGTTGTAGATGACGAGCCCGGTGACGAGGTCGAACGGCTCGGCCTTCTGCTGGAACTCGAGCAACTGCTTCCACGCCTGTTTGGCGCGGGCACGGCCGACGACCGCCTCCAGGCGGACGATGTAGGGCTTCGACCAGGCATGGTCGCTGATCTTCGCCCCGCTCTCGACCGGGTGCTCAGCGATCTCCATCTCTGCCCGGTGCTCTTCGCGCATCACCGCGTCGAGCTTCACCGGGCCGATCTTGCGGCTGATGACGATGCAGGTCACGGCGATGCGGCTGACGCCGTCCCGGAGTTGGAGCCCTTCGCAGAGATGGCGCCAAGAACGCCAGCGCCCTGCGCTTTCAGCTTGCCGGCCGCCTGCTGGATCGACTGGTCGATCATTTGCTGCACTTTCCGCGCCGCTTCGGCGTCGAAGATGCCCGAGAAGGTCGCCGTAGCAGTGGCAGTCGCGGTTAGATTGTTCTCGACCTTGTTCTGCGCCGCCGCGTTCTTCATCTTCGAGGCGTTCATCTCAGGCGAGAGATCGGCCTTGATCTTCGGGACAGATTGGAGAAGCGACTTCAGCCCGTCCAGCCAACCCGGCGTCGGAGCGGGCATGGACATCGTGGGGGCGGTCGGAGCGCCCGGGCCCATACGAGCCGGAGCCGCAGCCAACGCTACGGAGCGCGGATTCCATTCAGGCAGTGCGCCGAGGGGCGACGCCGAAGAATCTGCACGGTTCGGCGGCAGCGGCGACTCGCTGGAAGTGCCGTATCGAGCCTTTCGAGCCGCAGCCCGTGCTTGGACGTCGGCCTCGAAGCGATTTTGGGAGGCTTCGGCTGCACGCTCTGCTTCCTCGACAGTCCGGGGAGCGCTCATGACACGGCCGCGGTTCGCCTCGCGCTCCTGCTCGGTTCGCGCGTTGCGTTCGCCCACTGTCTCCGAAATCAGGCCGATTTTCTTGGCAAAGCCGACTACGCCGTCCAGAAAAGTGTTGAGGGGGGGGAGCAGCTGAGTTGCGACCACAACTCCGAGCTCGGTGAAGCGCGTCGCGACGCCTTGGAGAACGGCGTCAAACTTGAGCCCGGCCTCTGCCGCCTGCTTTGCGACCTCTGCTTGCTGCTGCTCGCTGCCCGGCGACGTAGTCGACATCAATGATGCCATACGCTCGTACATCGCTCGCAGCTCGGGCATCGACTTTTCGTCGATCAGGACCTTGAGCTTGCCCTCGATGCCGGCATTCTCGGCGAGTTGGTCGGCCTTGCGCTCTTGCTCTAGAGCCTGCGCGCCCACCTTGCGCTTCTGGCGCGGATTGGCCGTCGTTCCCTGCTTCGTCCGGAGAGCCTGGGCCTTGCCCTGCGCCGTCTTGTAGGCCTCGACCACATCGAGGAGCAGCGCGGAGGAGTCGCGCATCTTGCCGTCGGCGCCGATCGCCAAGCTGCTATCGATGCCGAAATCCTTGAGTTTTTTCTTGGCCTCTTCGCCTTCCTCACCGCCCTTTTTAATGGCCTTGGTGAGTTCGTTCATCTTCTCGACCGCGGCCTGGGCGGACTTCTCCGCTTCGTCGCCGAGCCCGAGGCCCTTGAAGACGTTGGTGACGGTTTCAAGGTTTCCGGCGGTCGTGCCGGCCGTCTTGGCCGTGAGCGCCATCTCGCGGCGGGCCAGCGCGGCCTTGGCCCCGATTGCCGCAAGGACACCGGCGAGAATGCCGCCACCGGCAACTAGTCCGGCGAACGCTGCGACCGAAACATCGGCCCGGCCCATCTCGACCGCTGCAAGGCGGAGAAGGACGCCGACGACCATACCCGCGCGGCCAAGGCCAAGCGCAACAAGCGCGCGGAACTCGGCATCCGCCCGCCATCGCGGCTGCGCGGCCCAGCCTTCCCGAAATTCGCGCCGCAACGCTCGGCCACCCGAGCACTCGGCAAGCCCCTTCCGCCCCGGAGGTTCGTATGACCGTCCGCTACTACATCCCAGCCGATAGCGAAGCCGGCGCCCGCAAGGTTGTTGACCGGATCGAGCGTGGCATCGTGCCCGCCCTGCCCGAGTATCTGGATCCAGTGCTCGCGGCGGAGGCTTTCGATCGCTACCCGCCCAGCGGCAAGATCGGTATTCGACTGTGGTGCGTCGAACGCCGCGCGGTCGATGACGGTCGTATCGTCAATGCCTGGATCATCGACGAGATCGGTGAGCGCGCTGCAGCCTTCCTGATCACTGTCGTAGGTCCGTTCGCGGTCGGCATCGCCAGCCTGTTCGAGGTGATGGCATGATCACGTGGCAAGGCTTCTCCGCCGGGATCATCGCGGCATTGGTCGTCTACGCGCTCATCCGAGCCGCACTGTGGATCGCGGACTCGCGCGCCACCCCCGAGCCAATGCAGGACGCCCCCGGCGACTGGCCGCATATGGGCGGGAGGTGAGGATGCCCTCACTGATCCCCATGGCGCAGGCCGCTGAAGTGCTCGGGATCTGCGAGCGGCAGTTGCGCAAGCTGATTCGAAGCGGCGATGTTGCTGCAGTCGACGTCGGAACTGGAGGCCGCCCGGCGTGGCGGCTTTCCCCTTCCGATCTCGACGACTTCATCGCGCGCAGGAGGCGCACTCAATGGCAGCCAAGGTCAGAGGACTCTACTGGGACGAAAAGGCCGGCGTCTACGCCTACGACTTCAGGGTTAGAGGTCATCGATTTCGCGGCTGTACGGGCGAAACGGAGCGCAGAGCGGCAGAGAAATTCGTCAAGGACAAGCGCCGGGAAGCGGACACGGTTGCGGCGCAGGACGCCGGACACGAGCCGATGACCTTCGCCGTGGCATCAAGCCGCTGGTACGGAGAGAAGGGCGGCAAGCGCGCCCGCTCGACAGAGGTCGAGCGCTATCTCGAATGGCTCCAGACAAAGGTCGGCAAGAGCACGCTGGTTAGCAAGATCGATGACAATCTCGTCGCGCGGCTGGTCGTCCAGCGCCAGGCTGAGAAGGTCGCGGACTCGACGGTCAACCGGACGGTGCTGGAGCCGCTGCGGGCGATCCTGCGCCGGGCCTCACTGTGGGGCCAGAAGGTCGCGAAGATCGAATGGGCGGAGCACCTGCTCGAGGAACCGAAGGAACGCGTGCGCGAGCTGACCGACACCGAAGAGGAGAAGCTCTTCGCCAAGCTGCGCCCATCCTATCAGGCGATCATCCGTTTCGCGGTACTGTCAGCTCTGCGCCGGCACGAGTTGCTGGCAATGCGGTGGGAGCATGTCGACTGGGGCGGTCGCAGGTTGAACCTCGTCGGCAAGGGGGAGGTCATCGCCTTCATCCCGCTCTCGGTCGAGATGGAGCGCATTCTGCGAAGCGTCATCCCCGCGGGCGAGACGAGCCCAACCGGCCCTGTCTGGCTCTACAAGCCGGAGCGGCACGAAGAAGGCGCCGATAACCTGACGCCGCGGCCGATTACCATGGAAGGGCTCAAGACCGAGTTTCGCCGCGCCCGAAAGCGCGCCGGCATGAAGTCGTCCAAGGCGGATCCGCTGATGGGCTACCGCTTCCACGACAACCGGCACACTGGCATCACGCGCCTGGTCAGGGACAGCGGCAACCTGAAGCTCGGGCAGAAGCTGGCCCGGCACGCCTCGATCGCGACGACGATGAAGTACGCTCACGCGACGGAGGACGATCTGCGCCGCGCGATGGATTCCGCGCATTCTTCCCGCGAAAGTTCCCAGGAGACGGGAACCGAGGCGAAAAACACCAGCGATATCAAGAGGATTGGATGATTAGGCAATCTGCTCCCAAAGCAGATGCGCTACCGGGCTGCGCTATACCCCGAATATCCTGCAAGTGCATGGAATCACTTACCGAACCGTCGCCGTACCTCGACGAGGCGAAGCAACGCGCTACGCCATAGCATCGAACAGGCGGGATGGGAACAGCCCGCGCAGCCGCAATGCCTAGACGACGATGAGATCGCGCGAGCTGCGTGACAGCAGTTCGCAGCCGCCCCGGGTGACGAGGACGTTGTCGATGAGGCGCGCGCCCAGCCCTTCCTCGTGCAGGAAGACCGGCGGCTCGACGCTGACGACCATGCCGGCGCGCAGGGTGTAGCGGCTGCCGCCGATCATGTGCATCGGCTCGCCCCAGCTCGGCGGAAAGCCGGGCGCCAGCCCGTAGCCAGAGGTGTGGACGCGGCCATGCTCGAGGCCGGCCTCGCCGATCACGCGCTTGGCCGCGTCGTGCGGAGCGGTCGCGGGCGCTCCGTCGCAAATCTCGGCGATGCAAGCGTCACAGGCGCGGCGGGCTATTTCGTAGAGATCGCGCATCCTGGCGTTGGGCTGGCCGAGGCAGAATTGCCGGCCGAGCGTCGCGGTGTAACGCCGGACCGTCGCGCCGTATTCGACGCTGCCGTAGTCGCCGGCCTGCAGCCGGCGCTCGGTCGGGGCGCCATGGCTGTAGCAGGAGCGTTCGCCGGAGACGAGGTTGATCGGGCTCGCCGCCAGGCCGCTGCCGCGCGCCAGCAACGCGCCATAGACCTCGCCGGCGACCTCGAGTTCGCTGCGGCCGACGCGCAGCGCCTTGCCGAAGACGCTGAGCGTATCGTCAGCGATCGCCGCCGCCCGCCTGATATAGCCGAGCTCGGTCGGCGATTTCACCAGCGTGAGATCGTGGACGAGATTGGTCGCTTCGACGAAACGCGAGCCGAACAGGTCGCGGATCGCGCTGTAATGATGCGGGTGCAGATAATAGGCCGGCACCTCGACGCCGATCTGGCCGGCCAGCATGCCGAGTTCGTCGGCGAGACCTGCGAATCGCGGAATCGGGTCCTCGTTCTCGCCACCTCCGAAGGTCTCCAACCGGTCGACCAGGGCATCGTCGAGGATCTCGGCCCGCTCGCCCTCGCGCGCCATCATCGCGATCGGCCCATCCGCCGCCGGCACCAGCAGGCACTGGAACTCCTGGTAGCTCTTGGCGTCCGAGCCGGTCAGCCAGCGGATCGAGACGGGATGGAAGAGCACCAGCCAGTCCAGCCCCTGTTCCGCCATCGCCCGCCGCACTTGGGCGCGCCGTTCGGCGAATTCCTCGACCGCGAAGTCGTGCCTCGACATCTCCCGCGCCGCTCTCAGAGCGCGGGCAGCGGCTGCATCGGCCCGCCCAGCCATTTCCTGTGGAGTTCGTCGAGATCGCCGTTCAGCGTGCTCTGGAAGATCAGCGTGTCGAGCCAGCGCAGCAGGTCGTGCTCGCCGCGGCGGATGGTGATGTGGGCTGGGGCCCGCCGCAGCGCGAACTTGAAGTCGAATTCCTTGCTCGGGTTCTGCTTGGCGAGTTCGACCACGACGACGCTGTTGGCGGCAAGCAGTTGTGCATGGCCGGCCAGATAGGCCTGCACCGCCGTGGCGTTGTCCTCGGTGCGCATGATGTCGGCCGAGGGCGCCAGCGCCGAAAGGACGAGGTCCTCGGTCGTACCCTTGGCGACGGCGATGCGGTTGCGGCCGAGATCGGCGCCCGCTTTCACCGCCAGCGCCTTGGCGCCGTAGACGGCGAGCGCGGTGTCGGCATAGGGCGCGCTGAACATCACCTGTCGAGCGCGCTCTGCAGTGATCGACATCGCCGCAATGTTCATGTCGGACTTGTCGGTGAGCAGGAACGGAATACGGCTCGCCGCCGGCACCGGGACCAGCTCCAGCTTCACGCCCAGCGACTTGGCGACGAGCTTGGCCATGTCGACGTCGAAGCCTTCGAGCTCGCGCTTGGCGTTCATCATGCCGAAGGGCGGCACATCGGCGAAGACGGTGATGCGCACTACGCCCTTCGACAGGATGTCGTCGAGCTTGTCCGCATGGGCCTGCAGGCTGGCGACCAGCCCGGCGAACAGGGCAAGGGCGCCGAAGATCGCCGATCTGAAAGCGTGTCCCATGATGCTCCCCCGATTTGTCGTTGATGCCGGCCGCTTCTGCAGCCGGAAGGCCGGTCGCACCTGCCCTCATCGGCAGACCGACGATGACCTAGCGGAATGCTATCGGTTTCGTATATGCAGTCAAGCTTCGCTAATAAAGCAAGCCGGAGAGATCCGATGACGGCCGAGACCGCCGCCGATGCCCGCTCCCGCCCCTATCCGGCGCCCGCTCTGGAAAAAGGCCTGGAGATCATCGAGTTGCTGGCGCTGGCGCAGACGCCACTTTCAGCGCGGGCGATCGCAGAGCGGCTCGGGCGCTCGAAGAACGAGATCTTCCGCATGCTGTTCGTGCTGATCGAGCGCGGCTATCTCGACCGCGATCCCGCGACCGACGAGATCGCACTCAGCAACCGCCTGTTCGAGCTCGGCATGCGGGTGCCGCGCGCCCGCGACCTTGTCGAGATCGCGACACCGGCGCTGGAGGCCCTGAGCGAGACGATCGGCCAATCCTCGCATCTGGTCGTGCTGAGCAAGGGCGAGACGGTGGTGATCGTCGCGATCGCCGGGCCCGGCGACATCAATTTCACGCTGCGGCTGGGCTATCGCCGGCCGGCCGCCGCCTCGACCTCGGGCCAGGTCATCCTCGCCTTCCGCGATGGCGCTGATTCTGATTCCGGGCTGGCAGCCATCGCCGCGGATGGCTTCCTGATCGCCGACAGCCACGACGTCGTCGGCGTGACCGACATCAGCGCACCGATCCTCGACCGCAAGGGCCAGGCCATCGCCAGCATCGTCGTGCCCTATCTGAACCGGCGCGAAGCGCGTCCGCAGCATCGCGAGGCGCTGGCGGCGTTGCTCGCCACCTGCCGCGCCATTTCCGAAAGACTGGGGTGAGCCGGACGTCCGGCCCAACAGTCAGGCCAAGAGAAGGTCAGCGCTTGAACAGCGGATGCTCGACCTTGTCGCCGGGCTTGATGCCGAGCTTCTCGGCGATGCCCGCGTTGAGCTCGAGCACCGACAGAACCGGCTCGCCCGAGGGAATCGTCCGGGTCGAGAGCGGCTCCGCCCGCTCGGCGATGCGCGCGACCGTGCCGTCGGCGCGGATGAACAGCATGTCGAGCGAGATATAGGTGTTCTGCATCCACATCGCGACCGGCTCGACCTGCTTGAAGTCGAAGAGCATGCCGCGATCGGCCGGCATGAACTGACGGTGCATCAGGCCCCGCGCACGCTGCTCCGGCGTTCGCATCACCTCGACCTGGAAGGTGTGACGTCCCGAGCTCGTGACGATGGCGAGCGGCTCCAGCCCCGCAGCTGGCGCGCCCTGCGCTTCGGCGGATTTGGGCAGCATAGCAAAGGCACCGGCGACCAGCACGGCGGCGAAGACGCCCCGCAGCACACGTTCTACAACAGACATCATCGCGCCTCGCGCCCCAAAGCCATCCCCGCGGCAGCCTTGCCGCGGCCTCGTGGCGGTTCTGGGGCCAATGGCACAAAGCTGCGCCCCTCCGTCAAGCTTTTCGCCGATCGGCACCGCTCGCATCTTCCTTTCGCCGCCGCCTTGCGGCAGGGTCTGCGGCGACTTCCCACCGGAAGCGAATTCGCCGTGCCGTCGGCGAATCCGCCTCTGACGTCACCAATCGGAGCTTGGCCCGGGCTATGCGCTCGCGGGCCTCGACGATGCTTCAGGAGACCATCAATGACGATCTTGTCCGGCCGCCGCCTTGCCAGCTCCCGGCCGCTGCCCACGGCGGGGCTCCTGCTCCTCCTCCTGACGGGCTCAGCTTCCGCCGCCGACTTCCAGCTCGACAATCTGAAGCTCGACTTCGGCAAGTTCGTCGTGTCGATCCCGAAGCTCGATGTGAAGGGTACTCCGCTCGACCGCGACAGCTTCCGCGCGCTGCTCCTGTCAGGCACCAGCGCCGCCCCGGCCGGCGGCGTGGCCGGCGCGAGCCAGCCCGGCGAGAGCGCAATCACCCGGCTCGGCAAGCTCACGGCCAGCGAGATCAGCGCCCCCACCCTGGTGATGGAACAGAGTTTCGGCCCACAGAAACAGGTCACCACCTATCGCAACATCAAATTCTTCGACATCAGCGAAGGCCGGATCGGCCGCGGCGAATCGAGCGACGGCACGATCAAGGTCGAGGGCGCGGCCACCGGCCCGATGAACGGCGAGATCAAGCGCACCAGCTTCGAAGTGCTCGACCTGATGCAGATCGCCCGCATCTTCGGCGAGAAGGCCAAGCCCGGCGAGACCCCTCCGCTGCAGCCGATCATCGGCAAGATCGACCAGGACGGCTACGTCCTCGACCTCGGCGAACAGGGCAAGGTCACCGCCGGCAAGGCCTCGATCCGCGGCTTCAAGGCGCGCGTCGCCTCCGAGCCGATGGGCGAGTTGCTGACCCGCATCGCCGAGCTCAGCGACGAATCGGAGAAGGCCTCGCGCAATCTCAACAGCAAGGAAGACCCGGCGATCAGCGAGGCGCGCGACCGCAAGCTGCTCGTCGCCATGGCCGAGATCTTCGACGCCGTCGACTATGGCAGCGGCGAGGTCCGCGACATCGTGATGGCGCTGAAGACGCCGCCCAAGCCCGGCGCCAAGGCGGAGCCGGTCGACATGCGCTTCTCGCGCATCGCCTTCGGCGAGGACGCCCCCGAGAAATCGGGCGTCGCCATCGAGGGCCTGCAGTTCGAAGGCAGCGGCGCCAAGGGCGTCATCGGCCTCATCGGCTATTCCGGCTTCTCGCTGGAAGGTGTCATCCGCGAGATCAAGGCCGTCGCCAACTCCGCGGTCGACATCAAGGCGCTCGACTTCCGCCGCTTCATCCCGAAGCTCGGCACGGTCAAGATGAGCGGCGTGCAGATGAGCGTGCCGCAGGACGGCAAGCGCGGCCGCCCGGCCGGCCCGCCGATCCAGGTCGGCCTCGGCAATTTCGAGCTCAAGGCCGGCGAGCAGCTTAACGGCATCCCGACCGACATGACGCTGACGCTCGACAAGATCACCTTCCCCATCGTCGAGAGCGCCGACAATCCCGCCGCCAAGGACCTGCTGGCGATGGGCTACCGCAATATCGACCTTTCGGCGAAGCTCTCCCTGGCCTGGCAGGAGGCGAGCAAGGAGTTCGCCATCCGCACGCTCTCGCTCGGCGGCGCCGGCATGGCCAGGCTCGACGCCACCGGCATGCTCGGCAATATCGGCAAGGAGGTCTTCACCGGCGATATCGCGCTCGCGCAGGTCGCGCTGCTCGGTGCCACCGCCAAGACTGTCGAGCTGAAGCTGCAGAATCTCGGCCTCGCCGAGAAGCTGATCGAGAACGAGGCGAAGAAGTCGAAGCGCAAGGTCGAGGACGTCCGGCGCGAATACGGCATGATGGCGAGCCTCGGCCTTGCGGCCATCCTTGGACCCTCCGATGGCGCCAAAGCGCTGGCGAACGCCGTCGCCCGCTTCGTCGCCAAGCCGGGCACGCTCACGGTGAAGGCCACAGCCAAGACACCGGCCGGTCTCGGCCTCGCCGATGTGATCGCGCTCGGCGAACCGACCGAGATCTTCGACAAGATCAACGTCGACGCCACGGCGGAGTGAGGTCGGCGCGTTGAGCTCGCCAATCCTGCCTGCTCCGGACGCCGACTGGCGTCCGGACGCCCTTGCCATCTGGTGGGCCGGTCTCCCAACCGGCCCACGCGGCTTTCTGCGCCGCTGGATCAACCCGCACAACCAGACACGCCTTCATCTCGCCAATCTGGTGGCGCGTCGGCCCGGCCAGATCACGATCGGCGCCTATTCCTATGGCCGGCCCAAGGTCCGCTTTCCCGAGAGTGGCGCGAAGCTGACGATCGGCCGCTATTGCTCGATCGCCGACGGGATCGAGATCATGCTCGGCGGCAATCACCGCACCGAATGGGCGACGACATATCCCTTTCCCGCCATGTCCGGCCTCTGGCCCGATGCCGCGGGCTTGGCCGGAGCCGATGTCTCGCGCGGCGACGTCGTCATCGGCTCCGATGTCTGGCTGGGCTCGCAGGCGCTCATCCTCTCCGGCGTCGGCATCGGCCATGGCGCAGTGGTGGCGGCGCGCGCAGTGGTGACGAGGGACGTGCCGCCCTATGCGATCGTCGCCGGCAATCCAGCCCGCATCGTGCGCTACCGGATGAGCGAGGAGCGCATCGCGGCGTTGCTGCGTAGCAGCTGGTGGCTGCTCCCGGAAGCCGAGATCAGGCGGCTCATTCCGACGCTTCTGTCCGAACGGATCGAGGACCTGCCCGGCGCGGCACCTTAGCTCATCGCAAGACAGGGTCCGTGCCAGCAAGGAGGGGCTGCTCACTCAGCCCCTGTCGCGCCAGTGCGCTGCGACCGGCCCGGCCGGCGAGCGCGCCCAGTGCCGAGCCAGCATGGGCGTACATCTTGTCGCGATTCAGGATCAGGCCGTAACCGATTGCCTTGGCGAGGTTTTCGGCGATCTTTCCTGAACCTGGCAGCGGCAGTCCCCATTTGCGCGCGACATGATGTTCCGACCAGGCGAGATGCCAGCGCGCCGTGAAGCGGCGCTGCGGCGACGGGGCACTCGACTTGCCGCGCCCGTGACGCGCGCCCGCCCCATCGACATGGATCAGCGCGTGACCAGCCTCGCGCAGGCGGCGGCAGAGATCGTCGTCCTCGTAGAACAGGAAGATCGCAGGATCGAAGCCGCCAAGGCCCAGGACGACCTCGCGTCGCAGCAATAGGCAGGCGCCCGACAGGAAGGGCAGGCAGGCATCGCCCTCCGGCAACACGATCCGGCGCGCCCGGTTGAGATGATCGGGCGAGAGCAGCGAGCGCGGCTGCAGGAACACGCGCCCCGACGGCTCGACCAGCCGCGGCGCGAAGGCGGCGGCGTCAGGATAAGCTTCCGCCGCCGCCAGCAGGGCTGCGACCGACCCGGGCTGGATTTCGAGATCGGGATTGACGATCAGGACGAAGGGCGTCGCCGCCGCGCGTGCGCCCTGGTTGTTGGCGCGGCCATAGCCCTCGTTGCGCTCGTTGCGCAGGACCCGGGCACCATGCCGCTCCGCGAGCTCAGGCGAAGCGTCGCTGCTGGCATTGTCGACGACGATGGTCGCGACGCCCTCGCCTGCCAGCGCGGCGAGGCAGGCTGGCAGTACCTGCTCACTGTCGAAGCTGACGACGATGGCGGTGACGTCGGTGGCGGAATGGCTCATGGCCTGCATCTGCGCGGGATGAGCGGCTTTCGGCAAGAGCCGATCAGCGCTTGGAACCCAGGCGCAGCTCCGCCTGGAGCCGTTCGCGCTCGGACGCCTCGCAGCGGCGCGGCGCGTTGTAGGACTTCACCGCATAGCTCGCATTGGCGGCAACGAAGCGCCCGCGCTGCTCGGCCGGCAGGCGCGCGATGATACGGCCGCGGTCGACCCTCAGCCCGCAATCGTAGGCCCGCGACACCTGCGCGGCCGTGGACTCGGGTGTGCCTGGCATCGGCCCCATGGCGGTGCAGCCGGCGAGGCCGGCGGCCGTGAGTGCGACGAGGCTGGGCTTCAGCGCAGCCATGGACGGTCAGGGCGCTTCGAAGCGGCCGGCGCGGACATCGTTCATCTTGCCGCGCAGCGTCGCCCGCTCCTCGGCGGTGCAGGGCTGCGGGCGGATGTCCTGGTTGATCGTCTCGGCCTCTGAGATCGTGACATAGGCCGAGCGGGCCGCGGCGAGCTGTTCGTCGCTCGCCCCGCGCGCCTTCTCGGCGGCGAGGAAGCGGTCCAGCGTCGTGCGCTGCGGCGAGCCGGCCTTGCAGGCGATCGCGCGCGAGACTGTCGTCGCCAGCAGGGAGGCGCGCCCGGCAGCGGTATCGGCATGGCCGGCGACGCAGGCACCGAGCGGCAGCGCGACGAAACAGGCGAGCAGCAAGGCTCGCCCGGCAGGCAGGAAGGCCATGGTTGCTCAGCCTTCCTTTTCGGGCAGGTTCACGCGCAGATGCGCTTCGCGCAGCTGCTTCGGCGTCGCCGGCGAGGGCGCGCCCATCAGGAGATCGACGGCCTGCTGATTCATCGGGAACAGCGCGACCTCGCGCAGGTTCGTCGCCCCGGCGAGCAGCATGATGATGCGGTCGACGCCCGCAGCCATGCCGCCATGCGGCGGCGCGCCGTACTGGAAGGCCCGGTACATGCCGCCGAAGCGCTCGATCACCGTCTCCTCGCCATAGCCGGCGATCTCGAAGGCCTTCACCATCGCCTCGGGGCGGTGGTTGCGGATGCCGCCCGAAGCGAGCTCATAGCCGTTGCAAGCGATGTCGTACTGGAACGCCTTGATCGAGAGCGGATCGTCCTCGACCAGCGACTTCAGGCCGCCCTGCGGCATCGAGAACGGGTTGTGCGAGAAGTCGACCTTCTTCTCGTCCTCGTTGTACTCGAACATCGGGAAGTCGACGATCCAGGCGAATGCGAAAGCGTTCTCGTCGATCAGCCCGAGCTCGGAACCGACCTTGTTCCGGGCGCTGCCGGCGAACTTGTAGAACTTGTCGGGATCGCCGGCGGCGAAGAAGCAGGCATCGCCGGCCTTCAGGCCCATCTGGGCGACGATTCCCGCGACACGCTCGGGGCCGATGTTGTTGGCGATCGGGCCTTGGCCCTCGCCGCCGTCCTTGACCATGAGATAGCCGAGGCCCGGCTGGCCCTCGCCTTGAGCCCAGGAGTTCATGCGGTCGCAGAAGGCGCGGGAGCCGCCGCCCGGCGCGGGGATCGCCCATACGCGGTTCTTCTCGCCCTCGAGGATGCGGGCGAAGACCTTGAAGCCCGAGCCGCGGAAATGCTCGGATACGTCCTGCATCTCGATCGGGTTGCGCAGGTCCGGCTTGTCGGAGCCGTATTTGCGCAACGCCTCGGCATAGGGGATGCGCGGCCAGTTCCTGGTGACGGACTTGCCCTCGCCGAACTCCTCGAACACGCCGGCGATCACCGGCTCCATCGTGGCGAACACGTCCTCCTGCTCGACGAAGCTCATCTCGACGTCGAGCTGGTAGAACTCGCCCGGCAGGCGGTCGGCGCGCGGGTCCTCGTCGCGGAAGCAGGGCGCGATCTGGAAGTAGCGGTCGAAGCCCGCCATCATCAGCAGCTGCTTGTACTGCTGCGGCGCCTGCGGCAGGGCGTAGAACTTGCCCGGATGCAGGCGGCTCGGCACCAGGAAGTCGCGCGCGCCCTCGGGGCTCGACGCCGTCAGGATCGGCGTCTGGAACTCGGAAAAGCCCGAGGCCTGCATGCGCCGGCGCAGCGAATCGATCACCCTGGTGCGCAGCATGATGTTGCTGTGCAGCTTGTCGCGGCGCAGGTCGAGGAAACGGTACTTGAGGCGGGTGTCCTCGGGGTATTCGAGGTCGCCGAACACCGGCAGCGGCAACTCGGCCGAGGGGCCCAGCACTTCGAGCGCGGTCGCAAAGACCTCGACCGCGCCGGTGGCGAGGTTGGCGTTCTCGGTGCCGGCAAGGCGCGGCTTGACCTTGCCGTCGATGCGGATGACCCATTCCGAACGGGCCTTCTCGGCATCGGCGAAGGCCGGCGAATCCGGATCGACCACGACCTGGGTCAGGCCGTAATGGTCGCGAAGGTCGATGAAGAGCACGCCGCCATGGTCGCGGATGCGATGGCACCAGCCGGAGAGGCGCACGGAGGCGCCGATGTCGCTCTCGCGGAGCGCGCCGCAGGTGTGGGAACGGTAGCGATGCAGGGTCACTGGCTTAAGCTTTCCGGGCGTCCATGCGGCCGTGGTCGGGCGCGCAAGCGATTTGGCGCCGTAACCACACGCGCGCGGCGCGGTTGTCAAGAACGCCCGCGACATGGCGCGCTGTGATCTGCTAAGAGCGCCGTCCATGAAGCTGATCAATACCACCCAAGAGTTGGCCGACGCCTGCTCCCGCCTCGCCCTGCACCCGTTCGTCACCGTCGACACAGAGTTCCTGCGCGAGACCACCTATTATCCGAAGCTCTGCCTGATCCAGATGGCTTCGCCGGACGAAGCCGTGATGGTCGATCCGCTGGCGGAGGGGATCGATCTTGCCCCCTTCATGGCGCTGATGACCGACCAGAACGTGGTCAAGGTCTTCCATGCCGCCCGCCAGGACCTCGAAATCGTCTGGATGCTCGGCCGCGTGCTGCCGACGCCACTGTTCGACACGCAGGTCGCCGCCATGGTCTGCGGCTACGGCGACTCGGTCGGCTACGAGCAGCTGGTCAACGACCTCGCCAAGGCGCGCGTCGACAAGTCGTCGCGCTTCACCGACTGGTCGCGCCGCCCGCTCAGCGAGGCGCAGCTGGTCTATGCCGAATCGGACGTCACCCATCTGCGCGACATCTACCTCGCGCTGCAGGCCGATCTCGCCGCCAGCGGCCGTGAGAGCTGGGTCGCCGAGGAGATGGCGGTGCTGAACTCGCCCGGGACCTATGAGGTCAAGCCCGAGAACGCCTGGCAGCGCCTGAAGGGGCGCCTTCGCAAGCCGAAGGAGCTGGCGGTGCTGATGGAGCTCGCCGCCTGGCGCGAGCGCGAGGCGCAGCATCGCGACGTGCCGCGCCAGCGGGTACTCAAGGACGATGCGCTGATGGACATCGTCCAGCGTGCGCCCCGCTCCACCGAGGCGCTCGGCGAGTTGCGCTCCGTGCCGAACGGCTTCGAGCGCTCGCGCGCCGGCGGCGAGGTGATCGCCGCGGTCGAGCGGGGGCTGGCGATCGATCCGCGCGACCTGCCCCGGCTGGAGCGCGAGCGCGGCCGGCCGGGCAACGGCGCCGTACTCGACCTGCTCAAGGTGCTGCTCAAGGCGACCGCCGATGCCGAGCGCGTCGCGCCGAAGATCATCGCCTCCACGGACGACCTCGAAGAGATCGCCAGCGACGACGAGGCGGATGTGCCGGCGCTGCATGGCTGGCGCCGCGAGATCTTCGGCGAGAAGGCGCTGGCGTTGAAGAACGGCTCGCTCTCGCTCAAGATCGTGCGCGGGCGGGTGACGGTCGGCTAGACGGCCACCACCGCGAAAGCCTGTTCCGGTCTATTCGGAAGGCGGGGCTTGTCCGGCGCGAGGAAACTGAGGTCTGTTGCGATCGTTCGAGCGCAGGCAGATTCTCGGGGGCGACGTGTTCATCCTGTTCCATCAATTGCCGCTGGCCGCCATGTTCCTCGCCGTGCTGGCGCTGAGCCTTGCGACCTGCTGGCTGCTGATCGTCCTCGTGCGCTTTGCCATCCCGCGGCTCGGCTACCGGCTGGACCAGCCGCTGCCGATCCGCGATTCCATCATCAACACCTGCGGGGCGCTGTTTGCGCTGATCGTCGCCTTCTCGGCGGTGGGCATCTGGAACGACGCCGTCTCGGCCCGGACTGCCGTGCAGCGCGAGGCGGATGCGGTGGAGACGGCGCTCACCCTGGCCGTGGTGCTGCCCGAGGAGACGCGCGCCACGCTAACCAAAGAATTGCAGGACTATCTCCGCGGGGTCGTCACCGTGGACTGGCCGGCGATGGCCAAAAGCAAGCCAGCCAACGATCCGGCCTTCGACCCATCGGAAAAGCATCTGCTCGGCGCCATCGATCTCGTCTCGCGGCTTAACATCACTGCCGCCTATTCGCCTCTGCTCAACCAGCTCCTGGAGATCCGCCACGCCCGGCTCGCACGGCTCACCGCCTCGGTCGCCGGTGTCAGCTGGGCGCAATGGTGCGCGATGTGGCTGATATCGACGACCACCCTGCTCTCGATCATCATCTGCAACAGCCATGCCTTCCGCATGCAGATCGTGGCGGCCCACCCTTTACGTGCTGGTCGCCTCGGCCGCCTATTTCGTCATCCTGGCGCACGACCGGCCCTTCATCGGCCGGATCTCGATCCAGCCGACGGCATTCGAAGGCCTCATAAAGCGCTAGAAGCGCTCCCGCCGTTCAGCGGATGTCGATCTCGCGCCCGAGCAGCTTGGCGAGCTGCTTCAGCCGCCCGGTAACGCGCTCGCTCGCCAGCGACTTCAGATCATCCGGCAGGCGCAGGACGAGCCGGCTGTCGACGCAGGCCAGCGGCGCCCGCGACAGGATGCCGGGCATGCCGGCCGAGATCAGATAAGCGACCCTGAAGGCCGCAGCGAGGATGTGCATGCGCTCGAGCAGGCGCACCGTCAGCAGCCGTCGCAGCCCTTCCGCCACCGGCGCCGAGGCCTTCAGGCCGGCATAGCGATAGAACGCCGTCAGCGCCAGGAAAGCGCGCCCGGCATGATCGACGCCGCTGAACGAAGCATGGGCGATGACGTTCAGCGTCTGCTCGCCGCGATAGTCGGGATGGGCGCGCCAGCCGATGTCAGAGAGCAGGCAGGCGGCGAGCTGCAGCCGTTGCAAAGCAGGATCGTCGTGCGGGTAGGCGCTGGCGACGAGCTTGTCGGTCCAGGCGATCAGGTCGGCGGCATGGCGCGGGTCGCGCGCACGCAGCTTGTTGTAGTCCTCGGCGCCGCGCAGCAACGCGTCGGCAGAGCGCTCGCTTTCGTCGAGCTGCTCGTGCAGCAGGCCTTCGCGGACACCATTGGCGGAAATCACGACATTGCGCGGCCGGCCGCGCTTGATGATCTGGTCGAGCACCAGCGCGCCATAGGCGAGAAGCGGACGCCGCGCCGAAGAGACCGCCTCGATCGCTTCGAGCATCGAGGCGTCGGCGCGTTCTACCAGCCGGACGAAGTCGCTCGCCTCGCGCGCCGGCACGATATAGCCGTGCATGACGTTGAGCGGGTAGCCAGACTGGCGCTGATGCAGGGTCGCGAGCGCACGCCAGGTTCCGCCGACGGCGTAGAAATCGCGCCCGCGCATGGCGGCGAGCTGCGGGTGATGGTCGAGATCGTCACGGACGATCTTCTCGGCCGCCTTCATGGAGCTCCGCGAGCGGTCGATCAGTGCCAGGCCGCCGAGCGGCAGGCTGATCCCCTCCCCGACCCTGTCGCCGTCGACCGAGATCAGCTCGAGCGAGCCACCGCCGAGGTCGCCGACGACGCCGTGCGGCTGGTCGAAGCCGGAGATCACGCCGAGCGCCGAGAGATAGGCCTCGCGGTCGCCGGAGATCAATTCGATCGGCTGGCCGACGGCGGCCTCGGCGCGCGCGATGAAGTCGGGGCCGTTCGAGGCATAGCGGGCCGCCGCGGTGGCGATGACCCTGAGCTGCCCGACATGCATCGCCTCGCAGAGGATGCGGAAACGCACCAGCGCCGAGAGCGCCTTGTCGATCGCATCCTGCGCCAGCATGCCCGTCGAGGCGACCTGCCGGCCGAGCCCAGCCATCTCCTTCTCGTTGAAGACCTGCGCGGGCGCCCGCGACAGGTTCTCATAGACGACGAGACGGACCGAGTTCGAACCGATGTCGATGATCGCGATGGTGTCGTCGACGCTCAGACGGCCCGAAGCCTGCTCAGGCCTTCTTGCCGGCGCGGCGGGAGAGGCTGCGAGGGCTCGAACTGGAGAGAGATTTGCCACGACCTGACAGACTCGGATTCGTCATGAAATACTTGTGGGCGTTGAACGACTCTTCGGCCGATGGCGGGACAATGCGTCGCGAGCCGCCATCGGGCAAGATGGTCCAGCTCTGTTCGTTGTCGAGAAAGTTCGCCAGCATGATCTGCTCGAGCATCTGCTGGTGGACTGTCGCGTTCAGGATCGGCGTCAGCGCCTCGACGCGGCGGTCGAGATTGCGCGGCATCAGGTCGGCCGAAGAAATATAGAGCTTGGCCTTGGCCGAGGGCATGCCGTGGCCGGCGCCGAAGGCGTAGACGCGGGTGTGCTCGAGGAAGCGGCCGACGATCGACTTGACGCGGATATTGTCGGAGAGCCCCGGCACGCCCGGCCTGAGGCAGCAGATGCCGCGCACGACGAAGTCGATCTGAACGCCGGCCTGGCTGGCGTCGTAGAGCGCGTCGATGATCTCGGGATCGACCAGCGAGTTGCACTTGCCCCAGATGGCGCCCTTGCGGCCGGCCTTCACATGCGCGACCTCCTCGGCGATATCGTCGAGCAGGCGCTTCTTCAGGTTGACCGGAGAGACGGCCATGCGCTCGAGCTCGGCCGGCTCGGCATAGCCGGTGATGAAGTTGAAGACACGGGCGACATCCTGCGCCATCACCGGATCGGCGGTGAAGAAGGAGACGTCGGTATAGATGCGCGCCGTGATCGGGTGGTAGTTGCCGGTCGCGATATGGCAGTAGGTTGCGAACTGCCCGGCTTCGCGGCGGACCACCATCGAAAGCTTGGCGTGGGTCTTGAGCTCGATGAAGCCGTAGACGACCTGCACGCCGGCGCGCTCCAGATCCTTGGCCCAGCGGATGTTCGCCTCTTCGTCGAAGCGCGCCTTGAGCTCGACCAGCGCCGTCACCGACTTGCCGGCCTCGGCCGCTTCGGCCAGAGCCTGGACGATCGGCGAGTTCGAAGAGGTGCGATAAAGCGTCTGCTTGATCGCGACGACGTTGGGATCGCGCGCCGCCTGCTGCAGGAACTGCACGACGACGTCGAAGCTCTCATAGGGGTGGTGGACGATGAGGTCCTTCTGGCGGATGGCTGCAAAGCAGTCGCCGCCATGCTCGCGGATGCGCTCGGGGAAGCGGGCATTATAGGGCTTGAACTTCAGGTCCGGGCGGTCGACGCCGACGAGCTGGGACAGCTCGTTCAGGCCGATCATGCCATCGACGACCACGATCTCGTCGGGATCGACCTTGAGTTCGCGGATGATCATGCTGCGCAGATGGGCGGGCATGTCGGCATGGAGCTCGAGACGGATGACGACGCCGCGGCGGCGCTGCTTCAGCATGGTCTCGAAGACGCGGACCAGGTCCTCCGCCTCCTCCTCGATGTCGAGGTCGGAGTCGCGGATGATGCGGAAGGAACCCGTGCCCTTGACCTCGTAGCCGGGGAAGAGCTTGCCGATGAACAGCGCGACAAGGTCCTCCAGCATGATGAAGCGCTGGACGCCCTCGCGGGCCAGATCGGGCAACTCGATGAAGCGGTCCATCTTCACCGGCACGCGGATCAGCGCATCGAGCGCGCGCCCGTCGCTGACGCGTTCCAGCGCCAGCGCGATGGTGAAGCCGAGATTGGGGATGAACGGGAAGGGATGGGCCGGGTCGATCGCCAACGGAGTCAGCACCGGGAAGACATAGTGCAGGAAGCGGTCTTCCAGCCAGATGCGGTCCTGCGCACCGATATCGGCGGGGCGCAACAGCACGATCCGGTTCGCTTCCAGGTCCTGCTTCAGCTCGGTCCAGCGGATCTGCTGGTCGCGGGTCAGGGCCGAGACCGCCTCGCCGAGGGCCGCAAGCTGCTCGGCCGGGCTGAGGCCATCCTGGCTCGGCGTCACCACGCCGGCCTTGAGCTGCTCGCGCAGGCCGGAGACGCGGACCATGAAGAACTCGTCGAGATTGTTCGCCGAGATCGAGAGGAAACGCAGCTGCTCCAGCAGCGGGTGGTTGCGGTTGGAGGCCTCCTCCATCACCCGCCGGTTGAACTGCAGCCAGGACAGTTCGCGATTCATGAAGCGCTTCGGCGACTGCCGGAGATCTTCGTCCAGATGAAGGACCGCAGCCTCGGAAGCCGGCACTGCCGTTTTCGGAACCGGCGCTTCCGCCACATCTTGGGTCATGCGCTTTGCTCTCGCTGTCGACGCCGCTCGTGCCACTGCCGGTCCTGTAGCTGTGTTCTGTGTCGGTTTGCTTGCAGCCGCAGTGGCCGCCCTCGCCTTGAAGCCATCGTAGCGTGACGGTTCGATGACATGCGAGGCGCAAGCGTCATGAACGCTCTCCTGTCACCGGATGTTTCAGCAAGCCGGCGAGGAAAAGATCGAGCGAGCGTTCCATCACATCCTCGGCCTCGTCCTCCGCGACGCCCCAACTCGGGAACTGCCCGTCGATCAGCATGCGCGCCAGGCCGTAGACCAGCGCCCGCCCGGTGGTCTGGATCAGCTGCGGGTCGTCGACCCTCAGGAGCCCGCGCCGGCCCGCCTCCTCCAGCAGGCTCACCATCTGCGCCTGGATCCGGGCATTGTCTGCGCCGAGCGAGGCCGAGCCGGCGAAATCGATCGCCCGGCGCGAAGAGATGATCTCGAAATGCGTCGGATTGCGCCTCGCCCAGTCGAGAAAGGCCTTGCCGATGGCGCGGATGCGCCGGATCGGATCGTCGCTGGTCTCGCGAGCCAACGCGGCAGCGATCTCGACCTGGAAGCGCGCCATCGCCTCCTCGGCCACCGCCGTCATCAGCGCGACCTTGTCGGGGAAATGCCGGAAGGGAGCCGCCGGCGAGACGCCGACGCGGCGCGCCACTTCGCGAATGCTGACCGCCTCGAGCCCGCCTTCGGCAGCCAGCGCCAGCCCTTCCGCGATCAACGCCTCGCGCAGGTTGCCATGATGATAGGACGAGCCGCTTGCCCCGCTCTCGCCCGATCCCGTCCGACTCGCTTTCGCCGTGCTCATCGCAGCGAGCCTAGACCAGATTGCCATTCCCCTGCAGCCATCGGGCCGCTCATCACGGTTATGTAATCATCGATTACATTCCATTGCCATCCCCCTCGCCGAATGTAATCGTTGATTACATCTTGAAGCACGCAAGCGGGTAGCGACAATGTCGAACGAAGCAAAAAGCAGCCCGGTTCGTCCACCAAGCCTCGACGGCTGGCCCCTGCTGGGTGCCCTCGCCGCCATCCTGACGATTGCAGCCCTTGCCGCCTTCGCCTCGACTGGCGGCAGCGAAGGCATCCGCATGGCGATCCGGCTGACAGCGCGGACCTCGCTCGCCCTCTTCCTCCTCGCCTTTACTGCCTCCGCCATGTTTCGCATCCGGCCGAATCCATGGACGCGCTGGCAATTGCGCAACCGGCGGCAGCTCGGCCTCGGCTTCGCGGTCTCGCACCTGCTGCACGCCATCGCCATCATCGCGCTCGCCGTCACCGATCCGAAGCTGTTCGCGGAACTGGGCGGGTCGAGCATGCTGGTCGCCGGCGGCAGCGCCTATCTCGTGATCGCGGCGATGGCGGCGACCTCGTTCGACCGGACGGCCGCGTTGATCGGCGCGGTCGCCTGGCGTCGGCTGCATCTGTTCGGCGCCTGGTACATCTGGCTGAGCTTCATGGTCACCTTCGGCAAGCGCGCGCAGCTCGACATGGCGTACTGGCCTTTCATCGCAGCGCTGCTCGGCGCCGCCGCGCTGCGCCTCATCGTCAACGTCCTGCCATTTCCAGTGCTGCGACGCTGACGGCGCTTGCACCCGTCACGCCCCTGCTGTTTGGTCGGCATGTGAATCCCGCATGCCTTCAAACGTAGTCCAGAGAGCCAACTTGTCAGAGCAGAACCAGCACGCCGACGACCACGGCGATATCGTCTACCCCTCGGCCATTCCCTTCGTACTGGCGCATCTGGCCTGCTTCGGGGCGCTCTGGAGCGGCGTCAGCGCCACCTCGCTCTGGCTCGCCTTCGGCCTGTACTGGCTGCGCATGTTCGCGGTGACCGGCGGCTACCACCGCTATTTCTCGCACCGGACCTACAAGACCAGCAGGATCGGCCAGTTCGTCCTCGCCTTCTTGGCCCAGTCGACGGCGCAGAAGAGTGTGATCTGGTGGGCCTCGAAGCACCGGCACCATCACCGCTTCTCCGACACCGAGCACGATGTGCACTCTCCGGTGCAGACCTCGTTCTTCTATTCCCATGTCGGCTGGATCTTCAGCAACGGCCATGACCGCTGCGATACCTCGACCGTCACCGACCTGACGCGCTTCCCCGAGCTCAATTTCCTGCATCGCTTCGAATTGCTGCCGGCCTTCGCGCTGGCGCTGATCTGCTTTGCCGTCGATGGCTGGAGCGGGCTGTTCGTCGGCTTCTTCTGGTCGACGGTCGCGGTCTACCACGGCACCTTCTGCATCAACTCGCTGGCGCATGTGCATGGCGACAAACACTACGTCACAGGCGACGAGAGCCGGAACAACTGGTGGCTGGCGATCATCACCATGGGCGAAGGCTGGCACAACAACCATCACGCCTATCAATACAGCGTCCGCCAGGGTTTTCGCTGGTGGCAGTGGGACCCGACCTATTACCTGATCCTCGGCCTGTCGAAGCTGCGCCTGGTCTGGGACCTGCGGGCTCCGCCTCAGGCGGTGGTTGAACGGTCGCAGGCGCTGCCGCCGCGGGTGATCGAGCGCTCGGCCGAGCGGCTCGCCGCCTCCGTCCCGGTCGAGCGCATCGTCCAATCCGTGCGTGACGCCTATGCCAACGTGCCCGGCCTGCCCGAGCTGCATCTGCCGACGCTGACGCTACCCGAGTTCCGCGAGGCGCTCGCCGCGCTGCAGGCGCGGGCCAGCGAGCAACTGCATGCGATGCAGGCGCAGGCGCAGGACGCGATTGCGCAGTGGCACATGCCGACCCTGCCGAGCCGCGAAGAGTTGGCCGAGAAGGCAGCCGCAATGTTCGTCAAGACGCCGTCGCTCGACGCGATCGCGGCGCGGGCGCACGACCTCCTGATCGAGACGATCCACGCCCGCCTGACCGGCACGGCGAATACGGCGAAGGCCTGAGCGATCACTCGTCCGGGAAAAGCGAGGCGACCACCTCGGTGGCCATGGCGCGAGTGACGCGCCGGCCACGCTCGAGCGAAAGCTTGTCGAGCGCGTCGACAAGATCGCGCGCCGCGGCGAAGGAACGCTCCATTCGCAGCGCCAGCGCTTCGATCGTGCCGGTGTCGACGATGAGCTGACGATCGACGAAGAGCTTGACCAGAAGCGCGCGCAGCAGCGCATCATCTGGCGGCGCGATCTCGGCTTGCGGCGCCAGACGCAGGCGCGAAAGCAGGTCCGGCACCTTCAGGCCCCATTGTCCCGGCTCGGTCCGCGCCGTCAGCAGCACCGAGGCGCCGCGCGCCTTGGTGGCGTTGAGCAGATGGAACAGTGCCGGCTCGTCGAGCGGAGCGCGGTCGCAATCCTCGATCACCAGCGCGCTGCCCGAAGCCAGATGCGGCACCTTGGCTTCGTCGAGTTCGGCGGCGGAGAGCGTCCAGGCATGGGCACGCGCCGCCCAGATCGCGGCGAGATGGGTCTTGCCCGCCCCTTCCGGCCCGATCAGCCGCAGCCAGGAGGCGGGCCAGCCCGGCCAGCTCTCGATCAGCCCGTAGGCCAGCTCGTTCGAGGGGCCGACGAGGAAATCCTCGACGCCGTGACGGCTGTCGACCGGCAGGTCGAAGGCGAGCTGGCGCGGCTTCGCCGGCGGCTCAGGGTTCGGCACGGGGCACAGTCACCTGGCCGGTGTGGCCGCGATAATACGGGCTGGCCAGATACTGCCGCAGCACGAAGCGGGCGAGCACGCCGATGACCGCCGCGAGCGGTACGGCGAGCAGCAGGCCGACGAAGCCGAAGAGGGAGCCGAAGGCGAGCAGCGCGAACATCAGCCAGACCGGGTGCACGCCGATCGAATCGCCGACGAGCTTGGGCTGGAGGATATTGCCCTCGATGAACTGGCCGGCGGCGAAGACGCCGAGCGTCAGCAAGGGCATGGTCCAATCCGGCCAGAACTGCACGGTGGCAACACCGACGGAGAGCACGAGGCCGGTCAGAGAACCGACATACGGAATGAAGGACAGAAAGCCGCTGATGATGCCGATCAGCGCGCCGAAATTGACGCCGACCAGCGACAGCCCGATCGCATAGAACGTCCCGAGCAGCAGGCAGACCAGTGCCTGTCCGCGCAGGAAGCCGGCGATGGCCGTGTCCATCTCGTGCAGCAGGCCGCGGATCGTGTCGCGATGGTCGAGCGGCAGCCAGCCGTCGACGGTCGCGACCATGCGGTCCCAATCGGCGAGCAGGTAGAAGGCGATGACTGGGGTCAGCACCAGGAGCGAGAACACGCCGATGATCGCGGTGCCGCCCGACCAGAGCGAGGCCAGCAAGCCGCCGGCCCATTTGGTCGCCTCGCCGACGAGATTGCCGAGCGAGCTTTGCGCATCCTCGGCGAGCTTGGCGCCGCCGAAGCGCTCGATCAGCGGCGCGCCGCGCTCCATGATCAGCGCCTGCAGCTTGGCGGCATCGCCCGGCAGACGTGCCACCAGCCCGGCGAGTTGCTGGCTGAGCAACGGTGCCAGCAGCACCGTTCCAACGATGAAGACGAGCAGGAAGAGGCAGAGGATCGCAATCGTCGCGGTCAGCCGGCTGAGGCCCCAGCGCTCCAGCCGATCGGCCAGCGGATCGAGCAGATAGGCCAGCGCCAGCGCTGCGATGAAGGGCAGCAGCACGTCCCGGAACAGCACCAGCGCGAGCACGAGAACGGCGAGGGCGAGCAACCAGAAGAGCAATTGACGCTGAAGACTCATGCACTCGCCTCTACACGACCCATGGCGCTTGATTATGGTGATCCACCGCAGATCATCCAAGGTTCTGGGTCAGCCCGCCATGTGCCGCAGCCAGAGCGCGAGGTAGGCGCCCATGGAGGCTAGCGTCAAGGCCGCAACGAGGATCTGCGCCGCCGGCATGATGGCGCCGACGTCGATCTCCAGGGATTTCGAGCCGAGCACCAGCGCCGCAAAGACCAGCTGGGCGGCGGTGTTGAGCTTGCTGACGACAATGGGCGCGATCGTCACCGGCTTCTCCAACAGCCAGGACAGGATGACCGCCGTGACGATCATCAGGTCGCGGGAGACGACGACGATCACCAGCCAGACCGGAATGATGCCGATGATGGCGAGGGTAATGTAGATCGAGACGATGAGCGCCTTGTCGGCGAGCGGATCGAGATAGGCGCCGAGCTCGCTCTTCATGTCGAAGCGCTTGGCGATGAAGCCGTCGATCGCGTCGGAGACGCCGGCCGTGACGAAAAGGAAGAAGGCTTCGTCCCAGCGGCCGTTGACGATCATGACGATCACCAGCGGCACGAGGATCAGCCGGGCGATGGTGATCAGGTTCGGAAGCGTCATCGCGGGAAACCTGCCGACGGAATCGCGTCTCAGGGTAGAACATGGGCGGGAGAAGTGCGAAACGCTTTCGCGGAAGGGCTTGCCCCCCGCCCTGCCCTTGCCTATTCGCTCGCGAAGCAAGAGCCGGATCCGATCAGGTCGAAACGACCTGATCGGTGAATCCGTCTCTCACTTATGGTTTAAAGACCGTTTGACCGATCAGCTTGCGCAGCAAGCCGATCGGAACGGGCTTTAGGAGCGAGTGCCGATGACCAAACCGGGCGCCAATGGGCTGACCTATGCGCAGGCGGGCGTCGACATCGATGCCGGCAACGCCATGGTCGACGCGATCAAGCCGCTGGTGCGCTCGACGCGCCGGCCCGGCGCCGACGCGGAGATCGGCGGCTTCGGCGGCCTGTTCGATCTGAAGGCGGCCGGCTTCAGCGATCCGATCCTGGTCGCGGCCAATGACGGCGTCGGCACCAAGGTCAAGATCGCGATCGAAAGCGGCCGGCATTCGACCATCGGCATCGACCTCGTCGCCATGTGCGTCAACGATCTTGTCGTCCAGGGCGCCGAGCCGCTGCTCTTCCTCGACTACTACGCCACAGGCAAGCTCGACCCGCAGGCCGGCGTCGAGATCGTCCGCGGCATCGCCGAGGGCTGCCGCCAGGCCGGCTGCGCCCTGATCGGCGGCGAGACCGCCGAGATGCCGGGCATGTATGCCGGCAGCGACTACGACCTCGCCGGCTTTGCCGTCGGCGCCGCCGAGCGCGGCACGCTGCTGCCGCGCGCCGATGTCGTCGCGGGCGACGTCGTGCTCGGCCTGCCCTCCTCCGGCGTGCACTCGAACGGTTATTCGCTGGTCCGCCGCATCGTCGCCCTCTCGGGCCTCGGCTGGGAGGCGCCCGCCCCCTTCGCGCCGGAGCAGACGCTGGCCGAAGCGCTGCTGGAGCCGACCCGGATCTATGTGAAGAGCCTGCTGCAGGCGCTGAAGGCGGCGCCCGGCATCAAGGCGCTTGCCCACATCACCGGCGGCGGCTTCCCCGACAATATCCCGCGCGTGCTGCCCGACGATCTCGGTGTCGCAATCGACCTGCCGGCGATCGCCGTGCCGCCGGTGTTCGGCTGGCTCGCAAAGGTCGGCGGCGTCGCCGAGCGCGAGATGCTGCGCACCTTCAACTGCGGTATCGGCATGATCGTCGTCGCCGAAGCCGCTCAGGCCGATGCGGTCATGGCGGCGCTGGCCGAGGCCGGCGAGAAGCCGGTACGCCTCGGCGAAGTCACGGCACGCGGCGCGGACGAGGCCGTCACGTATCGCGGGAAGCTCGCCCTGTGAGCACGGCAAGGCGGGTGCCGACCGCGATCCTGATCTCCGGTCGTGGCTCGAACATGGTCGCGCTGATCGAGGCGGCCAGGGCTGTCGAGTTTCCGGCCGAGATCGTGCTGGTCGCCGCCAACCTGCCGGATGCCGGCGGGCTGCAGCGGGCGGCGGCCGCCGGCATCGCCACGGCCAGCGTCGACCACCGCCCCTTCGGCAAGGACCGCGAAGCCTTCGAGCGAGCCCTCGACGCCGAGCTGCAGGCCCACGGCATCGAGCTTGTCGCGCTCGCCGGCTTCATGCGGGTGCTGACACCCTGGTTCGTGACGCGCTGGCAGGGCCGGCTGATCAACATCCACCCCTCGCTGCTGCCGGACTTCCGCGGCACGCACACCCATGCGCGGGCGCTGGCAGCCGGCGTCACCGAACATGGCTGCACGGTGCATTTCGTCGTGCCCGAGCTCGATGCCGGCCCGACCATCCTGCAAGCCAAGGTGCCGGTCCTGCCCGGTGACGACGAGGCAAGCCTGTCGGCGCGCGTGCTGGAGCAGGAGCACAGAATCTACCCGCAGGCGCTGGCGCTCGTGGCGTCCGGAGCGACCAGGCTGGAAGACGGAGTGGCAATCGGCCGCTGAACAAGATGCCTACTGCACCGGCACCGCCTCACCCTGCACGCTGTGCTGCTCCATCGCCCGGCGTGTGGCAGCCTCCTGCTCCTCCTTCTGCCAGCGCCGGAAGAGGTCGGCGCGGCGGGCGGGATAGCGCTCCTCGCGGGCGGTAAGCTCGGCGATGCGGTCGGTGCGGAAATGGCGGAAGGCCTGCCTGAGCTCGCACCAGGCGATGACGACGCGGACCCGGTCGAAGAAGGTCATGCCGATCGGCCAGATCATCCGCCGCGATTCTGCGCCGGCCTCGTCGCGATAGGCGATGTCGAGCTTGCGGCCATTGCGGATCGCGGCGCGGATCGCAGCGGCGTCGACCTGGTCGACAACAGCCGAATCCTTGCAATAGGCCGGCGCGAACAGCGCCCCGTCGAGCAGGATCGGACGCAGATGCGGCGGCAGAACCGCTGCGACCTTGGCGACGACGTCCTCGGCGGCGCGCGCCAGCGTCGGATCTGCGCGCTCCGAGAGCCAGCGCATGCCGACCAAAACCGCCTCGATCTCGTCGGGCGAGAACATCAGTGGCGGCAGGTCGAAGCCGGCGTCAAGGACATAGCCGATGCCGGCCTCGCCGCGTACCGGCACGCCCTGACGGAGCAAAGCGGCGATGTCGCGATAGACGGTGCGGACGGAGACATCGAGTTCGGAGGCGAGCGTCTCGGCCGTGACGGGGCGACGCCGGCGGCGCAGCCCCTGAATCAGATCGAGCAAGCGTTCAGCGCGCTGCATGGCATAGTTCCGCTGATAGGAAGATGGCGTAAGCTCATCCTGCTCTACTCGCCCTGACATGAATTGTCAGGAGCGTGTCAGCAGCATGCTGCATACCGAATGCATCGGCTGGGGAGGAAACATGCTGGAGCTTCACGTCTTCGGGCCCGCCTTCGGCCAACCCGACCCGAGCCCGTTCTGCATGAAAGGCATCATCCTGATGGAGATGTCGGGCCTGCCCTATCGCCGCGTACGCGGCAATCTGCAGAAGGCGCCGAAGGGCAAGCTCCCGGTGCTGCGCGACGGCGACAAGACCATTCCCGACACCACCTTCATCCGGATGTATCTGGAGCGGAATTATGGGGTCGATTTCGACAAGGGCCTGTCAGCCGAGCAGCGCGGCACGGCCTGGGCGGTCGAGAAGATGCTCGAGGATCAGGTCTACTGGCTGGTGGTGCAGGAACGCTGGACCAATCCTGCCAATTTCGACCGGGGGCCGCGCCGCTTCTTCGACGCCGTGCCCGCGCCGCTGCGGCCGCTGGTCATCGCGATGATCAAGCGCCGGATCAGCCGCAACCTGCATGGCCACGGCATCGGCCGCCACAGCGACGCCGAGCGGCTGGAACTGGGGCGGCGTGCGCTCGGCGCGATCGCCGGAATCCTGGGCGGCAAACCCTACCTGACCGGGCCCGATCCATCCGGGGCCGATGCGACGCTCGGCGCCTTCATGATCGCCGGACTGTGCGACGTCTTCGACTCGCCGATCCGCAGCGCGCTGCAGGAGAACGCCAACCTCGTCGCCTATGCCGGGCGCATGCGCTCGCGCTATTTCAAGGACGAGGCGGCGTAGCCCGCCGACCCGTCAGGGCCGCTTCAGCTTGCAGCGGTCGATGAAGTCGTAGCCCTTCTCGCGGGCCGAGTCGTTGAAATAGCCGGTGTCGCGGAAGGCCTGGAGCTCGTCCTTGGTCATGGCGTTGACCGTACCCTTGGCATAGCAGCTGCACGGGGTGTGCACCGCCTCGCGGGTCGTGTTCATCAGCCGCGACTGGGTGACCAGGCAGGCGTCAAAAGCGCGCAGCTGGATCATGTAGGGCGTCAGGTTCTTCGCCGTCGGGTCCGGCGCCGGTAGCGAGCTCGTGCTGCCGGCGGCCAGCGCCGCCCCCGCGGAAACCAACAAAGACAATCCCGCGGCCCAGAGGACCGCACCAACCCGCCGCTTCGTCATCGTTCGCACTGTCCGTTTCCGCGGCTCAAGCCCGGGAGACCCGAATCTCCCCGACAGGCCATGCCGTCGCCCGGCGCGGATCGTCCATAGCGCCGCCGAAAAAGCAATGACGCAAAGGTCACACCGCCTTGCGAATCCAGACCTTATTGTCGTGGAAAGCGGCGCCGCCATAAGGCGCGGGCGAATCCGCGCCGGTGATGGTGTTGATGCCACGGCCGCCGCGATGCGCGCCGTTCGGCCAGATCGATTCGGCGATGACGACGCCGCGCACCAGGCCGTCGAACAGCACCGCGTCGAGCTCGACCGTGCCACGCCGGTTGCCGACCGTGACATGGTCGCCCGCGGCGATGCCGAGCGCCGCCGCGTCGAGAGGATGCAGCATCAATGTCGGCGCACCCTCCTTCTTCTGCGAGGTCGCCGTTTCGGTGAAACTGGAGTTCAGGAAATTGCGGGCCGGGCTCGTGGCGAGCCGGAACGGATGCTCTTCATCCGCCTGCTCGATCACATCCCAATGATCGGGCAGCGAGGGCAGCGCCTCATGCGGACCGACAAGACCCTCGTTGCTGTTCGGCACCTTGGTCCAGTCCGGCTTGAAGCGGAACCTGCCGTCACGCCAGCCGAAGCCCTTGAGATAATGCGCCGTCTCGAAATCCGGCTGCACGTCGATGAAATCATTGGCGACCAGCTCCTCGAGCGTGCCGCGGCCGGTCTCCCGCAATGTCCAGTCGACAAGCTCACGCGGCGTCATGCCGAAGCCGCGATGCTCGGCGCCGAGGCGCTGCGCCAGGGCGCAGATCACCTCATGGTTCGAGCGGCATTCGCCCGGAGGGTCGACGAGCTTGCCGCCCCACATGATGTGCTGGTGGCCGCCGCCCTGGTAGAGGTCGTCATGCTCCATGAACTGCGTCGCCGGCAGCACGATGTCGGCCATCGCAGCGGTCTCGGTCATGAACTGCTCGTGCACGACGGTGAAGAGGTCGTCGCGCGCGAAGCCGCGCTTCACCAGCTCCTGCTCGGGCGCGACCGTGACCGGGTTGGTATTCTGGATGAACAGCGCCTTGACCGGTCCGCCCTGGCGCAGCGCCTGCGCATCGCCGGTAAGGACGCGGCCGATCTGCGACTGGTCGAGCTGACGGACATTGCGGTCTACCTTGTCGAGGCCCTCGATCAGGCCCTTGCGCCATTTGTAGATGCCGCTGTTCGAGTGGAAGGCGCCGCCGCCCTCGTGCTGCCAGGCCCCGGTCACGGTCGGGATGCAGGAGGCAGCGTGGATGTTGACCGCGCCGTTGCGCTGGCGGGCGAAGCCGTAGCCGAGCCGGAAAAAGCTCTTCTTGCGCGTGCCGACGAGGGTGGCGAATTCCTCGATATCGGCGACGCTGAGGCCGGTGATCGCCGCCGCCCATTCCGGCGTGCGGGTGGCGAGATGGGCTTCCAGCTCCTCCGGCGCATCGGCGAAGCGGGCAAGATAGTCGCGGTCGGCATGGCCGTCGCGGAAGAGCACATGCATGACGGCGCAGGCGAGCGCACCGTCTGTGCCGGGCTTGAGCACGAGCGGCAGATCAGCCTGGTCGAGCGTGGCGTTGCGATAGATGTCGATCGCGACGATCTTCGCTCCGCGCTCCTTCCGCGCCTTGACGGCGTGGTGCATGACGTTGACCTGCGTGTGCACCGGGTTGGTGCCCCAGATCACCACGCAATCCGACTTCGCCATCTCGCGCGGATCTGGGCCGGCGAGCCGGCCGGTGCCGGCGATGAAGCCGGTCCAGGCGGTGGTCGTGCAGATCGTCGAGAACTGGCCGGAATAGCGCTTTGCATGGCGCAGGCGATTGATGCCGTCGCGCATCACGAGGCCCATGGTGCCGGCATAGTAATAGGGCCAGACCGCCTCGGCGCCGTGCTCGGCCTCGATCGCGAGGAAACGCCTGCTGATCTCGTCCAGCGCCTCGTCCCAGGAGATGCGCTCGAAGGCACCGGAGCCCTTCGGGCCGGTGCGGCGCAGCGGATGCAGCAGCCGGTCCGGGTGATGGATGCGCTCGGCGTAGCGGGCGACCTTGGCGCAGATCACACCGTCCGTGTAGCTCTGGCGCTTGTTGCCGCGGACACGGCCCGTCGTCCGGCCGTCGATGACCTCGACCTCGAGCGAGCAGGCCGAGGGGCAATCATGCGGGCAGACCGAAGGCAGGCGCGCGATACGAGGAAGCTCTGTCATGCCTCCTTCCTAGAACAGGTCCAGGTTTGGCGGAAGCGGGGCGGTTGCATTGCCCTGCGGCGGCAGGGCAAGGTGCGGGTCACCGGCGGCTGGGGATTCGGCCGGGCCATCAGCCATACGAGCAGCGGTGCCGCTGGCGGCTGCTCGTCAACTCCGGGTTAAGACTAATGATTCAAGTTGACGGCATCCGAGTAGTCCAAGGCGCTCACGCGCCGGAGTTCTGACGATGCGTTGCGTTGCGTTCCTTGCCGGCCTTGCGGCCGCATGCCTTTCCCTGGCGCTGACCGCCCCGGCGAAGGCACAGTCCTCCCAGTATGCGCAATACACCTCGCCCGAGCAGGTGCAGAACTGGCACCTGACGCTGGGCGCCGGCCTGCGCTACCAGCCGGACTATTCCGGATCGAACGACTACGTCTTCCGGCCGCGGCCGATCATCTCTCTGGGGCGCGGCACCAAGAGCACCTGGTGGACCTCCGAGGACGACGCGATCAGCATCGGCTTCTTCTCCGGCCAGGCCTGGCGCGTCGGCTTTTCCGGCAACCTGCTCTGGCAGCGCAAGGCCGATACCAATGTCGCCCTGCGCATCATGGGCGTGCCCGACACCAAATTCGGTGCCGAGGCCGGCGCCTTCGTCGAGTTCTACCCCACTTCCTGGCTGCGCACCCGCATCGACCTGCGCCGCGGCATCGTCGCCCATGACGCGATGGTCGCCGAGGCCAAGGTCGACGTGTTCCAGCGCATCGGCTCGTGGTCGCTCGGCGTCGGCCCGCGCATGACCATCGTCGGCGCCGACTATGTCCGCACCTATTTCGGCGGCACGACCGCGGGCACCGGCGGCCTGCTGCAGCGCTACAATGCCGGCGTGCACTCGATTGGCGCGATCGCGCAGGCGACCTATCACTGGTCCGACAAGCTGCAGACCACCGCCTATGTCGAATACAAGCGCCTGATGGGCGACGCCGCCAAGGCGCCGATCGTCAAGGCCTTCGGCGACCGCGACTCCGTCACCTTCGGCATCTCGGCGAGCTACGCCTTCGATCTCGGGTTCTGAGGCGCTTCAAGCCACGCAACGAAAAAGGGCGGGTCCAGCGGACCCGCCCTTCTTGTTTCCGGAACAGACGATCGGCTCAGCCGACGATCTCGTTGCCAGCGAAGAACTGGGCGATCTCGATCGCGGCGGTCTCCGGCGCGTCCGAGCCGTGCACGGTGTTCTCGCCGACCGACTGGGCGAAGAGCTTGCGGACGGTACCCTCGGCGGCATTGGCCGGGTTGGTCGCGCCCATCACCTCACGGTACTTGGCGATCGCGTCCTCGCCTTCGAGGACCTGCACGACGACCGGGCCCGAAGTCATGAACTCGACGAGCTCACCGAAGAAGGGGCGCTCCTTGTGGACGGCGTAGAAGGTCTGCGCCTGCGCCGTGGTCATCTGGATGCGCTTCTGCGCGACGATGCGCAGGCCGGCCTTCTCGATGACCGCGTTGACCGCGCCGGTGAGATTGCGCTTCGTCGCATCGGGCTTGAGAATGGAGAAGGTACGCTGGACAGCCATCGTTGTGATCCTTGCGGGAAAATCGGGGAATGCGGCGCGCTTATAGCGGCGCCCTCCCCCGGCCACAAGGCTGAGACGCACCTTGCAGGCCCGCGATCCGCCGTTATGATCCGCGCCATGATCGCCGCGGCTGCCCTCGTAATCCTGATGTCGACGCACCCGGAAGGGTGTGCGGGATCGGCATTGCGCTAACCGCGCCGCGATCATCCCCCACGCACCCTGCCGCGGCGAGCAGGGTTCGATCGAATTCAGCTCTCCCGGCTATCCAGGAGAGCAGACATGACAATCGAAAGAGCCGATCCATCCGACGAAGCGGAGCAGTCACCTGGCTCCGGCCGGCTGCTGATCCGGGCTGTGCGCAGCGATGATGTGGAAGCGCTGACGACGCTGGTCAATTTGCCGCGTTTTCGCGCCGGAACCTTGCGCCTGCCCTATCAGCGAACAGAAGTGACGCGGCGCTGGCTGGAGAATCCGGATACCGAGGGACTTAACATCGTCGCATTGCGCGATGGCGAACTCATCGGTCAGGCCGGCATCGAGCGCTATCGCGGCCGGCGGGCGCATGTCGCCTATATCGGCATCGGCGTGCACGATAATCACCATGGCACCGGCGTCGGCACGGCGCTGCTCGGCGAACTCGTCGACGCCGCCGACAACTGGTTCGGACTGAAGCGGCTGGAACTGACGGTCTACTCCGACAATGCGGTGGCTATTGCGCTCTACCGCAAGTTCGGTTTCGAGCCGGAGGGTCTTCTGCGCGCTTACGCTTTCCGTGCCGGCAGCTATGTCGATGCGCTCACGATGGCGCGGCTGCGGGTCTGATTCAGTGCCGGGTCAGGAACCTGCGCGCCTCGCGCAGCGCCTCGGCGACCTCGTCACGGCTCATCTCGAGCGCGAGCTCGGTACGATGCGCCGCGGCGCGGGCGCAGCCCTTGGCGAAGGCGACGTTGAACCAGGTCTGCGCCGCGACCAGATCGACCGGGCCGGAGCGGCCGGACGCATGCATCAGGCCGAGCTCGTAATAGGCGTCGGCGGAGGCTTCCATCGGGATCGCCAGCGAGGCCGGGATTGCGCTCATTTCCATGCGTGCCATGACAAACTCTCCCTGTTTCCCTTCGATGCCAGCCCGTCTGGAGGCCGCAACTCGTGAGGAGAGGTTCGGGCCGGGCAGTAAAACAACCCGCTAAATTTTGAGATGAATCGAAGCTCAACGAGTCGCAAACGAGCGGTTAAAGCAAGATTCGATTCAGATTCATCGGGCCAATTCATCAGCAATTTCAATAGGATGGGAATCCGGCAGCGACCGGCGCGTCAACCTGCGATTCACCTTGCCCCAAGGTCAGCGCGACGAGCGGCCCTTCATGACTTGCCATCTTGGAAGCCGGCGCCGGTTCGGATATGGTTTACATCTGAACCATCTGAGCGACGAAGATCGCCATCCCGAGGAGGAACGCCATGGCCATTCGCCCCATCATCACCGCTGCCGGCCTGCTGCTCGCAGTCGCCGTTCCCGCTGCGGCGCAGGACGTCACCGGCACCTGGCTGCGCGACACCGGCGCCTCGAAGGTGCGCTTCACCAAATGCGGCGAGGCGATGTGCGGCACGATCTCCTGGCTCAAGGAGGCCAATGGCCCCGCGAAGGTCGGCCAGCGAATCTTCTATGACATGAAGCCGGCCAGTGCCGGCAAGTGGAATGGCAGCGCCTTCAACCCGGAGGACGGCAAGACCTATTCCGGCACGATGTCGCTCTCGGGCGACACGCTGACCACCTCCGGCTGCGTCATGGGCGGGCTGATCTGCCGCTCTGTGAAGTGGTCGCGCAGCAACTGAAACCAGGCTCGCCCGTCATGGTCGGGCTTGTCCCGACCATCCACGCCTTTGCTTCGCCGCTCGCATGCGACGTCAGAGACGTGGATGCTCGGCACACGGCCGAGCATGACGACAGTGCCAAGTCGGCGCCTCAGCGCGCCTTCTGGCCGAACAGGACCGCCTTTTCCTCCGGCGTCGAGATGCCCGCCGGGTTGCGCAGTTCCTCGGCGACCTTGAGGCCGCGCTGGACCGCCGGGCGCGCCAGCACCGTGTCGAGCCAGCGCCCGACATTGGGGAACTGCTTGATGTCCTGGCCCTGGCGCTCCCAGCCCCGGGCCCAGCCGACGCAGGCCATGTCGGCGATCGAATAGTCGTCGCAGATGTAGTCGCGGCCTTCGAGACGCTTGTTCAGCACACCATAGAGGCGGTTGGCCTCGTTGGTGTAGCGGTCGATCGCGTAGGGCACCTTCTCCGGCGCGTAGATGCGGAAATGGTGGGTCTGGCCGAGCATCGGGCCGAAGCCGCCCATCTGCCAGAACAGCCACTCGTCAACGGCGACGCGGCCGCGCTCGTCGGTCGGATAGAACTGTCCGGTCTTGCGGCCAAGATATTGCAGGATCGCGCCGGATTCGAAGACCGAGATCGGCTTGCCGTCCGGCCCCTCGGGATCGACGATCGCCGGCATGCGGTTGTTCGGCGAGATCGCCAGGAACTCCGGCTTGAACTGGTCGCCCTTGCCGATGTTCACCGGGATGACGTTGTAGGGCAGCCCCGTTTCCTCGAGCATGATGGAAATCTTCCAGCCGTTCGGCGTCGGCCAGTAATGGAGATCGATCGGCTTGCCCTGCACTGCTGCCATGTCCCAGTCCTCGCGGGTTGTTGCGGGTCGACAGGACATCTAGGTCGCGGGTCCGGCCAGCGTAAGCGCCGGCGCCGTGCGCCCGGAGCGGGCGCGGCATGCGGACAGCGCGTTTACAGCGCCAGCTTGAAGCCTTCGTGGGTCTGGCTGAAGCCGATGCGGAGATAGAAGCGATGCGCCGCCTCGCGCGCCTTGTCCGAGGTGAGCTCGACGAGGCCGGCGCCCTTCCGGCGGGCGACCTCGACGGCATGGGCGACCATGGCCTCGCCGACGCGCCGGCCGCGCAGGTCGGGGTGAACGTGGACGCTTTCGAGCTTGGCGCGCTTGCGGCCACGATAGGCCAGACCCGGGATCAGCGTGAGCTGCAAGGTGCCGACAACCTTGCCGTCGAGCTCGGCGACGAAGAGCGTGTTGTAGGGGCTGGCGTCGACTTCCGCGAAGGCAGCGAGATAGGCCGGGTTCTGCGCCTCCTCCTCGATCTCGGCGAGCGTGCGCGTCTGCATGGCGGCGCCCAGCATGATCAGGGTGGCGATGCGTGGAACGTCCTCGCGCCGCGCCTCGCGCATGGTCACAGCGGCATGATCGGCTGCCTCGGCCATCGTCGTCTCCATCAGGAATCCGCCAGGAGCGCTCAGATCATAACGAGCCGCTTGGCCATGATCAGCGTGTTGGGCGTGTCCTCGCGTCCGTCGAAGCGGGCCTGACGCTGGAGGAAGAAGCCCATGCGCTCGTAGAAGGCGATGGCGAGCTCGTTCTGGCTCTCGACCTCCAGCCGGGCCACCGGCGCATCGGGAAAGCAGGCGAGCGCGACCTGCAGCAATGTGCGTCCTATGCCCTCGCCCTGCCGCGCCGGCGATACATAGAGCCGCGTCAGCATCGCCGCCCGGTCTGGCTCGCTCCGGGCGGAGGCGGTGCCGACGATCTCCTCGCCCAGAAGCGCAACCAGGAAGACGCCGCTGTCGCGGCCGAGCTGGGCTGCGAGCGCATCGAGCGAGTGCCAGGCATTGGTGATCTCGGCCACGCGGCGCCAGCCATAGATGCCGTCATAGGCGTCGTGCCAGGTCTCGACCAACAGCGAGCGGACCGCCGGCAGATCGGCGGTCTCAGCATCGCGGATGATCAAGTCCTTCTGCGTCACTCGATGCCCAGCTTCTTCTTCAGGATCTCGTTCAGCGCCTGCGGGTTGGCCTTGCCGCCCGAGGCCTTCATCGCCTGGCCGACGAACCAGCCCAGCATGGTCGGCTTCGCCTTGACCTGCTCGACCTTGTCCGGGTTGGCGGCGATGATCTCGTCGACCGCCTTCTCGATCGCGCCGGTATCGGTGACCTGCTTCATGCCGCGGGCCTCGACGATCTCGCGCGGGTCGCCGCCCTCGGTCCAGACGATCTCGAACAGGTCCTTGGCGATCTTGCCGGAGATCACGCCCTCGCCGATCAGGTCGACCAGGCCGCCGAGCTGCGCCGCCGAGACTGGCGAGGCCGAGACGTCCTTGCCTTCCTTGTTGAGGCGGCCGAACAGCTCGTTGATCACCCAGTTCGCGGCGGCCTTGCCGTCGCGGCCCTTGGCGACCGCCTCGAAATAGTCGGCCTGATCGCGCTCGGCGACGAGCACCGAGGCGTCGTAGGGCGAGAGCCCATATTCGGCGATGAAGCGACCCTTCTTGGCGTCAGGCAGCTCCGGCAGCTGCGCCTTCAGCCCGGCGACGAAGGCGTCGTCGAATTCGAGCGGCAGCAGGTCCGGATCGGGGAAGTAGCGATAGTCGTGCGCCTCTTCCTTGGAGCGCAACGAGCGCGTCTCGCCCTTGCCGGGATCGTAGAGGCGGGTCTCCTGATCGATCGTGCCGCCATCCTCGAGGATGCCGATCTGACGGCGGGCCTCGACCTCGATCGCCTGGCCGATGAAGCGGATCGAGTTGACGTTCTTGATCTCGCAGCGCGTACCGAAGGGCGCGCCGGGCTTGCGCACGGAGACGTTGACGTCGGCGCGCAGGTTGCCCTTCTCCATGTCGCCGTCGCAGGAGCCGATATAGCGCAGGATGGTGCGCAGCTTGGAGACATAGGCCTTGGCCTCGTCGGCTGAGCGCAAATCCGGCTTGGAGACGATCTCCATCAGCGCCACGCCCGAGCGGTTGAGATCGACGAAGCTCATGGTCGGGTGCTGGTCGTGCATCGACTTGCCGGCGTCCTGCTCGAGGTGCAGGCGCTCGATGCCGACGCTGATCTGCTCGGTCGGCGACAGGTCGACCGCGATCTCGCCCTCGCCGACGACCGGATGCTTGTACTGGCTGATCTGGTAGCCCTGCGGCAGATCGGGGTAGAAATAGTTCTTGCGGTCGAAGACCGAGCGCTTGTTGATCTGTGCGTTGAGGCCAAGCCCGGTGCGGACCGCCTGGCGCACGCATTCCTCGTTGATCACCGGCAGCATGCCCGGCATCGCCGCGTCGATGAGGCTGACATGGGCGTTCGGCTCGCCGCCGAAAGCGGTCGAGGATCCCGAGAACAGCTTGGCGTTGGAGGTAACCTGCGCGTGGATCTCGAGGCCGATCACGATTTCCCAGTCGCCGGTCGCACCCTTGATCAGCTTCTTCGGGTCGGCGGGACGGACATGCGCATTCATGAGGGGACTTCCACGAGATGTTGCTGCTGACGCTGTCGCGTGCGTCCCTCAGGTAGAGCTTCGGCCCGTCGCCAGCAAGCGCCTGTTGTACCGGTTTCAGCCCGCGATGGAGCGAACATGGCCTGTTGGGGTGAAAATTGCAGCAAAATGTCGAGTGAAGAAACTTGACAATCGTCAGTATGATGGAGTTGTTGCGCATTGGCCGGAAACCGTGAAGGTTGCGCCGCGCCCGCATTTTCGGAGTTTCACATGATCCGCCGCTCCAGCCGGGCCATTGTTGCCCTGGCGGCCCTGCTCCCGGCCCTCTCAGCCGAGGCCCTCGCCCAAGGCGCACCGCCGGCTCCGCCGGTCACGGTCGCGACCCCGCTCGCCAAGCGCGTCACCAACTGGGACGAGTTCACCGGGCGCTTCGAAGCGAGCGAACAGGTCGAGGTCCGCGCCCGCGTCTCCGGCTTCCTCGATTCGGTGCATTTCCGCGACGGCGACCTGGTCAAGGCCGGCGACCTGCTCTTCACCATCGACCAGCGGCCCTACAAGCTCGCCGTCGATGCGGCCAGAGCCGAGGTGGCGCGCGCCAAGGCACAGGTCGACCTCAACCAGAACGAGGTCGAGCGCGCCGAGGCGCTGACGCAGAACCGCACCATCACCGCCCGCGACATCGACCAGCGCCGTGCCAACCTCAACGGCGCGATCGCCAGCCAGCAGGCGGCCGAGGCCAATCTGAAGACGGCCGAACTCAACCTCGAGTGGACGCAGGTCCGCGCGCCGCTCGCCGGCCGCGTCTCGAACAAGCGCGTCGACCAGGGCAACCTGATCGCCGGCGGCCAGTCGGGCGCGACACTGCTGACCACGATCGTCGCCGTCGATCCGATCAAGTTCGTCTTCGACGCCTCGGAGGCCGACTATCTGCGCTATGCAAAGTCGCAGGATCTGCGCAAGCCCGGCACGCCGGTACGCGTGCGGCTTTCGAGCGAAACCAAATGGGACCGCGAAGGCAAGATCGACTTCGTCGACAACGCATTGAACGCCCGCTCGGCGACGATCCGGACCCGCGCCGTCTTCCCGAATCCCGACGGGCAGCTGACGCCTGGGACCTTCGGGCGGCTGCGCCTCTTCGCCGGCGAAGGCGACGCGTTGCTGGTGCCGGATGCGGTCATCGTCTCCGACCAGGCCAACAAGATCGTGTTCACGGTCGGCGCCGACAACAAGGTGGTGCCGAAGCCGGTACAACTCGGCGCGATCAGCGACGGGCTGCGCGTCATCACCAAGGGCCTCGCTGCGAGCGACAAGGTGATCGTGAACGGCATCGCCAATCCGATGGTGCGCCCGGGTGTCGCCGTGACGCCGCAGCCGACCGAGATCAAGGCGGCCGCCGCCAACTGACGGCCGCAACAGGCCGTACCAAGAGCGGACGGCATTGTCCGCCCACCCTGCCCAAGCCTTCGTATTCGCCGCAATTTTGAACGGAAAACTGGTCTCCACTTTTCCTGGAATTGCTTAAGGCCAGGACCATCGCATGTTCCGCTTCGCCCATTTCTTCATCGACAGGCCGATCTTCGCGACCGTGCTCTCGGTGCTGCTGACGATCGCCGGCGCCATCACGCTGCGCACCCTGCCGATCGCAGAATATCCTGAGATCGCGCCGCCGACCGTCACGATCACCGCGAACTATCCGGGCGCCTCGGCCGAGGTCGTCGCCTCGACGGTGGCCGCGCCGATCGAGCAGGAAGTCAACGGCGTCGACGACATGCTCTACATCTCGTCGCAGTCGACCGGCGACGGGCGCGTGACGATCAACGTCGTCTTCAAGGCCGGCACCGACGTCGACCAGGCTCAGGTGCTGGTGCAGAACCGCGTTTCCGCGGCCGAGCCGCGCCTGCCGCAGGAAGTCCGCACGCTCGGCCTGCAGGTCCGCAAGGCCTCGCCGGACTTCCTGATGGTCATCCACATGCTGTCCCCGGACGGCTCGCGCGACCAGCAATACGTCTCGAACTACACCACGCTGAACGTCAAGGACGTGCTGACCCGCGTCGAGGGCGTCGGCGACGTCCAGGTCTTCGGTGCGCGCGACTATGCGATGCGCGTCTGGCTCGACCCCGCCAAGGTCGCGGCACGCAACCTGACCGCAGGCGATGTCGTCGCCGCGATCCGCGCCGCCAACATCCAGGTCGCGGCGGGTGCGATCAACCAGCCGCCGGCGAAGTCGGACGGGGCCTTCCAGCTCTCGGTCAACACGCTCGGGCGCCTGACCAGCATCGACGAGTTCTACAACATCGTCGTCCGCTCGGATGCCGACGGCGGCACGATCCGCGTGCGCGACATCGCCCGGGTCGAGCTCGGCGCGCAGGACTACCTGTCGAACTCCTATCTCGACAACAAGGAGGCCGTCGCGATCGGCGTCTTCCAGCGCCCCGGCACGAACGCGCTGGCTGCCTCGGAAGCGCTCATCAAGACGATGGAGACGCTGTCGAAGACCTTCCCGGCCGGCGTGGAGTACACCATCGTCTACAACCCGACCGAGTTCATCAGGGAATCCGTCTCGGCCGTCGTCGCGACCCTGCTCGAAGCGATCGTGCTGGTCGTGATCGTGGTGATCCTATTCCTGCAGACCTGGCGCGCCGCGATCATCCCGATCATCGCGATCCCGGTGTCGCTGGTCGGCACCTTCCTGATCATGAGTGCGGTCGGGATCTCCTTCAACACGATCTCGCTGCTGGCGCTCGTGCTGGCGATCGGCATCGTCGTCGACGACGCGATCGTCGTGGTCGAGAACGTCGAGCGCTATCTGGCGCAGGGAATGAGCGCGGTCGACGCAGCACACAAGACGATGGACGAGGTCGGCGGCGCGCTGCTGGCGATCGCCCTCGTGCTCTGCGCCGTGTTCATTCCGACCGCCTTCATCACCGGTCTGCAAGGCACGTTCTACCAGCAGTTCGCGGTCACGATCGCGGCCTCGACGGCGATCTCCTGCTTCGTCTCCCTGACCCTGTCGCCGGCCCTGGCCGCAATCCTCCTGAAGCCGCACAGCCATGAGGAGCCGAAGGGCTTCCTGGCTGTGCTGAGTGCGCCGCTGCGCTGGTTCTTCAAGTACTTCAACAAGGCCTTCGACTGGCTCTCGCACGCTTACGGCTCGGCGACCTCGCGCCTGATCCGCTTCGGCGTGATCATGCTGCTGGTCTATGCGGGCCTGATCGCGGTCGCCGGCCAACGCCTCGCGGCAATCCCGACCGGCCTCGTCCCACAGCTCGACCGCGGCTACTTCATCGCGGTCTTCCAGCTGCCGCCCGGCTCGTCTCTGCCCCGAACCGATGCCGTCATCCGCAAGGCGACCGATGTCCTCCTGTCACGGCCGGGCGTCGCCCATGCCGTCGCCTTCGCCGGCCTCGACGGCGCGACCTTCACGCTCGCCCCGAATGCCGGTGTCGCCTTCGTCACGCTGACCGACTTCAAGGAGCGGGCCAAGCAGGGGCTCACCACCCAGGGCATCCTCAACGACCTGCGCACCCAGCTGTTCTCGATCGGCGAGGCTTTCGCCCTGATCATCGAGCCCCCGGCGGTTCCCGGCATCGGCAATGGCGGCGGTCTCAAGGGTTATGTCCAGGATCGTGGCGGCAAGGGACTGGCAGCGCTGGAAGGCGCGACCTGGGCCGTGGCCGGGACAGCCGGCCAGACGCCCGGCATCCAGCAGCCGTTCACGCTGTTCTCGACCAAGACGCCGCAGATCTATGCCGATATCGACCGCACCAAGGCGGAGATGCTCGGCGTCCCGGTGACACGCGTGTTCGAGACGCTGTCGATTTATATGGGCTCGGCCTATGTGAACGACTTCAACATCCTTGGCCGCACCTTCCGGGTCACCGCCCAGGCCGACAACCCCCAGCGTCTCGACATCCGCGACGTCGCCGATCTGAAGACGCGCAATGCCGATGGCGAGATGGTGCCGATCGGCTCGGTGGCGACCTTCTCGGACACGACCGGCGCCTATCGCGTGCCGCGCTACAACCTCTATCCGGCGGCTGAAGTGCAGATGTCGATGGCGCGCGGGTATTCGACCGGCCAGGGCATCGCGGCAGTGGAGAAGATCGCGAACCAGGTGCTGCCGGCCGGCTTCGGCTTCGAATGGACGGAGATCGCGCTGCAGGAGAAGCTCGCCGGCAATACCGCGATCATCGCCTTCGGCCTCGCCGTCGTCTGCGTCTTCCTCTTGCTGGCGGCGCTGTACGAGAGCTGGACCCTGCCGCTGGCGGTCATCCTGATCGTGCCGATGTGTATCCTCGCGGCGATGATCGGCGTCGGCTACAAGGACTTCGACCGCAACGTGCTCGTCGATATCGGCCTTGTCGTGCTCGTCGGCCTCGCGGCGAAGAATGCGATCCTGATCGTTGAGTTCGCCAAGCAGGCCGAGGACGAAGGCATGAGCCGGCGCGATGCCGCGATCGCGGCAGCCCGGACCCGGCTGCGGCCGATCCTGATGACCTCGCTGGCCTTCATCCTCGGCGTTCTGCCGCTCACGACGTCTGTCGGCGCCGGCGCGGAAATGCGGCAGGTGCTGGGTATCGCGGTGTTTTCCGGCATGATCGGCGTCACGCTGTTCGGCCTGCTGTTCACTCCGGTGTTCTACGTCGTGGTGCGCTGGCTCGCCTCGCTCGGCGGCAAGAAGAAGCCGGCCGAGCCGAAGCAGGCGACGCCACAGGCGCACTGACGAGCGAACACGATGAACGCCGCCACCATCATCATCGGCATGGTGGTGGCGGTCGTTCTCCTGCTCGTCGCGGGCAATGCGCTCGCTTCGTACAAGCGCCTGCGCCGGGCGGAGTTCATCCGGCGCTACCCCTGGCCACGGGGGCTGCTCGACAAGCTCGCCCAGCAGCACCCCGGCTTCACCCGCAAGGAGTCGGCGCTGGTCTCCGAGGGCCTGCGCCAATTCTTTCTGGCCTATCTCAATTCCGGGCGGCGCGAGGTCGCGATGCCCTCGCAGGTCGCGGACGATCTCTGGCACGAGTTCATCCTCTACACCCGCGACTACGGCCGATTCTGCAACCAGGCCTTCGGGCGCTTCCTGCATCACACGCCGGCCGTCATGCTGCGCGAGGGCGCGCGGCGCGACAATTCGGCCCTGCGCCGCGTCTGGTGGCAATGCTGCCGCGACGAGAACATCGACCCGGTCCGCCCGACGCGCCTGCCGCTGCTCTTCGCGCTCGACACCAAGCTCAGGATCGCAAACGGCTTCGCCTATGCGCCCGACTGCGAGGCGCTGCGGCGCAATGGCGGCCGCGGCACGCAATGCGGCGGAGATTTCTCGAGCTCTTCTATCGACGGAGGCACGGACGGCTTCGGCGACAGCAGCAGGTCCTCCGGTGACGCCAGTTTCGACAGCAGCGGCGGCGACAGCGGCGGAGGCGATGGTGGGGGCTGCGGCGGGGGTGGCGGCGACTGAGTAGCGGCTCAGTTCTGCTTGATCTTCGAGCCCTTGATCACGACGTCCGAGCTCGCCGTCGCATTGATCTTGCCGCTCGCCTTGATCGTGACGTCCTTGCCCTTGAGGTCGACGGAGCCATCCTTCTTCAGGTTGAGTTCGGCCGAACCGGTGTCGAGCAGGATGCTGTCGGCAGCTTTCACCACGAGCGCCTTGCCGCTGGCGATCTCGAAGTCCTTGCTGCTGTCGAGATCGATGCTGACCGCAGCCGCAACCTCGAAGGCGCGCGTCGCCAGGCTGATCTCGCGATTGGCGTTCATGCTCAGCGCAGTGCCCGCGATGATGCCGATACTCGTGCCCGCAGTCGTTCGGAAGGCGTTGCCGACATTCACGACATAGGCCGAGCCCACGGACGTGCGGAAATTGCTCCCGACGGTCAGCGCGAGTTCGGCACCGACATTGACGGTGCAGGTGCCGCCGACGGAGATCGAGAGCCCGGCCGGGGCCGTGATCGCGACCGCGCCACCGCGCCCGACATTGAAGGCCTGCAGCAAAGCTGCGAGTTGCGCCTCGAGGACGGCGATCCGCCGGCTCAGCGCCTCGACTTCCGGCGTAGCCATGAATTCGTCCCCCCTTCTTTCGGGCGCAGCCGGCCCAATCTATCACAAACCGCTGCGGCTCGTGACGCACTATCCCTTTGCGCCACGAAACCAGTCCAACCCCGTCGGCGTATCAGAGCATCGCATAGAGAAGGCTGACCTAAGTGACTGCACGTCCTGCCCTGTTCTGGTTCCGCGACGATCTGCGCCTGTCCGACAATCCAGCTTTGAGAGCGGCGAGCGAGCACGGCCCTCTCACCTGCGTCTACATCCTCGACACATCGACGGAGCGCCGGCCACTCGGGGGAGCGGCGCGCTGGTGGCTGTCGCGCTCATTGCGGGCACTGTCGGACGCCATCGCGGCGAAAGGCGGCGAACTGCTGATCCTGCGCGGCGATCCGGCAGAGCTGCTGCCCGATGTCGTCGAGCGCACCGGCAGCGGCTATGTCGCCTGGAACCGGCGCTATGACAGCGCCGCTATCGCCCTCGACAAGGCGCTCAAGGCCGAGTTGACCGAGGCCGGCGTCGCGGTCGAGAGCTTCAACGCCAACCTGCTCAACGAACCCTGGCAGGTTAAGACCAAGGCGGATGGACCATTCAAGGTGTTCACGCCCTATTGGCGCGCCGTGCGCGAAAGCGGCGAGCCGTCGGCTCCGCTCCCTGCCCCAGCCAGGCTGAGCAAAACGAGGCTGCCAGCGGCCCTGCGTGAACAGACTCTCACGGTCGCAGGTCTCGCTCTGGAGCCGACGAAGCCCGACTGGGCCGGTGGGCTGCGTGAAGCCTGGACACCGGGCGAGGATGGGGCGCGGGATCGGCTCGATACTTTCCTCGACGAAACGATCGCCGGCTATCGCGAGGCCCGCGACCTGCCGGATCGGCTGTCGACCTCGCGGCTGTCGCCGCACCTACGCTTCGGCGAGATCAGCCCGCGCCAGATCTGGCATGCAACCCGGGCTGCAGAGGAGGCAGGCAGAACGCCGGGCTCGGCCAGCGATGTCGAAAAATTCTTCAGCGAGATCGGCTGGCGCGAATTCTCCTACCATCTGCTCTTCCACAATCCCGAGCTCGCCAGCGTCAACTATGATCGCCGTTTCGACGCGATGTCCTGGGAGACCGACGAAGCCGGCCTGGCGGCATGGCAGAAGGGCCTGACCGGCTATCCGATCGTCGATGCTGGCCTGCGCGAGCTCTGGCAGACCGGCTGGATGCACAACCGCGTCCGAATGATCACGGCCTCATTCCTGATCAAGCATCTGCTGACCGACTGGCGTGCCGGCGAAACCTGGTTCTGGGACACGCTGGTCGATGCCGATCCGGCCAACAACCCGGCGAGTTGGCAATGGGTCGCCGGCTCCGGCGCCGATGCGGCTCCTTATTTCCGCGTCTTCAACCCGGTGACACAGGGCGAGAAATTCGATCCGAAGGGCGCTTATGTCAGGCGCTTCGTTCCCGAGCTGGCAGAGCTGGACGACAAGTTCATCCACCGTCCATGGGATGCACCTGCGGGCGAACTGAAAAAGGCCGGGATCCTCCTCGGCAGCGACTATCCGACACCGATCATCGCCCTCGACTTCGGCCGCCAGCGCGCCCTCGACGCCTTCGCTGCCCTTCGTTCGGAATAGCTGACCGCCATGGCATCGCCTCCCGCCTCCTTCGTCACGCGAGCCTCGCTCGCGGCCGACCTGTCCCGGCTCGGCCTCGCACCCGGCGACGCGGTCATGGTCCACGCCGCCGTGAGCAAGGTCGGCCGCCTGCTCGACGGCCCCGACACGATCATTGCCGCGCTGTGCGACGCAGTCGGCCCCGCGGGGACTGTCCTCGCCTATGCTGATTGGGAAGCGCGTTACGAGGACCTCGTGGACGACGAAGGCCGCGTTCCGCCGGAATGGCGCGAGCATATCCCGCCCTTCGACCCGCAGCGTTCGCGCGCGATCCGCGACAATGGCGTGCTGCCGGAGTTCCTGCGGACCACGCCGGGCGCGCTGCGCAGCGGCAATCCCGGCGCCTCGCTCGTGGCGCTCGGCGCGAAGGCGGAGTGGTTCACCGCCGACCACCCGCTCGACTACGGCTATGGCGCGGGCTCGCCATTGGCGAAGCTGGTCGAGGGGGGCGGCAAGGTGCTGATGCTCGGGGCGCCGCTCGATACGCTGACCCTCCTGCACCATGCCGAACATCTGGCCGACATACCCGGCAAGCGCATCCGGCGGCTAGAGGTCCCGCTGGCTACGCCGACCGGTGCGCAGTGGCGCATGATCGAGGAGTTCGACACCAGCGACCCGATCGTGGCGGGGCTGGACGATGACTATTTTGCGGGGATCGTCACGGAATTCCTTGCCGCCGGCGAGGGCCGGCAAGGCCTGATCGGCGCCGCTCATTCCGTGCTGGTCGAGGCTGCGGCAATCACCGCCTTCGGCGTCGATTGGCTGGAATCACGGTTCGGCTCGTCCTCACTTCGATTATGAGCTTCCTGGCGCAAGCCATTGGGTCAGGAATCTTCTGCGGTTACACCGCGCCGTCACGCCGGCCGCCGCGATGCTCTCCGGCCAGTCTGCGCACCATCCAGAAATAGACCGGATAGGGCAGCAGCCGCAGCGCCTTCATCAGCCAGGCAAGTCGGCGGGGAAAGGCGACTTCGAAGCCGCCGCGGGCGAAGCCGTCGACGACCCGCGTCGCCGCTTCGTCGAGCGTCAGCATGAACGGCATCGGAAAGCTGTTGCGCTTGGTCATCGCCGTGTCGACGAAACCGGGGTTGATCAGCTGCAGGCGGATGCCTTGCCGCTCGCAATCGAACCTCAATGCTTCGCAAAGATGGATCGCGGCGGCCTTGGAAGCGCCATAAGCCGCTGCGCCCGGCAGGCCGCGGTAGCCCGCCAGCGAGGCATTGACCGCGATCTGGCCCTTGCCGCGCGAGGCCATGCGTTCGGCGACTGCGGCGGCACCACGCACGACACCGATGAGATTGACCGCGAAAACCTGCTCGAAAGCCGCGACGTCGATCAGGCCCGGCCCATTGCGCGGTGCGATGCCGGCATTGAGGAAGGCGAGCGCGATCGGCCCATGCACGCTCTCGATGCCTTCGACCACCGCCGCCATCGCGGCGGGATCGACGACATCACCGACATGGGCGACGATCCGCCCCGGCAACCCGTCTGCTCCGAGCGCCAGCGCCTCGAGCTTGTCGAGCCGGCGCGCAGTCGCCGCGACCGTCCAGCCGCGGCGCGCCAGCTCCAGCGCCACGGCCGCGCCGATCCCCGAACTCGCCCCGGTCACCCAGGCGATGCCGTCCTTGGGCTGCATGCGCGGCGGGGTCATGTTGCGTTCGGGCCTCCATGCCGCGGCAGTCCTGGCCGGACCCTAGTGATGCGGAGGCCGCAGCGGAAGCCCTGCCAGCGGCATCTCCGCCTGGCTACCCACCATCTTTTCCGCACCGGCCGCGCCTGCGATAACCTCGGGCGATGAAGGAGATCGCGATGCCGACCGAATTGCTGTTCCGAGACGACGCCTATCTCACCGAGACCCCCGCGACCGTCGTCGCGATCAACGAGCGCGGCGGCATCGAGCTCGACAGGACCGTATTCTACGCCACCGGTGGCGGCCAGCCGGGCGATGCCGGCATCCTCGTCCGCAGCGACGGCACCGAGATCACGATCGGCACGGCGATCTACAATCCCGAGGACAAGAGCCGCATCCTGCATGTCCCGCTCGAAGGCCAAGGCACGCCCGCTGTCGGCGATACCGTGACGGCGAAGCTCGACTGGGAACGCCGGCTGAAACGCATGCGAATCCACACCGCGCTGCATCTGCTCAGCGTTGTCCTGCCCTATCCGGTCACCGGTGGCGCGATCGGCGATAGCGGCGACGGCCGGCTCGATTTCGACATTCCCGAGGGCGGTCTCGACAAGGCGGAGTTGACCGAGAAGCTCGGCGCATTGGTGGCCAAGAACGCCGCGATCAGCGAGCGCTGGATCACCGACGAGGAGCTCGATGCCAATCCCGGCCTGGTCAAGACCATGTCGGTCAAGCCGCCACGCGGCTCGGGGCGAGTCCGGCTGGTCTCGATCGATGGCATCGACCTGCAGCCCTGCGGCGGCACGCATGTGCGCAACACCGCCGAGATCGGCGCGGTCGTGGTCACCGACGTCGAGAAGAAGGGCAAGCAGAACCGGCGCGTGCGCATCGCGCTAGTGTCGTGATTTCGAAGTTCGCTTTCGTTCGATATCAAGTGAAGCGCGAACTTCGAAATCAAAAAACGACACTAGAAAACCTATGAGTTGCCCGTGTCCCCTATGATTCTGAAATTCGCTCCGCGCTTGATATCTGGCAGTGGCGAATTTCAGAATCGGGACACTGGCTTGAGCTTTCCGCCATAACGTTATGAAAACAGACTCTTTCGAGGACCCGCGCATGGCCCGCAACGATATCTTCGTCTCCACGCAATGGCTGGCCGAGCGGCTCGACGCCCCCGACATCGTCGTGCTCGACGGCTCGTACTACCTGCCGGCTCAGAACCGCGACGCGGACGCTGAATATGCGCAGCAGCGCATTCCTGGCGCAGTGCGCTTCGACATCGACGCGGTCAAGGACAAGAGCTCGAGCCTGCCGCACATGCTGCCGCGGCCGGACGCCTTCGCCGCCGCGGTCGGCGCCATGGGCATCGGCGACGGCATGCGTATCGTCGTCTATGATGGGCTCGGCCTGTTCTCGGCGCCGCGCGTGCGCTGGACGTTCCGTACCTTCGGCGCCAAGGACGTCGTCATCCTCGATGGCGGCCTGCCGCAATGGCTGGCCGAGGGCCGGCCGGTCGAGGACGGTCCGCCACGACCGCGGACGCCGCGCAGCTTCACCGCCAGGCTCGACCATTCCGCCGTCGCCGACGCCCATGACATCGAGCGCGCCATCGCGAGCAATTCGGCCCAGGTCGTCGATGCGCGCGCCGCCGACCGCTTCCGAGGCGAAGCGCCGGAGCCGCGCGCCGGCCTGCGCTCCGGCCACATTCCCGGCTCTCTCAATCTGCCCTCCTCGGCGCTGGTGGCGGAAGGCAAGCTCAAATCGCCCGAAGCCATCCTCGCCGCCTTCAAGGATGCCGGCGTCGATCTTGACCGGCCGGTGATGACGACCTGCGGCTCGGGCGTCTCCGCCGTGATCCTGTCGACGGCGCTGGAATCGATCGGCAAGCCGACCCGTGCCGTCTATGACGGCTCATGGTCGGAATGGGGCGCGAGCGACCGTCCCATCGCGACCGGGCCGGCGAAGGGCTGAAGCTTCAGAAAACCGACCAGCCGGTGCGCTCGACCAGGCGTTCGAGCGCGAGCGCACCGACATGCGAGGTGCCGGCGGCGTTGAGGCCGGGCGACCAGACCGCGATCGCCGCCTGCTTCGGCACGATGGCGAGGATGCCGCCGCCGACGCCGCTCTTGCCGGGCAGGCCGACCTTGAAGGCGAATTCGCCGGACGCGTCGTAATGGCCGCAGGTCATCATCAGCGCCTTGACGCGGCGCGCCCGCGCCGGGCGGCAAACGACGGCGCCGGTCAAGGGATCGACGCCGTCACCGGCGAGGAAGAGACCGGCGCGGGCGAGCTGGACGCAGCTCAGGCTCAGCGCGCATTGATGGAAATAGACGTCGAGCACCTCGGCGACCGGATTCTTTAGATTGCCGAAGGCGCGGATGAAATTGGCGAGGCTGGCATTGCGGAATCCGGTCTGTGCTTCCGAGCCCGCCACTTCCTGGTCGATCGCGACCGCGCGATCGCCCGAGCATTTGCGCAGGAAGGCGAGGATCTCGGCCGCCGTCTTCCTCGGGGTCCGGCCGGTCAGCAGCGCATCGGTGACGACCAGCGCTCCGGCATTGATGAACGGGTTGCGCGGCACGCCGCGCTCCTGCTCGAGCTGGACGATGGAATTGAATGGCGATCCCGACGGCTCGCGCCCGACCCGGTGCCAGAGCCGGGCACCGACCCGCTCCAGCGCGAGCGTCAGGGTGAAGACCTTGGAGATGCTCTGGATCGAGAACGGGACATTGGCGTCGCCTGCCTGCGCATGCTCGCCGGAGCAGGTGACGACGGCGAGCCCGAAACGGCGGGGATCGACCCGCGATAATGCCGGGATGTAGTCGGCGACCTTGCCGGCGCCGATATGCTCGGCCATGTCGGCATGAACGCTCGCGACGATGTCCGACAGGTTGCGCATGTCCGAACTCCGCCACGGCCTGGTCAAGGTGACCTTGGCATTCGTCCGACCGTGCCGCAATCGCGGCCGAGAGAGCTTGGCAAAGTCCCTGCCCCTGCGCATGCTGCCGCCCGTGCCGGGGAGCCACGCATGACCTATTGCCTCGGGATCCTGCTGCCGTCGGGCTTGATCCTCGCCTCCGATTCGCGCTCCAGCGCCGGCGTCGACCAGATCGCGGTGGTGAAGAAGCTCGCTCTGTTCGAGGTGCCGGGCGAGCGCGTGATCGCGATCCTCTCGGCCGGAAACCTGGCGACGACGCAGGCCGTGATCACGATGATCAGGCAATACACCCGCCATAAGCAGGATAGCGCCGCGGGCGGCGAGAACCGCGACATCCTGGCGGCGCGGACCATGTTCGACGTGGCGCAGATCGTCGGCGGCGTGCTGCGCGAGGTGCTTCGGCTCAACCGCAGCTTCGTCGAACCCTATGGCGATCCGAACGGTTCCTTCATCGTCGCCGGCCAGATCGCCGGCGAGCCGCATCGCCTCTTCCAGGTCTATTCGGCAGGCAACTTCGTCGAGGCCTCCGGGCGCACGCAGTTCCTGCAGCTCGGCGAGACAAAATACGGCAAACCGATCCTCGACCGGGCGCTGCAGGAGGCCAGCGGCCTCGACGAGGCGGCCAAGCTCGCTCTGCTGTCCTTCGATGCGACGGTGCGGTCGAACCTCTCGGTCGCACCGCCTATCGACCTCTTGCGCTACGAGGCCGACAGCTTCTCGACCAAGCATCTCGCCAAATACGACAGCCACCATCCCTACTGGGCCGATTTACGCCAACGCTACAGTGACGGGCTTAGCGCGCTGGTCGCGAGCCTGCCGGCGCCGGATTTCCCCGCCTGACTACTGCAGCAGCGCGACCATCGCCGCGTAGCCGCGGCGGCGGGCATGATCGAGCGGGGTTACACCATCGCGATCGGCGAGGTCGCGCCGTGCACCTGCCCCGACCAGTGCCCTCACCGTCTCGACATGGCGCGGCCCGCCATTGCCGAGGATCACCGCCTCGATCAGGGCGGTCCAACCGAGATTGTTGACATGGTCGAGCGGCGCGCCGGCCGCGATCAATTCGCGCACCACGCCGTCATGGCCGAGATGGGCAGCTGCGATCAGAGCCGTGCCGAGATAGGGGCTGGTGATGGCGCGCGGGTCGCCACCGATGGCGAGCGCAGTGCGCATGGTCTCGATATCGTCAGCGACCGCCGCGATGGTGATCGCGTCATAGGCGCGGTTGTCGAGCGCGCGCGGATCGGCTCCCGCCTTGGCGAGCTCCTGCATCGCCTCGCGCTGGCGGGCATGGGCGGCGGCCAGCAGTGCGGTGCGGCCCTCGCCGTCGCGGGTTTCGAGGCCGCGGCCGGTCGCGATCGCCTGCCGAAGGGCTGCAAGATCGCCACGATAAGCCGACAGGTGCAGCCCGTCATAGGCTGACACCTCTGCCAACGATGGCGGAACCTGAGCACCGGCAGTCCCGCCCGCGCTCACTGCCAAAGTGATCAGCAGCGCCGAAAATCCATTTCGGCAAACGTTCGCCCCGCGTCGTTTCGTCCCAGGCATCTGTCCCTTATCCGCCACTTCGCCCGAACGGCGCGAAAAATCGCATCTTGCACAAATTAAGGTCAGCCCTGCTGTCCCTTCCCTCTTGCAGGCCGGCCCGAAGCGCCCTATCTCTTGTGCACCGCAGCAGCGATGTTGCGGCGCCCTCCTTGGGCGTTTCCTCCCTAGACTTGGGCCTGCGCTCCGGCGTGGGCCTTTTTCTTTTGCGGGAAGGCTAGCCCGGCCGGCATCGGCCACGCAACGATCAATCGATCGCGATCATCACGTCGGAAGTCTTCACCACGGCATAGGCCTGTCGCCCGACTGCGAGCTTGAGCTCGTCGACCGCGGCATTGCTGATCGCCGAGATGACGATCGCGCCGCCGAGATCGAGCTTCACATGGGCGGTGGTCGCGCCCTTCACGATCTCGACGACGGTGCCATTGAGCGGGTTGCGGGCTGAAATCTTCAGTCTGGTCTCCCCGATCTGACGTCCTCGCCAAGTCCGCACCAGACGGACTCGACCTTTGGGCACTCGCCGTTATATTCAGCCGCACATAGCGACGGCTGCCGCAGCGAGGCCCCTCATGTCATCGAACCGCCGAAACGTGGGCTTCAGCTTCCTGGGCTTCACGGGCGCGTTGCTGATCGGCGTCGCCTGCTTCACCGGCCCGGCCTTCGCCCAGAGCAAGCAACTGGTGGTCTTCGCCGCCGCGAGCCTGAAGAACGCGCTCGACGAGGCCACGGCCAACTGGGTCAAGGATAGCGGCAAGCCCGCGCCGAAGATCTCCTATGCGGCAAGCAATGCGCTGGCGAAGCAGCTTGAGCACGGCGCACCGGCCGATCTCTTCCTCTCGGCCGATCTCAACTGGATGGACTACGCCCAGCAGAAGAACCTGATCGTCAAGGAGAGCAGGGTCAGCCTGCTCGCCAACCGAATCGCGCTGATCGCGCCGTCCGACGCCAAGACCACGGCGACCGTGGCACCGGGCGTCGACCTCTCCGCCGCGCTCGGCCAGGGCCGGCTTGCCATGGGCAATGTCGATTCGGTGCCGGCCGGCAAATACGGCAAGGCGGCGCTAGAGAAGCTGGGCAGTTGGGACAAGGTCAAGGACAAGGTGGCGCAAGCCGACAATGTCCGCGCCGCGCTGCTCCTGGTCTCGCGCGGGGAGGCGCCGCTCGGCATCGTCTACACCACCGACGCGGCCGCCGACCCGAAGGTCAAGGTGATCGCGACCTTCCCGGAGGATACGCACCCACCGATCGTCTATCCCGTCGCCATCACCAAGGAATCGGCCAATCCCGACGCACAGGCCTTTCTGACCTGGCTGCGCGGCAACGGCGCCAAGGCCAGCTTCGAGAAGCAGGGCTTCACGGTCCTGAACAAGCCCGCTTCCTCATCGTGAGCGACTGGCTGTCCCCGGAGGAGTGGACGGCCGTCCGCCTCAGCCTGATCGTCGCCACCACCGCCATGCTGGCGAGCCTACCCTTGGGGCTCGCGATCGCCTGGCTGCTGGCGCGCGGCCGCTTCTGGGGCAAGTCGCTGCTCGACGCCGTCATCCACCTGCCGCTGATCCTGCCGCCGGTCGTCACCGGCTATCTCCTGCTGATCGGCTTTGGCCGGCGTGGGCCGATCGGCCAGTTCCTCTATGACTGGTTCGGCATCGTCCTGTCCTTCCGCTGGACGGGGGCGGCGCTGGCCTGCGCGGTGATGGGCTTTCCGCTGATGGTCCGGGCGATCCGGCTTTCGATCGAGGCGATCGACCGCAAGCTCGAGGATGCGGCCGGAACGCTCGGCGCCGGTCCGTTCTGGGTGTTCCTGACGGTGACGCTGCCGCTCGCGCTGCCCGGCATCCTCGCCGGGATGATCCTGTGCTTTGCCAAGGCCGTGGGCGAGTTCGGAGCGACCATCACTTTCGTCTCCAACATCCCCGGCGAGACGCAGACCCTGCCCTCGGCGATCTACACGTTCACGCAGGTGCCCAATGGCGATGCCGGGGCGATGCGGCTGACCCTGATCTCGATTGCGATCTCGGTCGCGGCGCTGTTCGCTTCGGAGTTCCTGGCGCGATTGGTCGGCCGGCGGATCGCCGTCGAATGAGCGCCATTATCGAAGTTTCCGTGGCGCACCGGCTGGACGCCTTCGCGCTCGATGCGGACTTCACCTCGGACGGGCGCCTGACGGCGATGTTCGGCCGCTCCGGCTCGGGCAAGACTTCGCTGGTCAACGTGATCTCGGGCCTGATCCGGCCGCAAGCGGGCCGCGTGGTCATCGACGGGCGGGTGATGGTCGACAGCGCCGCTGGCATTTTTGTGCCGAAGCACAAGCGCCGCATCGGCTACGTATTCCAGGAAGCGCGGCTATTCCCGCATCTCTCCGTCAGGCAGAACCTGCTCTATGGCCGCTGGTTCGCGCCCAAGGCCGAGGATGGCGGCAGCACGCTCGACGACGTGCTCGACCTGCTCGGCATCGGCCATCTGCTTGAACGGCAGCCGGGCGGGCTCTCCGGCGGCGAGAAGCAGCGCGTCGCGATCGGCCGGGCGCTGCTGGCCAAGCCTCGGCTGCTGCTGATGGACGAGCCGCTCGCCTCGCTGGACGAGCAACGCAAGGCCGAGATCCTGCCTTACATCGAGCGCCTGCGCGACGGCTTCGGGATCCCGATCGTCTATGTCTCGCATTCCATCGCCGAGGTGGCCCGGCTCGCCACCCATCTCGTCATCCTCGAGCAGGGCAAGGTCTCGATGAGCGGGCCGACGGCCGAATTGATGTCGCGCCCCGACGTTCCGATCCTGTCCACCTCGGCGGAGGCCGGCGCGATCCTCGAGGCGCGCGTGCTGCGCCATGAGCCGGAGCACGGCCTGACGGTCCTGGAGACCGCGGCGGGGCCTTTACAGATCGCTCGGCGCAAGGTGCCGGAAGGGACGGCGCTGCGTGTGCGCATCCTCGCCAGCGACGTGATGCTGAGCCTGAAGCCGCTCGACGGGATCAGCGCGCTCAACGTCCTGCCCGGACGGGTCTCGGCGATCGGGGCGCCTCACGGCGATGGTGGCGCGCTGGAAGTCAGGCTCGACTGCGATGGCGTCGGCCTTCTCGCCCGCCTCACCGTGAAGTCGGCCGAGCAATTGCGGCTGGTGCCCGGCAGCCCGGTCTATGCGGTGATCAAGAGCGTCTCGATCGGCACGCCGTGAGGGTTCAGGACTTCTCGCCGGGCGCGCGCACCGGAGCCTTCGGCGAGACTGCCGCACGCAGCGCAGAGATCTCCGCCGCCCCTGCCTCCAACGCCTTCGCCTCGATGGCGCGATAGTTCGCGACGATCTCGCGGCCGAGCGGCGTCAGATGCGCGCCGCCGCCCTTCGCTCCGCCAGGCTGGGCCTCGACCAGTGGTGAGCGGAAGATGCGGTTGAGATCGTCGACCAGCAGCCAGGCACGGCGATAGGACATCTTCATCGAGCGGCCGGCGGCGGAGATCGAGCCGGTCTCGCCGATCGCCTCCAGCAGCTGCACCTTGCCGGGGCCGAGGCGCCCGCCCGGCGTGAAGTCGAGCCGGAAGCTGAAGCGCATCTCGGGCAGGGACTGGTCAGCCTTCGACAAGGTCGGCCCTCCGCGGTTGCGCAGCGCTCAATAGAGCCGCGTGCGGTAGCCTTCTTCCATGGTGGCGTCGGCCTGGACGGCATCGATCGCCCTGGTCTGCTCGGCGACGATGCGGCCGAGCGTCGGGAAGCTCGCGCGCTCGACCTGCGATCCTTGCGCCCAGAGCTTCGAGCGGATCAGCGCCTTGCCGCAATGGAAGTAGGCTTCGTCGACCTCGACGATCAGGCCGAGCTTCGGCGCCTTGTCCTGCATCGCCAGGGGTTGGAGCAGAGCGGCGTCGGTGGTCATCCGCGCCCTGCCGTTGACGCGCAGGGTCTCATTGATGCCCGGCACGAAGAAGACCAGGCCGACACCGGGCGCACTCAGCACATTGCCGAGGGAATCGACCCGGTTGTTGCCACGCCGGTCGGGGATCAGCAACGTCCGTTCGTCGAGCACCTGGACGAAGCCCGGTCCGTCACCGCGCGGACTGGCATCCGCCCTGCCCTCGCTGTCGGCGCTGGCCAGCACGAGGAAGGGCGATAGCGCGATGAAATCGCGGCAAAACCGGTCGAGCCGGTCGAGCACCTTCTTCTCGGCCAGCGGGTGCACTTCGCCGACGAGCGCGCGCAGTTGGGCAGCATCATCGACAGTCGTGTCCGGCTTCTCGCTGATCGCGCTCATTTTTTGTCTCCGCAGGCATGCCAGCCGAGCCGGCGAAGCAGCCATAACATGCCTGCGAATGCTGCCGAAGCCTCACCGCACAACCTCTAGGTGATGCGCCGGACGCTGTCCGCGATCTCCTGCGGCTCGAACAGGCGTTTCCAGTCCGGCCGGAGGATCGTTTCCTTGCCGAAGACGATCGCCTTGTTGCAGGCGTCCGAGAACACACCCTGGACCTCGCCGAAGGTGACCGCCGCCAGGATGTTCATATGGCCGAGCAGGAAGTCGCGCGCCGCCTCGCGCGGCACGCCGCGGGCGATCGCCTCCTCCATCGCCTCGCGCATCGCATCGAGCAAGGTGGCGCAGACGGTTTCCGAGAGGCCGGGCTCCAGGATCGCCATCTGCTCGACGGTGACGCGGTGCGAGCGCATCACCGGCGCCCAGATCGCCCGCGCGACCTCCTCGCCGAGGGCGTAGTGCGCCTCAGGCCCCTGCATCAGCGCGTTGACGATGTGCTGCTTGGCCGCGATGCCGCCGAAATGGTCGGCCCGCGCCGCCGCCTCGGTCTCGTCGTTGAAGATCGGCGGGTGGCAGGGATGGGTGACGAAATAGGTGATGTCGGCTCGCTCGGGGAGATGGCCGGCATGCGGTGCCGCGGCGTCGAGGATGACGACGATCGTCCCGGCCGCGAGCTTCGGTACGAGGCCGGCCGCGACAACCCCGACGGCGGTATCCGGCACCGCGAGAATCACGACGTCGGCTCTCTCGATTGCCGCGTCCGGATCGACGCACTCCGCACCGAAAGCTTCGCGGATGCGATCCTGGCCCGCCGGGCTGATCTCGACATGGCGGGTCTCGAAGCGCGAGCGGGCGAGATTGCGGCCGAGGCGCATGCCCATCTTGCCGCCTGCGCCGAACAGTGCGACCACCGTCATCGTTATCCTCCGGGCTTCCGCGTCCGTTGCCGACGCTGTCCCGCCAAGCTCGCAGGGCTTTCCGCCGGAGGTCAACGCCGATTTTCCGCTGCTCGCCACCTCCCGTCGTCCGGCTGGCGCATGGCTCGTCTGCCGATCTTGCATGCAAGATGAAGCTAAAGATTGACGCCCCGGGACGATGACGGGATAGTCGCGGCCCTTGTGACGCATCCGGATCATCATGCCTCGCCCGAAGCCGTCGACCGCCCTCGAAGCCCTGCGCGTGCTCGATCTGACGCGCGTACGCGCCGGGCCGACCTGCGCCCGCATCTTCGCCGATTTCGGCGCGGACGTGATCAAGATCGAAAGCCCGCCGGGTATCGATCCGAACGAGAACATGAGCGGGCCGCGGCATGGCTACGACATGCAGAACCTGCACCGGAACAAGCGCTCGCTGACGCTCAACCTGAAGAAGGAACCGGCCAAGGCGATCCTGCGCAAGCTGATCGCCGATGCCGATCTCCTGGTCGAGAACTTCCGGCCGGATGTGAAGGAGCGGCTCGGCCTCGATTTCGAGACGCTGCATGCACTCAATCCGCGCCTGATCCTGGTCTCGATCTCGGGCTTCGGCCAGAGCGGCCCCTATCGGCTGCGCGCGGGCTTCGACCAGATCGCGCAGGGCATGGGCGGGATGATGTCGGTCACCGGCCTGCCCGGCCAGGGGCCGGTGCGCGCCGGCATCGCCGTCGCCGATTCTGCCGCCGGGCTCTATGGCGCGATCGGCGCATTGGTGGCGCTGCAGGAGCGCGCCGTCTCCGGCAAGGGACAATGGGTGCAGACCTCGCTGCTCGAAGCGCAGATCGGCATGATGGACTTTCAGGTCGCGCGCTATCTGGTCGAGGGCAAGGTGCCGCCGCAGGCTGGCAACGACCACCCCTATGCGACGCCGATGGGCGTCTATGCGACGCGCGACGGCCATATCAATCTCGGCGTCGGCGCCGAGGGGCACTGGCGCTCCTTCTGCGGCGCGCTCGGCCGGCCCGAGCTCGCGACCGATCCGCGCTATGACAATATGGAGAAGCGCTTCGCGGCGCGGCCGGAACTGCGCGCGCTGCTCGAGGAGATCATGTCGACGCAGGACAGCGCCTATTGGCTCGACGCCTGCGAGAAGGCCTCCGTGCCGGCTGGGCCGATCTATGCGGTCGATGCCGTGTTCGATGATCCGCAGGTGCAGCACCTTGGCATCGCGCAGCCGGTCCGGCATCCCAAGCTCGGCGAGATCCGCGTCGTCGGCGAGCCGGTCAGCCTGTCGCGTACGCCGTCCAGCATCGCGACGCCGACGCCGGACGCCGGCGACCACAACCTCGAAATCCTCACCGAGCTCGGCTTCGACGAGGCGGCCGTTGCCAGCCTCAAGGCCGAAGGCGCGATCTGAAAGGCATCCGATGAACGACGAAATCCTCTACGACGTCGCCGATGGCGTCGGCACGGTCACGCTCAACCGGCCGCAGGCGCGCAATGCCCTGACCTTCGCCATGTATGAAGGGCTGGCCGAGATCCTCGGCAATCCCGAGAAGCACGGCGCGCCGAAGGTTTTCGTGGTGACGGGCGCCGGCGAAAAGGCCTTTGCCGCCGGCACCGACATCTCGCAGTTCCGCGAGTTCAAGACGGCCGAGGACGCCCTCGCCTATGAGAACCGGATCGAGCGGGTGATCACCACGATCGAGAGCTGCCCGGTGCCGACGATCGCAGCGATCGCCGGCGCGGTCACCGGTGGCGGCGCGGCGATCGCCTGCGCCTGCGACCTCAGGATCGCTACGCAGTCGGCCCGCTTCGGCTTCCCGGTGGCGCGCACGCTCGGCAACTGCCTGTCGATGGCGAACTACGCCCGGCTCGCCAGCCTGCTCGGCCCGGCCCGCGTCAAGGACATCATCTTCACCGCAAGGCTGGTCGAGGCCGAGGAGGGCCATCGCATCGGCCTCTACAACGAGCTCGTCGCCGACCATGCCGCGCTGATGGCGCGGGTGAAGGAGCTGGCGGAGACGATCCGCGGCCACGCGCCGCTGACCATGCGCGCCACCAAGGAGGCGCTGCGCCGGCTCACGGCGGCGACGAGCGCTCATGTCGAAGGCGATGACCTCGTCACCCTCTGCTATACCAGCGCCGATTTCCGCGAGGGCATGGAAGCCTTCCTCGGCAAGCGCACGCCGAACTGGCAAGGCAAATGAGCGAGACCATCGGCTTCATCGGCCTCGGGCTGATGGGCGCGGGCTTCTGCAAGCGCCTGATCGCGACCGGCCGCAGCGTCGTCGGCTACGATCTCGACCCGGCCCGGCGGGCTGAAGCCGAAGCGCTCGGCGTCGTCCTCGCCGCCTCGCCTGCCGAGGTGGCCGAGGGCGCCAATCCCGTCTGCATCGCGGTGACCACCACCAAGGCGGTGCAGGCCGTGGTCAGCGGCGACGGCGGCATCCTCTCGGCGAAGCTGCAGCTAGGCGCCATCGTCATCGATTTCTCGACCACAGAGATCGGCGTGACCAAGGCGCTCGCGGCAGCGCTGGCGGAAGCCGGCATCGGCTTCATCGACGCGCCTGTCTCGGGCGGCCCGCCGGCGGCTGAGGCCGGCAAGCTCGCAATCATGGCCGGCGGCACACCGGAGGCAATCGCCGCGGTGCGGCCATTGGCGGAGAGCCTCGGTCTCTTCACCCATATGGGCGCGGTCGGCGCCGGCCAGGCGACCAAGCTGGTCAACCAGGCACTGTGCCTGACAAACTACGTGGTCGTGGCGGAATCGCTGCGGCTGGCCGAAGCCTATGGCGTCGACGCTGGCAAGATCCCGGCCGCGCTGGCACCCGGCCTCGGCAATTCGGCGGTGCTGCAGGCGATGATGCCGCGCATGGTCGCACGCGACTTCGCGCCGAAGGGCTATGCCCGGCAGGTGCTGAAGGACTTGGAAATGCTGATGGAGGCCGGGCGCGAGCAGCATCTGGCCATGCCGATGGTCGCGCAGGCGACGACGCTTTATCGGATGCTGGTCGCGCAGGGCGATAGCGAACTCGACGCGATCGCGGTGCTGAAGCTGCTGCCGGAGGTTGGGCAGCCCTCTCACTGACCTGCGATCAGGCGCTGCCCGGTTTGGCGGCCTCACCCCTCTCTTTCAGCGCCGCGACGAGCCCTGACAAGCCGTTGCGGACATGCTCGCGCAAGCGCTGGCTCGCCAGTGCGGCATCCCCGGCGGTCAGCGCCGCCAGGATCTGCTCATGCTCCTGGATCGCCATCTTCCAGCGCTTCGGCCAGAGATTCGAGGAATAGCGGGCGCGGTCGACCCGGAGCGCCAGCAACTCCCAGATCCAGAGCAGCACGGGATTGCCAGAGAGTTCGACAATGCGGCGGTGGAAGGCTTTGTTGGCCTCGAAATAGCCCGGCAGCTCGTCGCGAGTGTGATGCAGCATCATCCGGTAGTGCAGCATGCCGATCTCGGCGACGGCCTCATCGGTGGCGCGCGCTGCGGCGAGCTCGCCGGCCAAGCCCTCGATCGTCGAGACGACATCGATCAGCGCCTCGATCTCGCCGACATCGAGCTCGGCGACGACGGACGACTTGTTCGGCAGCGCGCGCAGCAAACCGTCCTGCGTCAATGTCTTGATCGCCTCGCGCACCGGCGTGCGCGAGACGCCGAGCTGGAGGCAGAGCTCGCGCTCGTTCAGCTTCGCCCCCGGCGCGAGCGCGCCCGTGACGATCAGATTACGCAATTGCGCAACCGTGCTGCCGTGCAGGGCGCCCTTGCGCCGGCCCGGCTCGGGCTGCGGAACCTTGGCGAGAAGCGCTGCGAGCGGGGTCGTGTCGGCCGGACTATCCATGACGCTCTGTATATCGCGTGGCCGCTCCGCTGTCGAAAAATTCTTGCATACAAGAATTTCGACCTCTAGAACGGAGCCGCCGGGTTGCCGGCGCCCCTTTCCGCAATCCGGACGCGTCATGCACATCGTCGACCTTTCCATGCCGATCGCGCCGCATTTCCGCTGGCCGGTGGAGCTTTCGATCAAGGGCGACATCGCGGCGGGCGACCAGTTCCGGGTCTCGAAGATCAACGGTCCCTGCCATGGCTTCTCGCATGTCGACGCCGCCGCGCATTTCGTCGCCGGAGCGCCGACGATCGAGGCGACGCCGCTCAGTAAGGTGGTCGGGCCCTGCCGAGTGCTCGATCTGAGTGCGCGCCCGGCCAATCAGCCGATCGGCCCCGAGCATCTCGCCGCCGCCGATCCCGGCGGGGCCGATGGCGAGATCCTGCTGCTGGCGACGCAGTGGAACGACCGGCGCGATTACAACGATAAGAGCTTCTGGACTGAAGCACCCTGGCTGACGCTGGAGGCGGCGCAGTGGCTGGCGCAGCGCAAGCCGAGCGCCGTCGCTTTCGACTTCCCGCAGGACTACCCGATCCGGCTCCTGCTCGAAGGCAAGGAGGTGCCAAAGCCCGAGCATGTGACGCACCATGTCCTGCTCAGCCATGGCGTCACGCTGATCGAATACGTCGTCAACACCAGCAAGCTGACGGCGCCGCGCAACCTGTTCTCGGCGGCGCCGCTGCTGATCCCGAACGCCGACGGCGCTCCTGCCCGCATCTACGCCATCGAGGGCCTGGCCGTCTGACGGCCGCCGCCCTGCCCAGCTCGAACGAAAGCGACACCAGTGAACATCGAGAACCTGTTCGCGCTGAAGCCCAGCGCGCCCGATCGCGTCATCTCCGCTGCTTTGGTCGGCGCCGGCGAGTTCGGCGCGAGCTTCATCGGCCAGGCCCGCCGCGCGCCGCATATCGAGCCGCGCGTCGTCTGCGACCTCGACATCGGCCGCGCCCGCAAGGCCGCGCTCGCCGGCGGGCTCGACGAGAGCGAGATCGTCGACTGCCATAGCGGTACCGAGGCCAAGGCGGCACTCGATCGCGGGCTGGTCGCGCTGATCGGCGATGCCGCCCATCTCGAAGGCCTGCCCGTCGATGTCGTCGTCGAGGCGACCGGAGACCCGGAAGGCGCGGCGATGACCGCGCTCGCCGCGATCGAGGCCGGCCGCCATCTCGTCATGGTGACCAAGGAAGCCGAATGCATCATCGGCCCGATCCTGGCGCATCGCGCCCGGCTGAAGGGCGTCGTGCATACTCCGGTCGACGGCGACCAGCCGAGCCTGCTGATCGGCCTTATCGGCTGGGCCCGCATGCTCGGGCTGCCGATTGTCGCCGCCGGCAAGTCGTCTGAATCCGATTTCGTCTGGGATTCTGAGGCCGGCACGGTCACGGCCTGGGAAAAGGCCGTTCCGGCCGCCAATTTCGCGGCGGCGTTCGGCAAGCTCGGCAACGATCCGCTCAGCCTGCTCGACGCCCGCGCCAAGCTGCCCTTCCCGCGCGCCACGGTGCCGGATCTCTGCGAGATGGGCATCGTCGCCAACCATACCGGGCTGATGCCGGACGTGGCCGCGATGCATGCACCGATCGCTCGCACCACCGAGCTGCCGAGCCTGTTCCGCCCGGCGGCCGAGGGCGGCCTGCTCTCGGGAATCGGCCGGGTCGACATGTTCAACTGCTTGCGACGGCCGGACGAGCTCTCCTTCGCCGGCGGCGTCTTCGTCATCGCCGAGACGCCTGACCTCGCCACCGGCAAGCTCTTTGCCGGCAAGGGCATCCCCTGCTCGCCGGATGGCCGCTACGTCCTGCTGCACAATCCTGTGCACCTGCTCGGGGCGGAGGCGCCGATGTCGGCGCTCTCGGCCGCCCTGCTCGGCCAGTCGACAGGCGGTGCCGAGGTCCTTCCGCGCGTCGACCTGACGGCGCGGGCGAGCCGCGATCTCGAGCCCGGCGAGACGCTGACCATGGGCTATCGCCATGTGATCGAGGGGCTGGAGCCGCAATTGACCTCCGCCCGCCCGCTCGGCCGAAACGAGCCAGTTCCCTACTACCTCACCGCCGGCCGGCCGGTGGTGCGCAAGGTCGCCCGCGGCGCGGTGGTCACCTGCGCCGACATCGCGCTCGACGAAAGCACGACCCTGATTCGCCTGCGCCGCGAGCAGGATGCGCTGTTCAACCCCGGCGCGCTTTGACTTTGCGGCAACATTCTGTATGCAGCATACAACACTCAGATAGAACTAATCGCGGCGGGCGACCGCTGAGGAAACGATCGGGAGGCAGGGGATGACGGGCGCGAGCACCGGACCGGCCGGGTACAGCCCGAACCACATCTGCCTTCCGCCGCAGCGGAGCTGAGCCATGGTGGCCAGCTCCGACCAGCGCGCCCGCTTCCTCGCCTCCGGCGCCGATGACGACCTGCCGATCATCGACGCCCACCACCATTTCTTCGACCTCGCCCGCAATTATCACCCTTGGCTGAGCGACCATCCTGTCGCCTTCCGCTATGGCGACTACAGTGCGATCAAGCGCGACTTCATGCCGGCCGATTATCGCCGCGCCACCACTGATCATCTCGTCGTCGGCAGCGTGCTGATGGAAGGCGAATGGGACCCGCGCGATCCGATCGGCGAAATGCGCTGGGCTTCCGAGGTCGCGCGCGAGCACGACCTGCCGAGTGCTGCGATCGGCCAGATCTGGCTCGATCGCGACGATGTCGGCGAGGTCGTCGCGGCCTATAGCGAGATGCCGCTGGTCCGCAGCGTCCGGCACAAGCCCAAGGCCCTACCCCGCGCGGATTATCGGCCGGATTTCGCCGCGCCGGGCTCGATGCGTGATCAAAAGTGGCGCGACGGCTATGCCCTGCTGGCGGGCGCCGGGCTCAGCTTCGACCTGCAGACGCCCTGGTGGCATCTGGGTGAGGCCGCCGAGCTCGCTCGCGATTTCCCGGATACCACCATCATCCTCAACCATGCCGGCTTGCCAGCCGATCGCGGCCCCGAGGGCCTTTCAGCCTGGCAGGCTGCGCTGGAACGGCTGGCGCGCGAGCCCAATGTCGTCGCCAAGATCTCCGGCATCGGCGTGCCCGGGCAGGCCTGGACGCTTGAGCTGCAGGCACCGGTGATCGAGGGCGTAATCTCGGCCTTCAGCGCCGAACGCTGCGCTTTTGCGAGCAATTTCCCGGTCGACAGCCTCTGCGCCTCGTTCGGCACGATCTTCGACGTGTTCAAGGCGGCGGTCAGCGAGCGGCCGGCGATCGAACGCCTCGCACTGTTCCACGACAACGCCGCGCGCTGGTACGGGCTCGCTGGCAACGGAGCGACACCATGAGATTGCGCGCCCTGCTCCTGCGCCTGACCGAGGACGTGCTGATCGCCGGCTTTGTCGTGATGATCGCGATGGTCTTCGGCAACGTCGTGCTGCGCTATGCCTTCAGCTCCGGCATCATCTCCTCGGAGGAATTGTCGCGTCTGATCTTCGTCTGGCTGACCTTCGGCGGTGCCTTCCTGGTGGCGAAGGAGGGCCAGCATCTCGGCATGACCACCGTCGTCACCATGCTCGGCCGCAATGGCCGCTGGTGGTGCCGGCTCGCAGTCGAGGCGCTCTCGCTGCTCTGCATGGGCATGTTGGTCGTCGGCTGCTGGCAGCAGGGCGTGATCAATATCGAGAACCACCAGCCGGTCACCGGGGTGCCCGTCGCGGTGACCTATCTCGCCGGGCTCGTCGGCGGCATCGGCATCGGCGCGCTCAACCTGATCGCGCTGGCGCGGCTCCTGACCGGCCGCATGCCGGATGACGAACTGGTCGTCGGGGCGGAATCGGAAGAGCTCACCGCCTTCGAGAACCAGCAGGCGGCGGAGAAGCGCTCGTGACCGTCTTCATCTTCCTGGGCTCGCTGATCGGGGCGATGGCTCTCGGCATGCCGATCGCGATGGCGCTGCTGGTCTGCGGCGTCGCGCTGATGCTGCAGCTCGGCACCTTCGACTCGCAGATCCTGGCGCAGAACCTGATCGGCGGCGCCGATTCCTTCCCGCTGATGGCGGTGCCCTTCTTCATGCTCGCCGGCGAGCTGATGAATGCCGGCGGCCTGTCGCGCCGGATCATCGCGCTGGCGGTGACGCTGGTCGGCCATGTCCGCGGCGGGCTCGGCTATGTCGCGGTGCTGGCGGCGCTGGTCATGGCGAGCATTTCCGGCTCGGCCGTCGCCGACACCGCCGCGCTCGCTGCGATCCTGCTGCCGATGATGAAGCAGGCCGGCTACAACCTGCCGCGCGCCGCCGGGCTGATCTCGGCTGGCGGCATCATCGCCCCGGTGATCCCGCCCTCGATCGGCTTCGTCGTCTTCGGCGTCGCCGCCGGCGTCTCGATCACGCGGCTGTTCATCGCCGGCATCGTGCCCGGCATCCTGATGGGCCTCGCGCTGCTGATCACCTGGTACATCGTCGCCCGCGACGAGCCGGCCGCCCGCGTCCAGAGAGCCAGTATTCGCGAGATCGGGCATGCGGTGATCGACGGGCTCTGGGCGCTCGGCCTGCCCGTCCTGATCATCGGCGGCATGAAAGCCGGCATGTTCACTCCGACGGAAGCGGCAGTGGTCGCCGCGGTCTATGCCGCCTTCGTCGGCGGCTTCATCTATCGCGAACTGAAGCTGGAGGATCTGCGCCCGGCCTTGCTCGCGGCGCTGAAGACCTCGGCGGCCGTGATGTTCCTGGTCGCGGCGGCGATGGTTTCGGCCTGGCTGATCACCATCGCCGACATTCCGGCACAGGTCTCCAGCCTGCTCGGCCCGTTGATCGACAACAAGACGCTGCTGATGCTGGCGATGATGTTCCTCGTCGTCGTCGTCGGCACGGCGCTCGATTTCATCCCGACCGTGCTGATCCTGACGCCGGTGCTGATGCCGATCGTCAAGCAGGCCGGCATCGACCCGGTCTATTTCGGCGTGATGTTCATCATCAACAACGCGATCGGCCTTCTGACCCCGCCGGTCGGCACGGTGCTGAACGTCGTCTGCGCCGTCGGCCGCATCCCGATGGACAAGGTCATTCGCGGCGTCATGCCGTTCCTGCTGGCGCAGCTCGCCGTGCTGCTGCTGCTGATCTTCGTGCCCGAAATCGTCACGGTCCCGGCGCGCTGGCTCTACGGGCGCTGACCGCGCCCGCCCATACGACAACACAGGGAGGAGACGCTCATGACCATCACCCGCAGGACTGCCCTCGCCGGCGCTGGCGCCGGCATCGCCCTTTTCGCCATCGGCCGCCCGGCCCTGGCGCAGGCGACGAAATTGCGCTTCGCCCACCCGCATCCGGAGGCCGACAGCTGGCACAAGGCGGCGCTGCTCTTCGCCGAGCAGGTCAAGGCCAAGAGCCAGGGTCGCTACGAGGTCCAGGTCTTCCCGAACGGCGCGCTCGGCTCGGACGCGCAGACGATCAGCGCGGTGCGCGGCGGTTCGCTCGACATCTGCCTGACCGGCAACCCGTTCTTCACCGGCCTCGCGCCCAAGCTCAACGTGCTCGACCTGCCCTTCCTGATCCAGAGCCGCAAGCACGCGGCGGCCGTGATGGACGGCCCGATCGGCGATGGCCTGCGCAAGGAACTCGAAGGCTCGAACCTGAAGGCGCTCGCCACCTGGGAGATCGGCTGGCGCAACCTCACCAACAACCGCCGCCCGGTCGCGACCGCCAACGACCTCAAGGGCCTGAAGATCCGCACCACGCCGAACCCGGCCCATATCAAGGCCTTCCAGCTGCTCGGCGCCATCCCGACGCCAATGGCCTTCACCGAGCTCTTCACCGCGCTGGAGACCGGCACGGTCGACGGCCAGGAGAATCCTGTGACGCTGATCCTCAACGCCAAGTTCAACGAGGTGCAGAAGCATCTCTCGCTGACGCGCCACGCCTTCACCACCGGCCCGGTCGTGATGAACAAGGGCAAGTTCGACGCGATGCCGGCCGACATCCAGCAACTGCTCGCCTCGATCGCCCTCGAATGCGCCGGCATCCAGCGCAAGATGAACGAGGACACGGAAGGCTCGAGCCTCGACGCGCTGAAGAAGGCCGGCATGCAGGCGGTCGAGAATCCCGATCGCGATTCCTTCGCCAAGGTCGTCACCGCCGAGGTCGAGAAGGAGTTCGTCGGCAAGTACGGCAGCGACGTGCTGGACGCGATCAAGAAGACTGCGGTCTGAGGAGGCCAGCACCGACGCCGTTATGCTCGCCCTTGTGGCGAGCATCCGCGTGCTGAACACCGCATTGTGTCCAAACAGGCGTGGATGGTCGGGACAGGCCCGACCATGACGCGCTCGACAGGCAGAAGAGCAATTCTCCCTATCTCACAGCCCCGGGAGACGATTTTGGCGTAGCTGTCGACCTAGAGAGAACGTTGTTGGCTTTTTGCGCGGCGCCATGGCGCAGCGACGGACTCAGGCATAGCTCAGCCTCCACTGAGCAACCGCCTGCCGAGGCCAGCCATGACGATCGCGCGCCAGCTTCACTTGGGGGCCTTCATGCGCCCCGTCAGCATCCATACCGGGGCCTGGCGCTATCCCGGCGCCTATCCCGATGCGAACTTCAATTTCGGCCACCTCAAGCGCTTCGCGCAAAAGCTCGAGGCCGGCAAATTCGACGCCTTCTTCATGGCCGATCATCTCGCCGTGCTGAACATGCCGGTCGAGGCCCTGAAGCGCAGCCATACCGTGACCTCGTTCGAGCCGTTCACCCTGCTCTCGGCGCTGGCCGGCGTGACCGAGCGGATCGGCCTCGTCGCCACCGCCTCGACAACCTTCGACGCGCCCTATCACATCGCCCGGCGCTTCGCCTCACTCGATCATATCAGCGGTGGCCGCGCCGGCTGGAACATCGTCACCACCTCGAACCCGGACGCCGCGCTGAATTTCGGCCTCGACGCCGAGGTCGACCACGGCGAACGCTATGACCGGGCGCGCGAGTTCTACGATGTCGTCACCGGACTATGGGATTCCTTCGCCGACGACGCCTTCATCCGCGACCGCGAGAGCGGACTTTATTTCGACCCGGATAAAATGCGGCGGCTCGATCACAAGGGCGAGCATCTCTCGGTGCGCGGGCCGCTCAACATCGCAAGACCACCGCAGGGCTGGCCGGTGATCGTCCAGGCCGGCGCCTCGGAACCCGGCCGCCAGCTCGCCGCCGAGACGGCCGAGGTCGTGTTCGCGGCGCATGGCACGCTCGCGGCCGGCCAGGCCTTCTATGCCGATGTGAAAGGCCGGATGGAGCAGGCCGGCCGCAATCCCGACCACCTGAAGATTCTGCCCGGCGTGCTGACCGTGGTCGGCGACAGTGTCGAGGAAGCGCGCGAGAAGCGGGCGCTGCTCGATTCCTTCGTGCACTATGACAGCGCCATCGCCTCGCTTTCGATCGCGCTCGGCCATGACGCGACCGGCTTCGATCCGGACGGCCCGCTTCCCGAGATTCCCGAGACCAACCACAGCAAGAGCGGCCGCGAGCGGACGATCGCGCTCGCCCGCCGCGAGAACCTGACCGTCCGGCAACTCGCCCAGCGCCTTGGCGGCTATGGCGGGCTCGCCTTCGTCGGCACGCCGAAGACGATCGCCGACGAGATGGAGCAATGGCTCACCGAGCGCGGCAGCGACGGCTTCAACGTGATGTTCCCCTATCTGCCGGAGGGGCTCGACGACTTCGTCGACAAGGTCGTGCCCGAATTGCAGCGACGCGGCCTGTTCCGCCGGGAGTATCAGGGGCCGACGCTGCGCGACCATCTCGGCCTGCCGCGGCCGGCCAACCGGCATTTCGCCTGAATATTCCCCGGGAGACCGCCGCCGGGGACAATTGCGCCTGCTGTCATCAAATCTTTGAACAGCCGTTTCATTGACCCGGCAGCGGCGATTGCGAATGATCTGAATATCGAGCCGCAGCGATGCGAGCCGGTCGCGGGATTTGCCGGAGCAGCTTGCACCGCGTCACCAAAGCTAAAAGCGCCACGAGACTGTCGTGGGCTCCCAGTCAGGAGACGCATGATGGTCTACGTCCTCTATTTCGCTACACGGCAGCTGCGGCGCCTCTCTGCCTTCCTGCTCTGGACGCGCAGCTGCCCCCCACCCTCCGACCCGTCATAACCCTCGCAAAATCCGCGCGGGCGGCGCATATCCAGCCTCGACGGTACGGAGGCGACGATGTTCCAAGCGGCGACGATCTCGGCCAGCGACAAGCCGGGTTTCTACAGGGAGCTCGTCCAGCAGCTCCAAGGCCTGCTGCATGGCGAGCGCGACGCGATCGCCAACGCCGCCAACCTTTCGGCGCTGCTCTTCGACGCGATGCCGCGGCTGAATTGGGCCGGGTTCTACCTGATGCGCGGCGGCGAACTCGTGCTCGGCCCGTTCCAGGGCAAGCCGGCCTGCGTGCGTATCCCGGTCGGGCGCGGCGTTTGCGGCACGGCCGTTGCCAAGCGTGAATCCATTCTGGTCGAGGACGTCCATGCCTTCCCCGGCCATATCGCCTGCGACGCCGCTTCGCGCTCCGAGCTGGTCGTGCCGCTGATCCGCGATGGCGATGTCATCGGCGTGATCGATCTCGACAGTCCGGACCCCGGCCGCTTCGACGCCGACGACCAGGCCGGCATCGAAGCGATCGCCAATATCTATCTCGAAGCCAGCGACCGCTTCTGATCGGGCCGCTCAGCTGGCTACGATCAATTCGCAGCGTGCGTCGCGGATCATCTGCGCCGTCGACGCTGCCGGCTGGCGGTCGGTCACCAGCGTCGAGATCTCGCTGAGATGCGCCAGGCGCGACATCGCCACCCGGCTGAACTTGGTGTGGTCGGCGAGCAGCACCGAGCGGCGGGCATTGCGCAGCATGGTGCGTCCGACCACCGCCTCGTCGTCGCGGTATTCGAGCAGATTCCCGGCCGCATCGATGCCGCCGATGCTGGTCATGTGCAGGTCGCAGCGATAATTCTCGATGAAGGCGGCGGCGTGCATGCCGCCGCAGGCGCGGTTCGGCCCGAGCCAGTGCCCGCCGGTGATCAGGATCGAGATCTCCGGGCATTTGTCGAGGATCGCCGCGGCTGCCGTGCTGTTGGTGACGACGCGCAGGCCGCGCGGGCGGCGCTCGGCGATCGCCTTGGCGAGCGCGTCCATGGTCGTGCCGGGCGTCATGAACAGCGAGGTGCCCGGCGTCACCAGCTCGGCGGCGGCCTGCGCCATCGCGGCCTTCTCGCCCGCCGTCTCGACGACGCGCAAGCCGTAGTCGGTGTTCGCCGTGGAGAGATTGGCGCTCGCTCCGCCATGATGGCGCCGCAGCAGGCCGCGGTCTGCGAGGTCCTGCAGATCGCGCCGCACGGTCTGGGGTGTGACATTGAAGGCCGAGACGATCTCCTCGATCGCGACATAGCCGCGCTTGCCGAGGATATCGAGAATGTCGGCGTGACGTTTGCTCAGCGGTTCCATTGCAGGCCTGCCTCAGAGCCGAATCCGGGCCGGCTTCATAGCCCGATTGGCTGGAACTCTCTACGACCACAGCGTCTCTACACGCAATGCGCGTTTGCGAAAATGGTGTTGCGAAAGTGAAAGCGTCGGGCATCATCACTTTCGCTGCGCAACCGGATCCTGCCAGCACGATAGAGAATGAGATCCGGCGGGACGAAACATGCTGACCACGCGGCCAGGAAGCCGGCGGATCCGCCGCCATGCCCACCTCTCCCAATTGCTCGCCTTTGCCGGCACGGGATGGCGGGCATGAGCGGCCGCCTGATCGTCTGCGTCGGCAACCTCGTCCAGGACGAGGTCTTCGAGGTCGAGGCCCTGCCCTCGGCCGGCATCAAGACCGGCGTGCTGGGCTATACCGAGCGCTTCGGCGGACCGGCCGCGACGGCCGCGGTGGCGATCTGCCATCTCGGCGGGCAAGCCTCCTATTGGGGCCGGGTCGGCGCCGATGCCGCCGGCGAGACGGGCCTGCGGCTGCTGCGCGGCCACGGCGTCGACTGTAGCGGCGTCGCCATCCTGCCCGAAGGGCGCACGCTGCGAGCAATCGTCCTGGTCGACCGGCGCGGCGAGCGCAGCATCGTCTCGAACCGGCGCAGCCTGTCGCAGGATGCGAGCGTGCTGCCGCAGGATGGGCTCGATGAAGCAGGCGCCGTGCTGGCTGATACGCGCTGGCCGGGCGGCGCGGGAATCGTCCTCGATCGCGCCCATGCCGCCGGCATTCCCAGCGTCCTCGATGTCGATGGCGGCACGCCGGAGGATAATCGCCGCCTGATCGCCAAGGCCGACCACATCGTCTTCTCGGCCGAGGGCCTGCGCGATTACGCCGGCGACGGCTCGGCCGAAGAGCTGTTACGGCGCTGCGCCGATGGCTCGGACAAGGTCTTCGCCGTGACGCGCGGCAGCGCCGGCAGTCTCTGGCTGATCGGCGGCGAGTTCGTCGGTGTCCCCGCCTTCAAAGTCGCGGCGAAGGACACCACAGGTTGCGGCGACGTCTTCCACGGCGCCTATGCGCTTGGCCTCTGCGAGGGCCAGAGTCCTCTCGAGGCAGCGCGCCTCGCAGCCGCCGTCGCGGCGCTCAAGGCCGAGCGTGCCAATGGCTGGGACGGCATGCCCGATCGCGCTGCGGTTCGGGCCCTGGTTGCGACCGGCGAGACCTATCCGAGCTGAGGCCCGCTTCGATTGCGCATTGCAACATGGCTTATGCTGCAATGCGCGAAAACGATAATATCACTTGCGATAACGAAAGCGCCGTGCATTCATTGCGAACGTGACGAGGCAGCGGCCCGACCAGCCTCGCCGGACGCCCGGACATCCGCCGGCGCCGTCCGTTTCGAAGCCGTTCTCGAAGGTATGACCCATGGCATGCGCCTCGCTCGCTGAACTGACCGATGACCTCAAGACGATCGGCGTCGATCTCGCCGGCTCCTCGCCCGACTTCAGCAAAAGCAAGCGCCCGCCGGATGCGATGATCGATCGCTGGGCCGAGACTGCGGCGCTGGCCGAGCCGGAGACGCGCGCCGTGGCGATCTGGGCGATCCGCGAGGCCGCCCATGCCGCCGGCATCGTGCCGGCCTCGATCCAGGAACTCTATCTCGCCTGCGCCGCCGGCAAATGGTCGGGCAAGACCGTGCCGGCGATGAACCTGCGCGGCTGGAGCTATCACACCTGCCGCGCCGTCTTCCGCGCCGGCCAGGAGCTCGATTCGAAGCTCTTCATCTTCGAGCAGGCGGTAGGCGAAGCGCTGTACGCCCAGCAGCCGCCGCTGGAATACGCCGCGGCGGTGCTGGCGGCGGCGCTGCGCGAGGGCTATGTCGGCCCGGTCTTCCTGCAGGCCGACCACGACCAGATCAACGCCAAGGCCTATCTCGCCGATCCGAAGGCGGAAGTTCGCAAGCTCGAGAACATCATGCGCGAGCAGATCGCGGCCGGCATGTACAGCATCGACATCGACGCCTCGACGGTGGTCGACCTGTCGCTGGCGACGGTCGAGGATCAGCAGCGCGTCAATGCCGAGCTGACCGCGCATTTCACCGAATTCGTGCGCGGCATCGAGCCGAAGGGCGTCTCGATCTCGCTCGGTGCCGAGATCGGCGAGGTCGGCCACGAGAATACGACGCCGGAAGAGCTGCGCGCCTTCATGAAGGTCTATCTGGAGGAGATGGCCAAGCGTGGCGCCAAGCTGCCGATCGTCAGCAAGATCTCGATCAATTCCGGCACCTATCACGGCGGCAAGGTGCTGCCGGACGGCACGCTTGCCGAGGTCAACGTCGACTACGATCTGCTGAAGACGATCTCGACGATCTGCCGCAAAGAGTACAACATGGCCGGCGCGGTCCAGCATGGCGCCTCGACCCTGCCAGGCACGCAGCTCGCCAAGCTCCCGAAGGCGGAGGCGGTCGAAGTCCATCTCGCGCTCGGCTTCAACAACCTGATCTTCGACCACCCGGCCCTGCCGCAGGCGATCAAGGACCAGATCCGCGAGTACACCTTCGCCAATCACCTCTCGGAGAAGGGGGCGGGCGAGACGGATGCCCAGTTCTTCTACAACACCCGCAAGAAGTCCTGGAAGGTGATGAAGAAGCCGTTCTGGGAGATGCCGAAGGCGGCCGAGACCGCGATCATGGCGTCGCTGCAGGAGATGTTCCGCAACATGTTCACCTGGATGAATGTGGGCGGAACCAGCAGGCTGGTCGACGAGAACACCACGCTGGTCAAGGTCGCCCCGCCGGTACCCGAGGCTCTGCGCAAGGCGCGCGCGGCCTGAACTACTTCGTGACTACGGCGCGCCCGCAACGACGGGCGCGCCGCTCAAGCCCAAAAACGATAATCAACCGGGAGGAAACGCATATGGATCAGCATCGCAGGTCTTCCTTGCTGACGCTCGCGGCGATGGCGTTCGCCTCGGCGATCAGCCTGCCGACGCTCGCTCTCGCCCAGCAGAAGGAGGTTCGCTGGGGTCAGTGGAAGGGCACCGAGGTCGGCGAGAAGTTCATGGGCGAGCTCAAGGCCGCCTTCGAGAAAGACCATCCCGACATCAAGCTGACGCCGGTCGACTCGCCGTTCACCGGCTTCCATGACCGTGCCATCGTGCTGCACCAGGCCAAGAAGCTGCCGGACGTGCTGCTGGTCCAGGTCGACTGGGTCGCCGAGTTCGCCGATCTCGGCATGATCGAGCCGCTCGACGAGCGCATCGCCAAGGAGCCGAAGGAGTTCTTCTCCAACATCCCGGAGACCTTCCATGCGAAGTGGAAGGGCAAGCAGTACTATCTGCCGATCGAAAGCGGTGCGGTCGCGCTGTTCTGGAACACCGACCGCTTCAAGGAGGCCGGTCTCTCAGGCCCGCCGAAGACCTGGGACGAGTTCGCCGAGTACGCGCGCAAGCTGACCAACCCGGACAAGCGCCAGTTCGCGATCACCGGCACGCTCCAGGCCGAGCCGCCGACCAACATGACCTACGACATCTACCCGCTGCTGCTGCAGGGCGGCGCGACGCTGATGGACCCGGCGACCAACAAAGCCGTGTTCAACAGCCCCGAGGGCGTCGCCGCGATCGAGTGGTACATCGACCGGGTCAACAAGGACAAAGTCTCGGTGCCGGGCGTGCTGAGCAACGGCGAGAAGGAAAAGCGCGCCAACTTCGCCTCCGGCAATGTCGCGATGATGTTCGAGGGGCCGTGGGGCGTCGCCATCCAGAAGCAGCTCAACCCGAACCTGAACTACGACATCGCCCCGCTGCCGAAGGGCAAGAGCACCGGCACCATGGTGCGCGGCTCGCTCAACACCATCAGCAGCCAGGCGCAGGACAAGGACGCAGCCTGGACCTTCGTGAAGTGGCTCTCGGGACCTAAGGGAATCGAGATGTGGGCGAAGGGTTCGGGCGGCTTCCCCGCGCGCACCGACGTCGCCAATCAGGACTGGTTCAAGGAGCGCAAGCTCTTCCAGGCCTTCGTGACGCAGATGGCGCAGCCGAACGCGCAGTCGCCGTTCCTGTCCATGCCCAACGCCGTGCAGATGAACAAGGTGATGAGCACCGAGATCCAAAACGCGGTGCAGGGCAAGAAGACCGCCAAGCAGGCGCTGGATGACGCCGCGGCCGAGTGGAACAAGGTACTCTCCGCGGCCAAGTGATCCCTCGGGATTCACTCTGTCAGTCGTCCCGGGCGACCGAAGGGAGACCCGGGACCCATGCCTGAGCCTTCGTCTGTGAGGCTCCGGAATGGATCCCGGATCGGCGCGGCTTCGCCGCTTGTCCGGGATGACCCCGATTTTCTGACAGGCCGGCTCTGAGCCGCGCTTCCGCAACGATCGGCGAGTCATGCTGCTGACGCTCAAACGCAAATACCGCGAGGAAGTCCTGGCCGCGTCCTTCCTGTGGCCGTCCCTTCTCATCCTCGTCGCGCTGCTGATCTACCCGCTGATCGACGTGGTCCGCCTGAGCCTGCACGACAGCAACCTCCAGCGCGAGGTCTGGGTCGGCTTCGGCAACTACATCGCGCTCGCCAACGACCCGCTGTTCTGGCGCGCCTTCTGGCAGACCGTCGTCTTCACCTTCTTCAGCGTCGTGCTGCATCTGGTGATCGGGCTCGGCCTGGCGCTCCTGCTCAACATGAACCTCGACCCGGCCTTTCGCACGCTCGCGCGCGGCCTGCTGATCGTGCCCTGGCTGCTGGCGCCGACCGTCGCCGGCATGATCTGGGTGCTGATGCTGCAGCCTTTCGGCGTATTCAACGGACTCCTCGCCTCGCTCGGCATCATCGACGCCAACTTCACCATCTCCTGGCTCGGCGATCCCTCGACGGCGCTGGGGTCGGTGACGGCGATGAACGTCTGGCGCGCCTTCCCCTTCTTCATGGTGATGCTGCTCGCCGGCCTGCAGGCGATCCCCAAGCAGCTCTACGAGGCCGCCGAGATCGACGGCGCCTCGCTGTTCCGGCAATTCTGGCACATCACTTTGCCGCAGCTGCGCGGCGTCATCACCACGATCGTGCTGCTCGACTCGATCTGGACGTTCCGCGCCTTCGACCCGGTCTATGTGATGACCGGCGGTGGCCCGGCGCACAGCTCGGAAGTGCTGGCGACGGCGATCTATTTCGACGGCTTCCAGAAGCTGAAGTTCGGCTACGCCTCGGCCGAGGCCGTGGTCATGTTCATCGTGCTCTTCATCGTGAGCGCCATCTATGTCCGCCGAACCATGAGCAATCAGCAATGACCGTCGCCCAGTACGGCGCTGTCGCGCATACACGTCCCTATCTCGGCAAGATCGGCATTCGCGGGCGCGAGCGCCTGATCAATGCCGCCTCCTATCTCCTCCTGCTGATCGCGATCGCGATCGTGTTCTTCCCGCTCGCCTGGATGCTGACGGTCTCGGTCAGGCCGAACATCGAGGTGATGCGGATGCCACCGACATGGCTGCCGCAGGTGTTCACGCTTGAGGGCTACCGCAAGATCTTCGCGAGCCCGCGCTATCTCCTCGTCTTCGCCAATACGATGATGGTCTCGCTGGTGGTGACCGCGCTCTCGCTGCTCCTCGGCGCGATGGCGGCCTATGCGCTGGCGCGCTTCAAGTTCGCCGGCCAGCGGGCGGTGCTGATGTTCCTGATCACCACGCAGATGTTCCCGCTGGTGCTGCTCTGCATCCCCTATTTCCGGATCTTCATCACGCTTGGGCTCTACGATACCCGGACCTCGCTGATCGTGGTCTACCTGACCTTCACCCTGCCCTTCTGCATCCTGATGCTGCGCAGCTATTTCATCAACATCCCGCGCGACATCGAGGAAGCGGCGATGGTCGACGGCTGCTCGCGCCTGGGCGCGATCTTCCGGACGCTGGTACCGATGTCCTATCCCGCCTTCATCGGCGCCGGGCTCTACACCTTTCTGCTCGCCTGGAACGAGTTCCTGTTCGCGGTGGTGCTGATCGAATCCTGGGAAAACCGGGTGCTGACCATGGCGATCTACAGCCTGATGGCCGAGTTCGTCACCGACTGGAACACGATGATGGCCTTCTCGGTGCTGGCGAGCCTGCCCCTGGTGATGGCTTTCATCTTCCTGCAGAAGTTCATGGTCCAGGGCATGACGGCCGGCGCGCTGACGTCGTAGCGCGGGCTCACCGCTGTTCCATCTCGTCATGCTCGCCCTTGTGGCGAGCATCCACGTCTTGAACACCGCATTGCTTGAGCGAAGACGTGGATGGCCGGGACAAGCCTGACCATGACGGGAGAGGCAGCGTCTTACCCCATCGGCACCGTCAGCCCTGTCTTGACCCGGTCCATCGCGACGAAGGTGCGGAACTTGCGGATGTTGGCGTCGGCGAAGAAGAGCCGGCGGGTCAGCGCCTCATAGGCCGTCATGCTCGGCACCAGCACGACCAGCATGAAATCGACCTCGCCGGTGACGTAGTAGCATTGCTGCACCTCCGGCGCGGCGACGAAGGCGCGCTTGGCGGCATCAATGTCCTTCGCCGTCTCGCTGACCAATTCGACCTCGACGAAGATGGTGATCGGATGGCCGAGCGCCGCCGGCTCGACCACCGCGACGTTGGCGGTGATGATGCCCTCCTTCTCCATCCGGCGGATGCGGCGCTGCACGGCCGGCGCCGACAGATTGACCTTCTCGCCGATTACCCGCTGCGGCGTCGTGTTGTCCCGTTGCAGGATGGCGAGGATCGCCCGGTCGAAGGCATCGAGGGCGGAGGCGGATGGTTCGCTCAAGCGAAGCTCCAGGGAGAATGATTATGAAACAAACTTGCAAGGCTGGCGGCTGATTGCAGCGCCTTTTTCGCGACGCTTGCAATATCTCTTCACCAGGACATCTCAATGAGGCAAGCCGTGCTCCTGCTCAACCAGCTCCCGGACTTCCGCCAGCCGCTCCACCCGGTCGATGCGCAGACGCTCGGCCCCGCCGGCGCGGACGCGATCGAGCGGCATCTCGCCGGACGGGCCGAGCATGTGCCGACACCGCTGCGCGCCCTACCAAGCCTGGCCGCGGAGCTCGGCATCGGGGCGCTGCATCTCAAGGACGAAGGCCAGCGGCTCGGTCTCGGCAGCTTCAAGGCACTCGGCGGCGCCTATGCCGTCACGCGCCTGGTGCTGGAGGCGGCAGCTGAGCGGCTCGGACGAACCCTCGACGAAGCCGAGCTGGCCTCGCCGGAGGTTCGCGCGATCGCATCCGAAATGACCTTCGCCTGCGCCACCGACGGCAATCACGGCCGCTCGGTCGCGCAGGGCGCGCAGCTCGTCGGTGCGCGCTCGGTGATCTTCATGCATGGCGGCGTCAGCGAGCCGCGCGCCGCGGCGATCGCCCGCTTTGGCGCTGAGATCGTGCGCGTCCCCGGCACCTATGACGATTCCATCGTCGAGGCGGCCCGCGTCGCCGATGAAAAGGGCTGGACGACCGTCTCCGACACCTCTTGGGACGGCTATGAGCGCATCCCCGGCCTCGTCATGCAGGGCTATACCGCGATCATCCGCGAGGCGCTGCGGCAGCTGCCGGAGCCGCCGACCCATGTGTTCGTGCAGGCCGGCGTCGGCGGCATCGCCGCGGCAATCGCGGCGCAGCTTGCGCTGGAGTTTGGCGAGAAGCGGCCGGTCTTCACCGTGGTCGACCCGGCTCGCGCCGCCTGCCTGTTCGAGAGCGCCCGCGCCGGGCGACCGACCAAGATCGCCCATGGCGAGCCGACAGTGATGGCAATGCTGGAATGCTACGACCCCTCGCCTTTGGCCTGGCGCGTGCTGTCGCGCGTCGCCGATGCCTTCATGACGGTCGAGGACGAGGTCGCGGTCGAAGCAATGAACCGGCTGGCGCGCCCGGCCGGCAGCGACCCGGCCATCGTCGCCGGCGAGAGCGGCGCGGCGGGCTTTGCCGGTCTGCTCGCAGCCCTGCGCGATCCGCAGGCCCGCGCCGCACTGAAGCTCGACGCATCCTCTCGCGTCTTCGCTGTCGTTACCGAGGGCGCAACCGATCCGGAGCGCTACGCCGAGTTGGTCGGGCTGACGCCAGCCGACGTCGCCGGGACGGCGTGATGTCGGACAAGCTGACGCTGCTCTACCAGAGCCATTCGCCCTATGCCCGCAAGGTGCTGGTCTGCGCGCATGAGCTCGGGTTGGTCGACCGTCTCGATGTCGTCCACCATGAGACCAGTCCGACCAATCGCAACGACGCGGTGTTCGCGCAGAACCCGCTCGGCAAAGTGCCGGTGCTGCTGACGCCCGATGCCGGCGCGCTCTTCGATTCCGTGGTGATCTGCGATTATCTCGACCGGGTCGCCGGCCAGGGCTCGCTGATCCCGCGCGAGGGGCCGGCGCGCTATGAAGCGTTGCGGCTGCAAGCGCTGGCGCAGGGCCTGTGCGATGCCGGCATCGCGGTGCGCTGGGAGACCGAGCGCCGGCCGCAGGCGCTGCGCTATCCGCCGCTCGCCGAAGGCCAGACGACCAAGCTGCTCGAGGCCTATGACTATCTCGAATCGCAGGCCGATCTCGACGGGCCGGTCACGGTCGGTCAGATCGGGCTGGTGACCGCCCTCGCCTGGCTGAGTTTCCGGCGCCTGCCGGATTTCCGCGCGCGGGCACCAAGGCTCGCCGGCTGGTATGACCGCTTCAACCAGCGCGCGTCTATGCGCGCCACGCCCTATGAGGGCGAGACGCAGGACTGATCCTCAGCTCTCGATCGGGACCATCGCGGCAACAGCCAAGTCGCCAGGGCGCTCGCTCTGGGCCAATCCCTCGGCGACGCCGACGCGATCTGCCAGCGGGCGGTTCTGGCTCATCTTGCGCTTGCCTTCGAGCCTCGTGATCGGGATGCGCAGGCCGACGATGCCGCGCAGCTGCGCCTTCACGAACTCGGGCGGCGCGTCATCGACCGCCCAAGGCTGCGCCCGCGTGCCCTCATGCAGATTGGTGAGGCGCGTCACCGCATCGAGCAGACGCTCGGGATCGTCGAAGAACTCGGCCGGGCCATAGGCGTGGACCGCCTGGTAGTTCCAGGTCGGGACGACCTTGCCGGTCTCGCGCTTGGTCTCGTACCAGGACGGCGTGACATAGGCGTCGGGCCCGTTGAACAGCACCATAGCCTCGCCGATCGCCGCGGCCTTCCATTGCGGATTGGCGCGGGCGAGATGGCCGTGGAGCACGCCGAACTCGCCCTCCTCCTCCGCCAGGATCAGCGGCAGCGGTGTCGCGAGCAGCCCCTCGGCTGTAGCGGTCACGAGCGTGGCAAGCCGGCAGGCACGCATCATCGCGTGAATCTCGGCGCGGTCGTCGACGCGGAAGGCCGGCGGCGTGTACATGAAACAGGTCTCCTTGCGAGCGCCGTCGTCATGCCGCTAATCTGGCCTGCATGAAACGACCAGTTTTGAGCATTCCGACTGGATCAGTTGAGCAGGAGATCGGCGCCCAACGCCGGGTCATCGCTGCGATCAAGCGCGAGATTACGGCCGGTGTCCATGCGCCCGGCTCGCGCCTGCCGTCGACGCGGGCGCTCGCAGCCGAATGGGGACTGTCGCGCACCACTGTCACGGCCGCCTTCGAGCAATTGGCGGCGGAAGGCTATCTGGAAACCCGGCCCGGCGCGCGGGCTCAGGTCGCCGCCGGACTGGCGCAACCGAAGCCGGCTGCGGGAGGTAATCCTTCGCCTCGCACGATCGAGCTCTCCGCCTATGGCAAGCGGCTGGCCTCCGCCGCACCGATTCCATGGAATCCGCAGCCTTTCGCACTCGATTTCCGCTATGGCGAACTCGCCGGCGGCGACTTCCCGACATTGGCCTGGCGGCGGGCGCTGGCGAAAGCCGTAACCAGGCGGCCAGCCCGGCTGCGCTATGGCGATCCGAGCGGCCTGCCGGAATTGCGGACTGCCTTGCAGGGCTATCTCTGGCGCGGCCGCGGCCTGCGGTGCGAGATCGACGACATCCTCGTCGTCAACGGCTCGCAACAGGGCTTCGACCTCTGCACGCGCCTGCTGCTCGATCCCGGTGACCGCGTCGTGATCGAGGACCCCGGCTACAATCTGGCGCGCCAGGCCTTCCTGGCGGCAGGCGCCGAGCTTTCGCCGCAACCGGTCGATCGCGAAGGCATGCAGACCGCAGCGCTGCCTCCCGCACGGCTCGCCTTCGTCACGCCCTCGCATCAACTGCCGCTCGGCAGCATCCTCTCGGCGCCGCGCCGGCAGGAACTGCTCGCCTGGGCGGCGCGCCATGGCGCCTTCGTCATCGAGGACGATTACGACGCCGAATACCGCCACGGCGTCGGCCCGGTGCCGCCTTTGCGCTCGCTCGACCAAGCCGGCAGCGTCATCTATCTCGGCACGGTGTCGAAGACGCTCTCGCCGACCCTGCGGCTCGGCTATCTCGTGCTGCCGCCGGCGCTGCGCGAGATCTTCGCCAGGGCCAAGCGCATGGTCGACCGGCATACGCCCGAACTCGAACAGGCCGCCCTGGCCGAGCTGATCGAAAGCGGTGCCTATGAGCGTCATGTCCGTCGCATCCGGCGCCGCAATGGCGAGCGACGAGCCGCCCTGCTGAAAGTGCTGCGCGAGCGGCTGGGCGAGCGCGTCAGCATCGTCGGCACCGATGCCGGCCTCCATGTCCTCGCCTGGATCAACGGGCTGCCGCAAACGCGCGAGGCCGAGCTGACGGAGCGGGCGGCGGCAGCCTCGCTCGGCCTCTATGGCGTCAGCGGGCTCTATGACCGGCCGGACGATCCTGAGCGCCGCGCCGGCCTCGTCATCGGTTATGCGGCGCTCGACGAGGCGCAGATCGCCGCAGGCATCGCGCGATTGGACGGGCTGCTGCACGAACTCGGTGCGTAAACCTCAATCCCGGTACACCGGCTCCTCGGCGTCGAGCTGGCGGCGGATCGAGGCCAGGTGCAGGCGCGCCGATTCCGGATCGCCTTCGCGCATCTGCTGGTAAGCCGCTTCGGCGATCTCGGGTTTGACCGGCAGCACCTGGCGCCCGGTCGAAAGCGCGAGCGCCTGCACCTCGCAGGCGCGCTCGAGATAATAGAGATCGTCCCAGGCCTCGGCGATGGTCGGGCCGAGCACCATGACGCCATGGTGCTTCATGAAGACGATGTCGGCGTCGCCGACCGCGCCGGCGATGCGGTCACCCTCGCGCTCGTCGAGGGCGAGGCCGTTGTAGTCGCGATCGACCGCGGTGCGGCCGTAGAACTTCAGCGCGGTCTGGCCGGCGAAGATCAGCGGATCGCCCTCGGTCATCGAGAGCGCCGTCGCATAGGGCATGTGGGTGTGGAAGGCGACGCGGGCGCGCGGCAGGTTCTTGTGGATGCGGGCATGGATGTAGAAGGCGGTCGCCTCGGGCTGGCCCTCGCCGGCGACGACATTGCCGTGGAAATCGCAGATCAGCAGTTTTGATGCGGTGAGCTCGCGGAAGGCCCAGCCATAGGGATTGACGATGAAGAGGTCGTCATAGCCCGGCACCAGCGCCGAGAAATGGTTGCAGATGCCTTCCTCGAAGCCATAGCGCGCCGCCATGCGGAAGCAGGCGGCGAGATCGCGCCTGGCCTCCCAGATTGCATCGGAGTCGAGGTTCGGCTGGTTCGGGCCGGCGGAAGCGGTCGCCGGCGTCGCGCCGGGCTTGAGTGAGTGTGCCATGACGCCAGTCTAGGGCTGCTCTGGAACGAGGCAAGCGAGCTGCCCTGCGCCTGGTGAAGACACCTGTGCTGATGCCCGCATGGCGGCGGCCTCCTCAGGCAGAGAGCCAGTGAAGCGACCCCGGGGCGAGCTTCAAGCTGGCTTCGCTACCGACCTCGAACAGCTCGCGCCCGGACTGGAACGGCATGTCGACCGCCACCTCGGCAGACCCGATCCGGGCGCCATAGCGGACGCTCGCACCGAGGAACTCGCGGTTGGCGATGACGCAGGGCAAGGATAGCGCGCCCTCCTTCGAGCCCGCCGGCTCGACGAGGCTGGCATGCTGCGGGCGAAAGACCAGCGCAGCGCCATCGGGAACGGCGGCCCCGTCGCCGATCGGGAACTTCACGCCGCCCTCGATCTCGAAGCTGCGCTCCGCGCCGCTGCCGACGACACGCCCCTTCAGGATATTGGCCGTGCCGAGGAAGCCGGCGACGAAGAGGTTCGCAGGGCGCTCATAGAGCTCCATCGGCGTGCCGACCTGCTGGACGATGCCGTCGTTCATCACCGCGATGCGGTCGCAGATGGAATTCGCCTCCTCCTGGTCATGGGTGACGAAGATTGTGGTCAGGCCGAGCCGCTGCTGCAGGTCGCGCAATTCGCGCCGGACCTGCACGCGCATCTTGGCGTCGAGGTTGGAGAGCGGCTCGTCGAGCAAGAGCACCTTGGGCTCGACCGCGACCGTTCGCGCCACCGCGACACGCTGCTGCTGGCCACCGGAGAGCTGCGAGGGCCGACGCTCGGCGAGATGGCCAAGCCCGACGAGGCCGAGCGCCGCCTCCACCCGCCGCTCGATCTCGGCGCGCTTCACGCCGCGCTCCTCCAGGCCGAAGGCGACGTTGCGGCGAACGCTCATATGCGGCCAGAGTGCATAGGACTGGAAGACCATGCCGACATCGCGCTTCCACGGCGGCAAGCGGGAAATATCCTGCCCGCCGATCGTGACCCTGCCGGTATCGGCTTGGTTGAAGCCCGCGATCAGCCTGAGCAGCGTGGTCTTCCCGCAACCGGAAGGGCCGAGAAAGGCGAAGAACTCGCCGGGCTCGATCGAAAGGTTCACGTCCTTCAGCACATGGTTGTCGCCATAGGACAGGTTGACGCCCTCGATCGCGACCGAGACGGCCGGCGTGGTCAGGGAGACGTTTGCGTTCATGTCAGTGGCCCATTCCCTTGGCCTTCTGGCTGCGTTCGACGATGAGGTGCGACAGGAAAGTGCAGGCCGCGACGAGCACGACCGCGACGACGCCGAGCGCCGCGCCAGGGCCCCGCCCGGCGGCCGACTGCATGAAGACGTAGAGCCCATAGGCCAGTGGCGCATCGGAATTGGACTGCACCAGCATCAGCGTCGCGGAGAGCTCGACCGCGGCGGTCGCGAAGGAGGTGACGAAGCCGGCAAGGATGCCGCCGGTCATCAGCGGCACGACGATGCGGCGCACCGTGCGGGCCTTCGTGGCGCCGAGGTTCTCGGCCGCCTCCTCCAGCGAGACCGAGATCTGCTGCAGCGCGGCATGGCAGGCCCGCAACGCATAGGGCAGGCGCCGGATCGCCAGCGCCATGACGATGGTGATCCAGAGCGCCGCAAGCGGCGTGCCGTCCGGCAGGGTGATGCCGTAGAAGGTCCTGAGATAACCGATGCCGAGCACGACTCCGGGGATGGCGAGCGCCGCCGTGGCCATCCAGTCGAGCCATTCGCGGCCGACGAGCTTCGTGCGCAGCACGAGATAGGCGATGGCCACGCCAAGCACGACATCGATTCCGCCGGCGATGGCGGCATAGATCAGAGTGTTCTTGATATAGAGCGAGCTCTCGCCGAAGACGCGGCCGTAATGGGCGATCGTGTAGGCGTCCGGCAGCGGCGAGAACGACCAGATCGTCGCAAAGGAGAGCAGCAGCAGCGCCAGATGCGGCGCCAGCACCAGCGCCAGGATCAGGATGACGACGCCATAGCCGAGCACTGCCTCGTGCGGGCGCATCACCCGCCGGGCGAGCCCGCCGCCGCCGCGCTGGGTCGTGGCGTAGTCACGGCCCTTCAGCGCCAGCGCCGAGAGCCACATCGCCAGCACCGAGGCCACGATCAGCACGACCGAGATGACGTATCCCATCGGGTCGGCGATGCCGATCGAGGTCACCCGCAGATAGGCCTGCGGCGCCAGCATGTCCTTGACGTTGAGCAGGAGCGGCGTCGCCAGATCGTCGAAGACCTTGACGAAGACCAGCGAGGCCCCGGCGAGATAGCCCGGCAGCGCCAGCGGGAAGACGATGCGCCGGAACAGGCGGAATCCGGAGGAGCCGAGGTTCTGCGCGGCCTCCTCCATGGCGCGGTCGATATTGCGCAGCGCCGCCGAGAGATTGATCAGGATGAACGGAAAATAATGGACGGATTGGACGAAGATGACGCCGTTCAGCCCTTCCATGAAATCGATCTTGAAGCCGAACCAGTCGTCGAGCAGCAGGTTGATCGAGCCGTTGCGACCGAAGAAGAGCTGCATCGCCACGGCGCCGACGAAGGGCGGCATGATCAGCGGCAGGAACCCGAGCGTCTGGACGATCGCAGCGCCGCGAAAGGCGAAGCGCGTGGTGAGATAGGCGAGCGGCAGCGCCAGCACCGAGGCCCAGACCACCGACATCGCAGAGACATAGAAGGAGTTCCACAAGGAGCGCATGAACAGCTCGGTGCGGACGAAGTCGTAGAAATTGACCAGCGTGAAAGTCGAGGTGCCCTTCTCGGTAAAGGCGACGTAGATCACCGTCGCCACCGGCAGCACCAGGAAGACGAGCAGGAAGCCTGCAATGGCGAGCGCCAGCGCGATCTGGCCGGGCGTGGCGGAGAAAGCGCGAGCGCGGGATGGGGCGGCGGGGACGGCGGTCATAGGCTCTAGGCTCGCAGGATCTTATCGATCGAGCTCTTCCGTCATGGTCGGGCTTGTCCCGACCATCCACGTCTTCGCCCGACTGATCGAATGCCGTGTTCAAGACGTGGATGCTCGCCACAAGGGCGAGCATGACGGTGTGAGGCTGATCACTTCGCCGCCTTCAGCGCCTCCTCGGCCTTTGCCTTCGCCTTGGCGTAGTTGTCGCGGGCGAAGCTCGCCCATTGCGCCTCGACCTCGGCCTGGCGCGCGCCCTTCTCCTTGCCGCCGGTGAAAGCGGCGCGCAGCTCGGGACTTGCGGCTTGCTCCTCCGTCACCGGCAGGGCGGCGATCAGGGTACGCGCCTCGTCGGCGAGCGCCTTGGCCTGGGCGTTCGGCTTCTTGGCCAGCGCCGCGTCGACCTCGTGCAGCGTCTTGGTGACGCCCTTCAGTGCATCGAGCTGGAAGGAGATCAGCTGGTCGAACAGCGTGTCGACGACCGCGGTGCGGGCTTCCGACTTGTCGACGTCGAAGCCGATCATCTTCTGGAAGCGCGGGTCGGTGAAGGGGTTGGGATAGTCGGCGCCGGCCTTGGCATAGACCGCCGGATTGACCGGCAGGCGGCGGATGCCGGGCTCGAGCAGCACCTCCTGCCCGGTGGGCGAGAGCAGGAACTCGATGAAGGCCTCGGCCGCCGCCTTGTTCGGCGGATTGGCGATGATGCCGACATTGGCCGGCACGACGGTGGTCACGGTCGGGTAGACGAACTTGACCGGGAAGCCGGAGGCCTGCGCCGAGAAGGCGAAGAAGTCGATGACGATGCCGACGCCGACCTGCCCGGAGTTGACCGCCTCCGGCACGCCGAAGGAACGCTCGGTGATCGAATGGAAATTGCCGGACATTTCCTTGAGCGTCCGCCAGCCCTTCTCCCAGCCCTCGCCCTGCAGGATGGTCTCGACGGTCAGATGCGTCGTGCCCGAGCGTGCGGGCGAGGCGATCGAGACGTGGCCGTAGAAGGCCGGCTTGGCGAGATCCTGCCAATCCTTGGGCTCGGGCAGCTTGTTGGCCTTGGCATAGCGCTCGTTCCACATGATGCCGTAGCCGGACGCCGCGAAGCCGAAATAGAAGCCGGCGGGATCGTTGATCGGATAGGAGCCGATCTTCTCGGGGATGCCGGTCGCCTTGGGCTTGTAGGCGGTCAGCAGCTGCTTGCCCTTCAGCACCTCGAACGCGTCGGGCGCCGAGGCCCAGAACAGGTCGACCTGGTTGTTGGCCTTGGTCTCCTCGACATATTTCACGCCGGCATTGGTGTTGCGGTTCTGGACTTCGAGCGTCACGCCCGGCACGGCCTTCTCGAAGGCCTTCTTGATCGGGTCCGTGACGTCCTTCGAGAACGATGTCACCACCGTGACCTTGCCCGCCGGCGCCTGCGCGTGAACGGCAGAGGCTGCCAGGGCCAATCCGAGCGCCGAGACGAGCGCGATCCTGCGAGTGAACATTCTGATCCTCCCTATCGTTTTCCGTGTCCGCCGGCGTCGAGGCCAACGGTGGCAAAGCGGGAATCCGGATTGCCGTTGTCGCAAAACTGTCACAAAAGGCGCAGGCATGTCATCCCGCTCTTTGCCGCGGGCAGACTAAGTTGGCGAGAGGCCGTTCCGATGCTGGGCTGGTTCCAGAAGCTGTTGCCGAAGGAAGACAAGTTCTTCGTGCTGTTCGAGCGTCATGCGCAGACGCTGCAGGCCGGCGCGGCAGCTCTGGACGGCGTCCTCAGCGGAACGACAGCGATCGCGGCCGGCTGCGCCGAGATCTTCGCCGAGGAGAACCGCGCCGATACGATCGCCGGCGAGGTCATGCTCGAGGTCGGCCGCACCTTCATCACGCCCTTCGACCGCGGCGACATCGAGGAACTGATCGGCTCGATGGACGACGCCATCGACCAGATGCAGAAGACGGCCAAGGCGATCCAGCTCTTCGAGGTCGAGCGCTTCGAGCCGAGCATGCAGGAACTCGGCAAGACCATCGTCACCGCCTCGCACAAGGTCGGCGAACTCCTGCCGATGCTGCGCGACATCAAGAAGCACGCCGTCGGCATCGGCGCGCTCGCCAAGGAGATCGGCGCGATCGAGGAGCACTCCGACCGGCTCTACGACCAGGGCCTGAAGGAGCTGTTCAAGGCCCATCGCGGCAGCGACGCCATGGGCTTCATCGTCGGCGCCGAGATCTACGACCACCTCGAAAAGGTGGTCGACCGTTTCGAGGACGTCGCCAAGCGCGTCAGCCGCATCGTGCTCGAACACCTCTGAAAGGCGCACCGCGCCGTGGACATCGCCAGCCTCGCCCCTGCCCTCATCTTCCTGATCGCCGTCGCGCTGCTGTTCGATTTCCTGAACGGCCTGCACGACGCCGCCAACTCGATCGCGACCATCGTCTCGACGAGGGTGCTGGCGCCGCAATGGGCGGTGTTCTGGGCCGCCTTCTTCAACTTCATCGCCTTCCTGTTCTTCGGCCTGCATGTCGCCCAGACGGTCGGCTCCGGCATCATCCAGGCGACGATCGTCGACGACCGGGTGATCTTCGGCGCGCTGACCGGCGCGATCGTCTGGAACGTGGTGACCTGGATCGCCGGCATCCCGTCGAGTTCCTCGCATGCGCTGATCGGCGGGCTGGTCGGCGCCGGCCTGTCGAAGGTCGGCTTGTCGTCGATCGTCTGGTGGGGGCTCGGCAAGACCTTCCTCGCGATCTTCATGTCGCCGGCGATCGGCTTCGCGCTTGCGCTGCTCCTGGTGCTGATCGTCTCCTGGACCTTCCTGCGAGTGGCGCCCATCAAGGTCGATTCGACCTTCCGCCTCCTGCAATTCGTCTCGGCCTCGCTGTACTCGCTGGGGCACGGCGCCAACGATGCGCAGAAGACGATGGGCATCATCGCCGTACTGCTGTTCTCGCACGGCATGATGGGCGACACTTTCTCGGTGCCGTTCTGGGTCGTGATCTCCTGCCAGGCGGCCATGGCGCTCGGCACGCTCTGCGGCGGCTGGCGCATCGTCCACACCATGGGCTCGAAGATCACCCGTCTCTCGCCGCAGCAGGGCTTCTGCGCCGAGACCGGCGGCGCGATCACCCTGTTCATGGCGACCTATCTCGGCGTCCCCGTCTCGACCACGCACACCATCACCGGTGCGATCATCGGAGTCGGCGCCGCGCGGCGGGTCACGGCGGTGCGCTGGGGCGTCGCCCGCGGCATCGTCTTCGCCTGGATCGTCACCATGCCGGCGGCGGGCCTGATCTCGGCACTGGCCTATTTCCTGTCAGGTTTCTTCCTGACCGGGCGTTGAGCCAAAGCGTCAGCCAAGCAGCGGCAGCGCATAGGTCGGGCTTCGCCCCGCACGAGCAAAGAGCGCAAGACAGCTCGCCGGATCCATCGACGCGCCATCCCAAACGATCTCGCCGCGATGGATGCCGCCGCCGATGAAGACACTGTCGATGCCGGCGCCATGCGCACCGGCGATGTCGTGCGCCAGCGAATCGCCGATCGCAACGACGCGCCCGCGGTCGAGCCCGAGCTTCGCCAGGCAGTTGCGATAGATGCGCGACTCAGGCTTGCCGTGATAGCGCACGATACCGCCGAGTTGCTCATAGGCGCGCGCGACGAGGCCCGGCGCCTCCTGCAGGCCGCCATCGGGGCTAGTGCGATGCAGGTCCGGATTGGCGCAGACCATGGGCAGGCGCCGCGCGCTGGCCGCTTCGAGCAAGCTGATCCAGCCGGCGACCGATTGCCGGGGCGGGTCCATCGTCATCAGCAGGATGAAGTCGGCCGGGGCGACGTCATCGACCAGGTCGAGGCCGAGCCCGTGCGCCAGATGCGCCTCGCCCTCGCGTGCCAGCAACAGGCAGCGCCGGCCGAGCGCGCGATGGAACGGTTCGTCGCGCGCCGCTAATGCATCGCGGGCGTCGTCCCCGGCCGAGACGACCTCATCATAAAGATCGCGTGCAAAGCCGAATTTCGCCAGCTGCGTGGCATTCTCGGCGCCACGACGCCCGGAATTCGAGAGGATTATCACGCGCTTGCTCGCCCGGCGCAGCATCTCGAGCGCGGCGACGGCACCCGGATACGGCTGGATACCGTCATGCAGCACGCCCCATTGGTCGAGCAGGAAGCCGTCATAGCGCGGCATCAACGCCGCGAGATCGTCCGGGAAGGTTGTAGGAGAAAGGCTCTGCATCGTCAGGGTTGGTGAGTGTCCGACCGTCGCGGTGGACAAGACCACGATAGTCGTAAGTCGAGACGTTTCGCCCGGCTGGAATATGACAGTTTTGTGTCACATACTATAGCCAGCTCATAATCAAGATCGACCGGGAGAGACGCCGACCATGACCAAGATGCTGACTTGCCTGACCGCCACGACCTCGCTGCTCGTTGGCCTCGGGCTCGCTGGGGCGGCGCAGGCACAGGACGCCTGCCCCAATCGCGGCCAGCTCGACACGATGTATTGCGACGCCAACAAGGACCTGGTCGCCGACGTGCCGACCGATCCGTCGAAGCTGAAGGACCCGTCGGCGCTGGTCTGGGCCTATACGCCGGTCGAAGACCCCGCCGTCTACGCCAACATCTTCAAGCCGCTGACCGACCATCTCGCGGCCTGCACCGGCAAGCGCATCGTCTACTACCCAGTCCAGTCGAACTCGGCCGAGATCGAGGCGATGCGCTCCGGCCGCCTGCATTTCGCGGGATTCTCGACCGGGCCGACCGGCTTCGCCGTCAACCTCGCCGGCGCGATCCCGTTTGCCGCCAAGGGCTCGGCGGCCGGCGTGCGGGGCTACAATCTCGTCGCCGTGGTCAAGGCCTCCAGCCCCTACCAGAAGCTGTCGGACCTCAAGGACAAGAAGGTCGCCCACACTTCGCCCTCGTCCAACTCAGGCAACCTCGCCCCGCGCGTGCTCTTCCCCGAGCACGGGCTCGAGGCCGACAAGGACTACAAGCCGCTGATGTCGGGCGGCCACGACAAGTCGATCCTCGGCGTCGTCTCGGGCGACTACGACATGGGCGCCGTCGCCGGCGACGTCTACGAGCGCATGATCGTGCGCGGCACGATCAAGAAGGACGACACCCGCGAGATCTATCGCAGCGCGATCTTCCCCACCTCGTCCTTCGCCTATGCGCACGACCTCAAGCCCGAGCTCGCCAAGAAGCTGACCGACTGCTTCTTCTCCTTCCGCTTCACCCCGGAAATGACCAAGGAGTTCAACGGCGACGACCGCTTCCTGCCGATCACCTACCAGAAGGATTGGGCGATCGTGCGCGACGTCGCGGAGAAGTCGGGCACGCCCTACAACAAGTCGGCCTACGACGCCGAAGCCAAGCGCGAGGCCGAGGCCGCCGCCAAGAAGGCGCAGCAGCCCGCGCCGGCCAAGCCCTGACCGAAAGTCTTTCGCAGCTCATGAGCGCCCTTCCCGTCGCAGAGGCGCCCGGCCATGGCCGGGCGCTCGTCATCCGCAACCTCGTCAAGGAGTATCGCAAGGGCCAGCCGGTCCTGCGCGACATCTCGCTCAGCGTCTCCGAGCCCGGCATCGTCGCGATCATCGGCCCGTCCGGCACTGGCAAGTCGACGCTGATCCGCTGCATCAACCGTCTGGTCGACCCGACCTCCGGCTCGATCATGCTCGGCGAGACCGATCTGGCGAAGCTGCAGGGCGAGCCTCTCAGGGCGGCGCGCCGGCGCCTCGGCATGGTCTTCCAGGAATACAACCTGGTCGAGCGGCTGACGGTGATCGAGAACGTGCTCTGCGGCCGGCTCGGCAATGTCCCGGTCTGGCGCGCCTGGACGCGGCGCTTCCCTGAAGCAGACATCGCCCGCGCCTTCGCGCTGCTGGAATCCGTCGGGCTCGGCGATTTCGCCACCCGCCGCGCCGACCAGCTCTCCGGCGGCCAGCGCCAGCGCGTCGGCATCGCCCGCGCGGTGATGCAGGAGCCGGACCTGATCCTCGCCGACGAGCCGACCTCCTCGCTCGATCCCAAGACCTCGGTCGAGATCATGGAGCTGCTCGCCAAGGTCGGGCGCGAGCGCAATATCCCGGTGCTGGTCAACATCCACAACGTCGCGCTGGCGCGACGTTACGCGCTACGGATGATCGGTATGTCCAAGGGCCTCGTCATCTATGACGGGCCGCCGGCCGGGCTGCAGGACAGCCATCTCGCCGAGATCTATGGCGGCGAAGGCTGGATGGAATGAGCGCCCCTCCTGTGAGCGCCGGCGGCAGCCTGCGCGCCCGCGCCTTCCCGCCGAACTGGCCGCTGCGCCTCGGCGCGGTGCTGTTCGTCGCCTATGTCATCTACGCCGCCGGCATCGTCGACATCCGCTGGGAGCGCTTCGTCCAGGGCCTCGGCAACGGTGCGCGCTTCCTCGGCCGCATGTTCCCGCCGAACCTGGCGCACGACAAGCTGCAGCTGCTCGCGCAGGGCATGCTGGAATCGCTGCAGATCGCCATCATCGCGACCGGCGCCGGCGTGCTGCTGGCCTTGCCCGTCGGCCTTTGCGCCGCGCGTAACCTGATGCCTCTGCCGGTGACGATCCTGGCGCGCGGTCTCATCGCGCTCTGCCGGACCTTCCACCCGGTCATCGTCGCCATCCTTTTCGTCAAGGCGGTCGGCTTCGGTGCGCTCGCCGGCATCCTGGCGCTGATCGTCGCCACCATCGGCTTCATCGCCAAGCTGATTGCCGAGGCGATCGAGGAGATGTCGATGAAGCCGATCGAGGCGCTGCGCGCCGCCGGCTCGCCTTTCCTCTCGGTGGTGATCATGGGCGTAGTGCCGCAGGTGCTGCCGCGCTTCATCGGCTTTGCCGCCTACCAGCTCGACTCGAACCTGCGCAATTCCGCCCTCGTTGGCCTGGTCGGCGGCGGCGGCATCGGCGCGACCCTGTTCACGGCCTTCCAGCGCTTCGACTACGACTTCGTCCTGACCATCATCATCGCGATCATCCTGGCGGTGATGGCCGGCGAGATCCTCTCCGCCTTCATGCGCCGGGTCTATCAGGACGAAGCGCCGAGCGGCGAGGTCAAGCAAGGCGCATCCGGCCCGGTCTGGCATCGCTTCACCGCGGCCGAGCGCGGCATGCGCCTCGCCTTCTGGGGCGTAGCGGCGCTGGCGCTGGGCTGGTCGGTCCAGACCATCGAGGTGATCCCGGAATTCCTCTACGACGCGCCGGCGCAGACGGTCGACCTCTTCGCGAGGATGTGGCCGATCGACTGGGCCTACTTCCCCAAGACCGTGCAGCAGGCGCTGATCGAGACGCTGCATACCGCGACGCTTGGCACGGTGCTGGCGATCCTCATGGCAACGCCGGTCGCGCTGATGTGCGCCCGCAACATCTCGTCTTCGCTCTGGGTCAACACGCTCGGCCGCTTCATCCTGGTCGCGACCCGCTCGGTGCATACGCTGGTCTGGGCGCTGCTCTTCGTCGCCATCTTCGGCCCCGGTGCCCTCGCCGGCGTCATGGCGGTGGCGGTGCACTCGATCGGCTTCACCGGCAAGTTCCTGGCCGAGGCGATCGAGGAGGCCAAGCCCGGCCCGATCGAGGCGCTGCGGGCCGCCGGCGCGCCTTGGCGCTCGGTCCTGCTCAAGGGCTTCTGGCCGCAGGTGAAGCCGGCTTTCCTCGCCGTCAGCCTGTTCCGCTGGGACATCAATGTGCGCGAGAGCGCCGTGCTCGGCCTGGTCGGCGCCGGCGGCCTCGGCGTCGCCCTGCAGGCAGCGATGGACAATCTCTACTGGGATCAGGTCGGGCTCGTGCTCGTCGTGATCTTCGCGGTCGTGGTTGTCACCGAGATCGTCACCGCGACGCTGCGCGCAAGGGTGATCTGAGACGAGAGGCGCAGGCCTCCCGTTTCAGCTCCGCAGCAAGGGCAGCAGCTGTTCGCCCTGCCTTCTGATCTCGGGCAGATAGGGCGTGTCCGACAGGACGAAATGGCTGATGCCAAGGTCGCGATACTTGCACAGCGAGCGCGCGACGTCCTCAGCCGAGCCGACCAGCCAGGTGGTGCCGGCCCCGCCGCCGCCGAACTTGCCCGGCGTGGTGTAGAGATTGTCGTCGAGCACCTCGCCGCGGCCCTGCAGGTCGAACAGGCGCTGCTGGCCGACGGCGACACCGCGCCGGTGGTCGTTCCAGCCCTGGCCCTTGCCCTGCGCCATCTCGGCGACCTTGGCCTGCGCTTCAGCCCAGGCCTGCTCCGTGGTGTCGCGGACGAAGGTGGTGACCCGCAGTCCGAATTCGAGCGGCGGCAGGTCGCGGTCGAGATCGCGGCTCAAGGCCTTCAGCCGCTCGATGCGCTGACGGACATCGTCGAGCGGCTCGCCCCAGAAGAGCTGGACATCCGCTTCGGTCGCGGCCACCCGCTCGGCCGCATCGGAGGCGCCGCCGAAATAGAGCCTGGGATGGCGCCGCGCGCCGCGTTGTTCGATACGCGGCACCACGGTCGATCCGTCGACCCGGAAATGCTCGCCGGCGAAGTCGACATTCTCTTCAGTCCAAAGCCTGCGCACCAGGCGCATGAACTCCTTGGTACGGCCGTAGCGATGCGCCTGGTCGCCCTCGCTGTCGCCATAGGCGGCGAGATTGTCCTTGCCGGACACGATGTTGATGCGCACGCGCCCGCCGGTCAGGTGGTCGAGCGTCGCTGCGGCGGAGGCGAAGTTCGCCGGCCGCCAATAACCCGGGCGGATCGCGATCAGCGGCTCGAAGGTGGTGGTGCGGGCCGCGAGCGCGGTCGCGACCGTAAAGGTGTCCGGCCGGCCCCAGCCGGTGCCGAGCAGCGCGCCCTTCCAGCCATGATCCTCCAGCGCCCTGGCGTGGCTGGTCAGCGTCTCCAGGCTGTTATGGCCTTCGACCGTGGAATCGCCGCGATGACCGGGCTCGACGACATTGGGGATGTACCAGAGGTATTCGGATTCAAGGCTCATATCGTCGCGTCGCAGTCAGCTGGTCAGCAAGTTTGCGCCTCGCCCGAAGACAATATCGGGCGGCATTTGCGCATGCTCCAGAGTGCGCGCCGGCCCAGCGCTGCGTCAATGAAAACGTTCGATCAAAAGAACGATATAGTTGGAATAACGATCTCCATTTTGCCCTGACGGGAGAATGCCGTGCTAGATCACTTCATTCTTCAGCCCATCTCGGGAATCCACAGCCTCCGGACGGCCATCGGGAGCGCCGGGCTTGAACGGCAATCGTCCAGCCTTCGCGCGGATCCAGCCGCAAGACAGCTCGTGTCAGATGGGCGCGAACAGGTCGCGGCTAAGGCGCCAGGCCGTAGAACCTTCAGCCAGGGTCATGCAGCCATGGCCGAGCTGAGCCCTCCGCTCATTGCCGAGCAGGGCTGCATACAGGTCGAACTTTGCCCACAGATCGGCATCTGTCAAAGGACGCCGCCGGTCACCGCGGGCAGACGAGACGTCCGACTCGGCGACATGGCCTGATTTCAGGACGATGCGCAGGCGCGCCAGCCTCTCCGCGGGAAAACGGCGGGAGAGCTCGGCCGCTTCGACCAGCCGTATCCGTTGCAGCATCTCCTTGATCGCGGGATCGGCGAGGCCGGCGCCGCCGATCTCCTCAGCGCCGAGTCTCCCGCGAACCATGAAGGCCGCCAGCGGAAAGCCGATCGCGTACTGCGCCATCTCGGTCGATGCCGGCAGTTGCGCGCCGAGCCGCACGGCTTGGTGGAACGTCTCCACCTCGATCAGATCAATGTCCGAAGCCTCGAATTGATGCCGGCCAAGAAGGCTGCTGGCCGCCTCGATCGCAGGCTGCGCCCAGCGGCAGACCGGCCAGGGCTTGAAATACTGGTCGACGATCAGCCAGCGTTCGCCGAGATCGGCCCAGATCGCCGCCTGTTCGGGCGCCTCCAGCGTGACCGCCGGTGCGCCGGTGAAGCTGTCCTTCGCCAGATAAGCGGCGCTGACGCCAGCCAGTGCACCCCAGCCCGAGCCGTCCTTGACCATGGTCGGGTGGTCGATGCAGCGCATCATCTGGCTGCGTGGTCCGTGATATTCGGCGATGCCCAACGCATGGCGCGTGCGCTCGCCGTCGAGGCCGAGCAGGCGGGCGGCGACGGCGGCGCAGCCGAGCGAATTCCAGGCGCCGGAGGTGTGATAGTCGCAGGCGCTGGCGTGCAGCGCGATGCCGGCCCGCGTCGCGATCTCGTAGCCGAGGACGAGGCCGGTCAGCAGCGCCTCGCCATCGAGAGCGCCGTCCTCGAGCATCCCTTCGGCATCGGCGACAGCAAGCAGCGCCGGCATGATCGCGACGCCGGCATGGCCCTTGGTCAAAGCGTGACCGTCATGAGCGTCGAAGGAATCGATCGTCGTCGCCCCGGCGAAGGCCGCGCCGGCTGCGCTCACGCGGCGCCCGTCGAAGAGCAGGCGCGCGCTCTTTCGCCCGGCGCCGAGATGATCGACCGCGAAATCATGCGCGATGCGCGAGAGCGCGGTCTGCCGACCACTGATGGCGACGCCGACGAGATCGAGCAGGCAGCGACGGGCCTGGTGGACGACCTCGGGCGGCAACTGCGCGAAACTCAAACCGTGGATGAAGTCGATCGGGCCGGTCATGGGCTAATGCGCTCGCTGTTCGAGATCAGACTGCACAGCAAGGCGCCGACCAGCGCCGGATCGCCGTCGCGGGCGGTCGGCAGGCGCCGCCTTGCCGCTTCGCCATCGGCTTGCGACAGCTCCGCCATGATGAGTTCCGGCGCTTCTCCCGCACGCGCCAGCTCGCGGCCGCAGGCATCGAGGATGCGCGATCCGCCCCAGAACGCAGCGCCACCGCGCCTGCCGCAGTGATTGGCGAAGAGGGTCGGCAGGCCGTAGGTCATCGCGGTGTGGGCGAGGTTGATCTCCCAGCCGCGCGGATTGTCGAAGCCGTTGCCGACAGCGCCGAGCGCCGACGCTGCCGGCAGGAGCAGCAGGCTGGCGCCGCCGAGCGCGGCGAGCCAAGGCAGCGCCGGGTTCCAGGCATCGGCGCAGATCAGCGTGGCGGCGTGCCAGCCCGCAGCGAGTTCGACCGAAGCAAGACCGCTGCCGCGGGCATAGACACGATCCTCGCGCAGGGCGCCGTAACCCGGCAGATTGAGCTTGCGATGGATCGCGAGCAGCCTGCCGTCGCGGAACAGGCCCTGGCTGTTGAAGAAGCGGCCCTCTTCGCCGCGCTCGATGAAGCCGGCCGAGACCGTGATGCCGTCAGCCGCCTCGGCGAGGCGCGCAAGCGGATTGGCGTCCGGCCTCAGTGCCAGCGCCCCGCAGTCCGGCGCGACGAGATAATCGGTCAGCGACAGCTCGGGAAAGAGCAGCAGCTCTGCGCCCAGCCCGCGCGCCCGGGCGATGGCGTCGAGGTGCATGGCAAGGTTTGCAGAAAGCTCGGCCGGCTCGCACCGGATCTGGGCGATCGCGACCTTCAGCGACGACATGGGGCTCTCGCAGGACAGCCGGAGACGCGGTGCGCCTCCGGCTCGGGCGGAACGATCAGACCAGCGACTGCGCCTTGAGGAAGCCGGCAGCGACCTCCTCGATGCTCTTCTTGTCGACATCGACGGACGCGTTGAGCCTGGCCATCGTCGCGTCGTCGAGCTTGGCGGAGAGCCCGTTCAGCAGCTCGGCCAGCTCCGGGTTCTTGTCGAGCGTCTCCTTGCGGACGACCGGAGTCATCGCATAGGTCGGGAAATAGCCCTTGGTGTCGGCCAGGATGACGAAATCGAAGGCGGGAACGCGCCCGTCCGTGGCGAAGACGAGGCCGACATCGACCTGGCTGTCGCGCAGCGCCTGGTAGACGAGGCCGGTATCCATCCGCACCACGTTCTCGCGGCCGAAATCGAAGCCATAGGCCTTCTGCAGCGGAGCGAGCCCGTCGGGTCGAGCGTAGAACTCGGCATTGCAGCCGAACTTCAAGGACTGGCCACCGGTCACCTTGGCGGCGAGATCGTCGAGCGTCCTGACGCCCTTGGCCTCGGCGTCCTTCTTGCGCATGGCGAGTGCATAGGTGTTGTTGGCCTTGGACGGGTTCAGCCAGACGAGCCCTTTGGCGGCATCGAGCTCCTTGACCTTCGCATAGGTTGCGGCCGCGTCCATCTTGTCGACGACCTTGTTGAAGGTGATCAGCGAGGTGCCAGTGTACTCCCAGTAGAGGTCGATCTGCCCGGCTTCCTGCGCCTGGCGCAGCGGCGCGGTGCCGAGGCCCGCGCGCTTGTCGACGGTGAAGCCCTTGGCCTTGAGCAGCTGCGTCGTCATCTCCGACATGATCTGCTGCTCGGTGAAGTTCTTGCCGCCGACGACGATGGTCTGCGCCTGCGCGGCGAGCGGCAGGGCGGCGAAGGCCAAAGCGGCGGAAGCGAGTCCCAGGAAACTGCGCTTGTGCATGGTCGTACTCCCCTTTTCTGGTTGTGTGCCGCTGCTCAGCGCAACGGGTTGACGCCTTTGGGAACCAGCCAGAACTGGATCTGGCCGATCAGGAAATCGACGAGCACGGCGAGCAGCGCCGTCGGGATCGCGCCCGCCAGCAGCATGCTCGGCTCCATCAGGTCGATGCCGGTGAAGATGAGTTCGCCAAGGCCGCCGCCGCCGATCAGGAAGGCCAGCGGCACGGTACCGATATTGATGGCGAAGGCGGTGCGCACGCCGGCGAGGATGACGAAGACGGCGTTGGGCAGCTCCACCCGCCGCAGGATCTGGCCGGGCGTCATGCCCATGCCGCGCGCCGCCTCGATCAGATGCTGCGGCACCGAGCGGAGGCCGGCGATGGTGTTGAGCACGATCGGCAGCAGCGTCAGCACGAAGAGCGCGAAGACCGCGGGCGGCGAGCCGATGCCGAGGAAGGACATCGAGATCGCGAGCAAAGCGAGGGTGGGGATGGTGGTGCCGAGATTGACGATCTGCGTCACCGCATCGGCGAAGATCTCGAAGCGCGGGCGCGTCAGCAGGATGCCGAGCGGGATGCCGACGATTAGTGCGATGGCGCCCGACATCGCCGCGAGAGCGAGATGCTGGCGGATGAGATAGGTCACGTCGCCCGAGTGGCTCAAAATGGCGGGGATGGTGCCGCGCGCCTGCAGCCAGGCGCCGAGCGCGAAGGCACCGAAGACGACGAGCCAGCGAAGCGTTCCTGCCAGGCCCGCGCGCGCCATCTCAGCTTTCCCGGTAGGTCGCGCCGAGCACCTGGGTGATGCTCTTCTGGGTGATGTAGCCCTTGTAGAAGCCGTCATCGTCGACGCAGGCGAGCCAGGTCACGCCATGGGTAAACATCTGCGAGACCGCGGTGCGCAGGTCGTCTCGGAGATTGACGACGCCGGGCAGCGGCTCCTGATGCTCGCCGACCGTGCCCTTGCGCTCGCGCGCCTCTTCCAGCCGCACCACGCCGCGGGCCCGGCCGCGCGGCCCGACCATCACGATCGAGATATGGCCATGCTCCTCCATCAGCCTGGCGGCCGTATCGAGCGTGTCCTCGGCGTGCACGCGCGGTGGCTGCGCCATCATGGCGTCGGTGACCTTGATCAGCCGCAGCCGCTTCAGGGTCCGGTCGGAACCGACGAACTCGGAGACGAAAGCATCGATCGGATGGGCGAGGATGTTGTCGGGCGTGTCGTACTGGATCAGCTTGCCGTCTCGGAAGATCGCGATGCGGCTCGCCATCTTCACGGCTTCGTCGATGTCGTGGCTGACGAAGACGATGGTCTTTTTCAGCTCCGCCTGGAGCTTCATGAACTCGTCCTGGATCACCTCGCGGTTGATCGGGTCGATCGCCCCGAAAGGCTCGTCCATCAGCAGTACCGGCGGGTCGGCGGCGAGCGCGCGCACCACGCCGACGCGCTGCTGCTGGCCGCCGGAGAGCTGCTTGGGGTAGCGCTTGAGGAAGACCGAGGGGTCGAGATTGACCATGTCGAGCAATTCGGCGGCGCGCTTGCGCGACTTCGACGCCGGCCATCCGAGGAGGTCCGGCACGACGCAGATGTTCTCCTCGATCGTCATGTTGGGGAACAGGCCGATCTGCTGGATGACGTAGCCGATCGAGCGCCGCAGCGTGACTTCGTCGACCCCGGCCGTATCCTTGCCGTCGACATAGATCCTGCCCGCGGTCGGCGGGATCAGCCGGTTGATCATCTTCATCGTCGTGGTCTTGCCGCATCCGGATGGGCCGAGCAGGACGCAGACGGCGCCGGCCGGCACCTCCATGTCGATGCGATCGACGGCGATCATCGTGCCGAAATGCTTGGAGACCTGCTCGAGACGGATCATTTCAGCTTCAATCCCGGCGAGGTGAGCAGGCGCTGCGCGAAGAGCAGGCCGTAATCGGCGAGGATCGCGAGCAGGCTGACGGCGATGGCGCCGGTCAGGAGCTGGCGGATATCGGTCTGCGAGATGCCGCGCGAGATGAAGGTGCCGAGGCCGCCGGCGCCGATGTAAGTCGCGATCGCGGCGATCGCGATGTTCAGCACCACCGCGCTGCGCACCCCGTTCAGGATCACCGGCAGCGCCAAGGGCAGCTCGACCCGGCGCAGCCGCTCCAGCGTGGTCATGCCCATGCCCCGCGCCGCCTCGCGCAGCGCCGGATCGACGTTCATGATCGCCGTATAGGTGTTCCGGATGATCGGGAGCTGCGCGTAGAGGATCAGCGCGATCACCGCCGGCAGGTAGCCGATGCCGTGGCCGATAGTCGAGAGCAGCGGGATCAGAAGGCCGAACAGCGCGATCGAGGGGATCGTGATGATGATCGAGGCAATGTAGAGGACAAGATCGGCGGCGCGCTTGCTCTGGGTGATCGCGATGCCGGTCGGCACGCCGGTCAGGATCGCGACGCCGACGGAGACGGCGACCAGCGAGACATGCTCGAGCATGCGCTGTCCGATCACCGGAAGGTTCGCCATGATGAAGGCGATCGTCTCCACTCTCGTCCCCTCGCAGCGGTTTTCCGCCTTTTCGAGGGAAAGTGTCGATCAGAACCGTTCCAGCCTCGGGCCGGGAATGCGACATCGCATGTCGCGCTTGCGACCTGCCGTGCTCAACTGGCAGAAGCCGGCGCCGTCTCCTCGCTCGCAGGCCGTCCGCGGAGCTGGCTCGGCCGCACGCCCTGCAGCTTCTTGAACCAATGGGCAAAATGCGATGTCGAGGTGAAGCCGGCCGCAATCGCGACCTCCAGGACCGGACGGTCGGAATAAAGCAGCAGCTCGCGCGCCCGGTCGATGCGCAAGGAGAGATAGTAGCGCGCCGGCGAGGTCTGTAGATAACGCAGGAACAGCCGCTCGAGCTGGCGCGGGCTCATGCCGACCTTCTCGGCGATCTCGGCAATCGAGATCGTATCCTCGACATGGCGTTGCATCAGCTTGAGCGCGTTGCGCACCGCCGGCGGCAGGCTCGACATCCGCTCCAGCCGGCCGCCGCTCTGGTTGTCGCGCTCGTCGCGGATGCGGTCATGGTGGAACTGGTTGGCGACGCGGCGGGCGAGATCGGCGCCATGGCGCTCGGTGATCAGGTGCAGCATCAGGTCCATCGCCGCCGTGCCCCCCGAGCAGGTCATCCGGTCGCGATCGATCTCGTAGAGCTTGTCGGTACAGACGAGATCGGGGAACTCCTCCTGGAAGGCGGGGCGGTTCTCCCAGTGGATCGTCGAGCGATAGCCGTCGAGCAAGCCGGCGCGCGCCAAGAGATAGGTGCCGGTCGAGAGCGAGCCGACGCGCACGCCGCTGCGCGCCGCCTTGCGCAGGATGGCCAGATAGCGCCGCTCATCGACCGACTGGATGCGCAGGCCGCCACAGACGAAGAAGTAATGCGAGCCGGGCAAGGCGGTCTCGGCCGCCTCGGTCGGGATCGGAATGCCGTTCGACGCTGCTAGGACGCCGCCGTCGAGGCTCGCCAACCGCCAACGCCAGGCCTCGCGATCGACCAGCCGGTTGAGCGAGCGCAGGGGCTCGATGGCCGAGGCGACGCTCATCATCGAGAAGCCCTCGACGAGCAGCAGCGTCACGATCTGGGTGCCGGCCGGCGCCTCGTTCATGCCTTGGCCTCCTGCCCTGATCATCCCGCCTGGAACCGATCCAAGCAAAGCGGATTTCCGACATTGTTGCAATGAAAGCGACATGGCCTCGTCGCAAAGCTTGCCTGCGAGGTCGGAATGCCTCGGCCTCCCTGCCCTGCGTCGGCACAAGATCGCGGCATCCATCCGCAGGGTCTTCAGCCGATGATCGATCGCGACCGCATCCGCCAGCTCCTTGCCGAGCGCCGCGAGGGCCATAGCCTGCCGCAGGCCTTCTATGTCGATCCGGCGATGCACGAGACGGACATCAAGGCCGTGTTCGAGACCGACTGGCTGTTCGCCTGCAATGCCAGCGAGATCAAAAAACCGGGCGACTACCTGACCCTGACAGTCGGCGAGAATCCGGTGGTCGTGCTGCGCGACCGGGATGGACAGGTGCGCGCCTTTCACAACAGCTGCCGCCATCGCGGCTCGCGCATCTGCGGCCATGAGAAGGGCCGCGCCAACCGGCTCGTTTGCCCCTATCACCAATGGGTCTACGAGCTCGACGGCTCGCTGCTCAACGCCCGCCAGATGCCGGCCGACTTCGACCGTTCGGCCCATGGGCTGAAGCCGGTCCATGTCGAGGTGATCTGCGGCATGGTCTATATCTGCCTCGCCGAGAGCCCGCCCGACCTCTCGCGCTATCGCGAGGCGGTGACGCCCTACATCGCGCCGCATATGCCGGAGCGCACCAAGGTCGCTTTCGAGATGACCCTGATCGAGGACGCCAACTGGAAGCTCGTCATCGAGAATAACCGCGAATGCTATCACTGCGCCGGCAACCATCCGGAGCTCCTGGTGACGCTGGTCGAGTTCGCGCTGCCGGACGATCCGCGCGGGCCGGCCGAGTTCAAGGAGCTGATGGAGCGCAAGACGGCGAAATGGGATGCGCTGGGCCTGCCGCATCAGCCGGCCGATGGCGGCGAGGAATTCCGCTGCATCCGCCTGCCCTTCCACGAAGGCGCCCTTTCCTTCACGATGGACGGCGGGCCGGCCTGCAACAAGCTGCTCGCCGATTTCACCGAGCCCGATCTCGGCTCGGTCCGGATGTTCCGGGTTCCCAATAACTGGAACCACTTCCTCGCCGACCACATCCTGCATTTCAGGGTGCTGCCGCTTTCCCAGGACAAGACCGCGGTGCGCACGACCTGGCTGGTGCATGAGGATGCGGTCGAGGGCGTCGATTACGACATCAAGCGGCTGACCGAGGTCTGGATCGCGACCAATGCGCAGGACGCCGAGCTCGCCGCCGTGAACCATGCCGGCATCCGCTCCATGGGCTACCAGCCCGGGCCCTACGCCCCGACCGAGTTCATGCTCACCAACTTCACCAACTGGTATGCCGGCAAGATGGCCGCCTATGCCGGCGAGCCCGCGCCGCTCAGGATTGCCGCAGAATGAGCCTGGGCAGCCTGGAAGCGCCGATCGCTGCTCCGGCAGCCGATCTGCTGCAGCTCGTCGTCGCCGAGATCCGCGACGAGACGCATGACGTGAAGACCTTCGTCTTCCGGCCGGAAGGCGGCGTCCCGCGCTATGCAGCCGGCCAGTCGATGACGCTGAAGCTTTCGATCGATGGCGAGACGCTGTTCCGCACCTTCTCGCTCGCCTCGGCACCGGACGCGTCCGGCACGATCGCGATGACGATCAAGGCGCATGCCAAGGGCCGCGCCACGCGCTGGCTGCACGATGCGCTCATTGTCGGCGCACGGCTCGACGGCCGCCTGCCGAAAGGCCGCTTCACCATCGACAGCCGCACGACCGACAGGGTCGCCCTGGTTTCGGCCGGCTCGGGGGCGAGCCCGTTGATGGCGATGTTGCGCCATCTCGCTGCGACCAAGCCCGATATCGACGTGCACTGGCTCCATGCCGCACGCACGCCACGCGACATCCTGTTCGCCCGCGAGCTCGCCGCGCTGCAGGCGCGGATGCCCAATCTCAAGGTCGCCATGCTCGCCAGCCGACCGGAGCCCGGCTGGTTCGGCTTCGCCGGCCGGCTTGGGCGGCGACTGGTCTCGGTCGCACTGCCGGATTACGGGCGCCGCGAGGTCTTCTGCTGTGGCCCGGCCGGCTTCATGGAGGAAGCGCGATTGATCCACGCCGCCGAGGGCGGCGCCCGCGAGCTCTTCCATGTCGAGCATTTCGGCGCCGTCGCGGCCGTCCCGCCACCGCCGGTTCCAGCCGATGCGCCCGCCGGAGGCTATGCGATCCGGCTCGGCGGCAAGCATTTCACCGCCCGGCCGGGCGAGACGCTGCTGCAGGCCGCGACGCGCCAGACCATCGTCATCCCCTGCGGCTGCGCCTCGGGCATGTGCGGCACCTGCCGGGTCACTCTCGTCGAGGGCTCGGTCGAGATGCGGCACGAGGGCGGAATCTCGCCGGAAGAGGAGGCGCAGGGCTATATCCTCGCCTGCTCCTCGCGCCCGCGCTCGGATGTGACGATCGGATTGTAGGACCCGCTGCCAGCGTCACTGCGAAGCGGCCGGAGGCATGGATCGCCCCGTTCAACGCGATGACTGAAGCCGTGAACGCGCGCAGCCTCTCGCACGCAGGGTGGCCGGCACATACTGGCACCACCCGGGATTGCGCGGGACGCTGCGGATGGGGCCTGCTGCTTCGCGTCGCGCTCGGCTAACATGGCCATTGGCAAAATCCCTGGCCGGTGCCTTCGCAGCCTGCCGAACGACAGGTGGAGGCCGGCAGCACGGCATGAAGACGCTCATCGACTCCACCAATGCGCTGATCGACGGACTGGCGGCAATCCGCCTGCAATTCAGCGTTGCCGACCAGTTTCCGGCCGAAATCGTCGCCGCAGCGGAAGCTGCAGCCGGGCGCCTGCCAACCGAGCATGCCGATCGCACCGACCGGCGCTTCGTCACGCTGGACCCCGCGACCTCAACGGATCTCGACCAGGCCTTCGCGATCGAGCGCAGCGGCGGCGACCTGCTGCTGCATTACGCCATCGCCGATGTCGCCTGGTTCGTCGACGATGGCGACGCTGTCGACCAGGAAGCCTGGCGGCGCGGCACGACGATCTACCTGCCGGACGGCAAGGCCGGGCTGTATCCGCCGATCCTCACCGAGGGCGCCGCGAGCCTGCTGCCGGCGGTCTCCCGGCCGGCCGTGATCTTTACGACCCGGGTCGACGCGGACGGCAATGTCCATCTCGACGGCGCCGAGCGGGCTGTCATCCGCAGCACCGCCAAGCTCGCCTATGACAGCGTGGACGCCGCCGACCTGCCGCCCGATTTCGACGAGTTGTCCCGCCGTATCGATGCCGCCGAAAGCCGGCGCGGCGCGGCGCGCGTCGACCCACCCGAACAGGAGGTCAGCGCTCTCGGCGATGGCCGCTACCAGCTGACGTTCCGGCCACGCCTGCGAAGCGAGGAGCAGAATGCGGCCTTGTCGCTGGCCAGCAACCTCGCCATCGCCGACGCGCTCCTGGCGGCCCGTACCGGCCTGTTCCGGGTCATGCCCGAGCCGGATGAGAAGGCCGTCCAGCGCCTGCGCCACGCCGCGCAGGCGCTGGGATTGACATGGCCGGAGATGGAGCCCCTCGCCCAGTTCGAGAAGACGCTGAACCTGTCCGACAGCCGACATGCGGCCTTCACGCTGGCGGTGAGAAGGGCCAGCGGCGGCGCGAGCTATGTCCCCTACCGCGAAGGCGTCGTGCCCTGGCATGCGCCGATGGCGGCGAGCTATGTGCATGCCACGGCGCCGCTGCGCCGGCTGGCAGACCGCTATGTGGTGCGCGCCGCCCTCGCGGTCGCAAACGGCCAGCCGGTGCCGCCGGCGGTATCGTCCGCATTCGAACGATTGCCCCAGGTAATGGCGCGGGCCGACGCGCGTGATGGCCAGATCGACCGGGCCGTGATCGACCTGGCCGAGGCCCTGATGCTCAAGGGCAGTGAAGGCACCCTATTCAAGGCGGTGGTGACCGATGCGGACGAGCACGGCCTGCGCATCCAGCTCTGCGACTTGCCCGTTGTCGCTCGCGTCCGCGGGCAAGGTGGCACCCCGGGCGACAGGATCGAGGTCAAGCTGACCGCCGCCGATCCACTGCGCCATACGATCACTTTCGAACGAGCAGGCTGAGCGCGCGCGGCCCGGCCAGGGCAAGTGACAACGCCCGATGGTTGCGGGCAGATGGCGGGATGACGACTCAAAGCCCTGTCCGCGCCTATTTCTATCTGCTGGTCGCAACGCTCTTCTTCGGAAGCAATGTGGTCGCCGGCAAATTGTCCGTCAGCGAGATGTCGCCGATGGCGATCGTCATGCTGCGCTGGGTCATCGCTGCGACGTGCCTCGCCTTCATCGCCAGACGGGCGCTGCTGGCCGAATGGCGCGTCTTGCGCAGTCGCTGGCCGTTCATGCTCGCCATGGGCGGCATCGGCTTCACGATCTTCAACATCCTGTTCTACGCCTCCGCGCATACGACCAGCGCAATCAACATGGCGATCATCCAGGGCGCGACGCCGATCGTCGTGCTGCTGGTCTCGGGCGCGCTGCTCGGGACCTGGCCCCCGGCCTTGCAATGGCTCGGCGCGACGATCACCGTCCTCGGCGTCGTCATCGCCGCCTCGCACGGCTCCCTCGCCGTTCTGGTCGAGCTGTCCTTCAATCGCGGCGACATCCTGATGATCGTGGCCAGCATCATCTATGCGGTCTACACCGTCGGCCTGCGCTGGCGGCCACAGGTGTCGCCGCTCGTCTTCATCGCCGGGCTCGCCCTGGCGGCCTTGCTAACTTCGATTCCGCTCGCGATCGGCGAGGCCGCCCTCGGTCAGTTCCAATGGCCGACGCCCAAGGGCTGGGCGATCCTGCTGTTCATCGGGCTTTTCCCGTCGCTGCTGTGCCAGCTGCTCTATCTGCGCAGCGTCGAGCTCATCGGCGCCGCGCGGGCCGGCGTCTTCTACAATCTCGTCCCGATTTTCGGCATCGTCCTGTCGGTCGCCGTCGCGCATGAGCCGTTGCGGCCTTATGCGGTCGTAGCCATCGCCCTCGTCATCGGCGGGATCGCCATTTCCGAGATCCGCAAAGGCGCCTGAGACCGACGTCTCGATCCGCGCCCGCACCGTCCTGGGGCGGATAGCCGTGTCGCACCAATTGGATACTCGCGCCATTGCGACATGGCAGAGAGCAACGGCCGGGGCGCAGCCGATCTGAGCATTCTCGAGCAAAGCGAACAGTAGTTCGGGTGCAGATAACGCGATAAAGCAAAGATACAGAGCGTCGGCGAGCGACAGGTCCCGCCCACGGACGAGCGTGGCGGCCTGCTACTGCACTCGAGGATACATCTCTAAAATCAACCACTTAGGGAAGTGGCTGGGGGACTAGGATTCGAACCTAGACAACCAGAGTCAGAGTCTGGGGTCCTACCGTTAGACGATCCCCCAACGGGCGCGTTGTCTGCGACGCGTCGGATGGGGGCGATCTAAACAACCTCGCGCCCGGTTGCAAGCCTTCTGTGACGATTTCGACATGCGAGCCGCTCACAGCGCCTGGCACAGCGTCTCAAGCGATCGCCAAAGCCCACGCGACTGGACATCGGCGCGCGTCAGCTCCCGCTCAACGTGCGCCTGACGGCGTCGCGCCAGCCGGCAACGTGGTTACGGCGCGTCTCCTCGGCGAGGCCGGGCGAGAATCGCCGCTCCAGCCGCCAGCGGTCGGCGAACTGCGTCGGCTCGGGCAGAAGCCCGGCGTCGAGGCCGGCAAGATAGGCCGCGCCCAGCGCGGTGGTCTCCAGCACCTGCGGCCGATCGACCGGGGCGGCGAGGATGTCGGCGAGGCGCTGCATCGTCCAGTCGGAGGCGACCATGCCGCCATCGACACGCAGCACCGTCTCCGCCCCATCCGCCTCCGGCCAGTCGGAGCGCATCGCTTCCAGCAGGTCCAGTGTCTGGAAGCAGACCGAATCAAGCGCGGCACGGGCGAATTCGCGTGGACCCGTATTGCGCGTCAGCCCGAATAAGGCGCCGCGGGCGTTGGCGTCCCAATGCGGCGCGCCGAGGCCGGTGAAGGCCGGCACCAGATAGACCTGCTGCCCGGGATCGGCCTTGGCCGCGAGCGGGCCGCTGTCGGAGGCCTTCTCGATGATGCCGAGCCCGTCGCGCAGCCATTGCACGGCGGCACCGGCGATGAAGATCGAGCCCTCCAGCGCGTAATGGCGCACACCCTTGAGCTGATAGGCGATGGTCGAGAGCAGGCGATTCTGCGAGGTGACAGCCCTGGCTCCGGTGTTGAGCAGCGCGAAGCAGCCGGTGCCATAGGTCGACTTCAGCATGCCGGGCTCGAAGCAGGCCTGGCCCACGGTCGCCGCCTGCTGGTCGCCCGCGATGCCGCGAATCGCGATCGCGCCGCCGAGCAGGCCAGGTTCGCTGTCGCCGAAATGGGTGGCGCAGTCGCGGACGTCAGGCAGCATTGCGGCGGGAATGTCGAGCAGCGCCAGCAATTCCTCGTCCCAACGCCCCTGATGGATGTCGAACAGCATGGTGCGCGAGGCGTTGGTCGCGTCGGTGGCATGGACCCGCCCTCCGGTGAGGCGCCAGAGCAGGAAGCTGTCGACCGTGCCGAAGGCGAGCTCGCCGCGCTTCGCCCGCTCGCGGGCTCCGGGGACGTGGTCGAGGATCCAGGCGATCTTGGTGCCGGAGAAATAGGGATCGATGCGCAGGCCGGTGCGCTCGGCGACCAGCTTGCCGTGGCCTTCCGCTTCCAGCGCGGCGCAGCGCTCGGCGGTGCGCCGGTCCTGCCAGACGATGGCGCGGTGGATCGCCTGTCCGGTGCTGCGGTCCCAGACCAGCGTGGTCTCGCGCTGGTTGGTGATGCCGATCGCCGCGACCTCCCCTGCCCGCGCCTCGGCGCGCGCCAGCGCCTGCCGACAGACCGAGAGAGTGCTCTCCCAGAGATCCTCCGCCTCGTGCTCGACCCAGCCCGAAGCCGGATAATGCTGCGGGAACTCCTGCTGGGCACTGGCGAGCGGCTGCAGATTCTCATCGAACAGGATGGCACGGGAGGACGTCGTGCCCTGGTCGATCGCCAGAATCATGCGCCGCGCCGCCATGCCGTTTCTCCCGATTGGTCGCCGCCGGCTTGGTCATGCCGGTCGAGGCGAGCTTTGCCGCGAAGACGGGACACAGGCAAGCGCCGCCGACCATGCCGCAGTTTCGCCACAGGTTCCGCTTGGCAGGGGCCGCGTGCTGTTGTTACGCTGCCCTTCGAATGGAAACGTTCCAGCTTCTTGCTGGACTCCGGCGGGCCACCATGACGGTCCTGACCGGCGAAGGGTTAGCCAGTGACGGTCGAAGACCGCCAGGATTCCGACCGCCCCCTCGTGGCGGTGGTCCCTCTACCGGGCGAGCGGCCCGCGCCGCCGGACGCGGTTCGTTTCGCTCCGGCCCCGTTCCAGCGCCCTCATCCGACCACTTACGCCGCGCTCGATCTCGGCACCAACAATTGCCGTCTGCTGATCGCCCGGCCGGCCCAGCACGGCTTCCGGGTCGTCGACGCGTTTTCGCGGATCGTGCGACTCGGCGAGGGACTCGGGGCCAGCGGGAAGCTTTGCGACGACGCGATGGATCGGGCGGTCGAAGCTCTCAAGGTCTGCAAGAGCAAGATGGACCATCGCGGCGTCACCCGGGCCCGCCTGATCACCACAGAAGCCTGCCGGGCTGCGACCAATGGTATCGAGTTCGTCCGCCGCGTGGGCGAGGAAGCAAGGCTCGAACTCGAGATCGTCGACCAGCGCACGGAAGCCTCGCTCGCCGTCACCGGCTGCGCCGCGCTGGCGGCACCGGAAGCCGGCGCAGTCATCGTCTTCGACATCGGCGGCGGCTCCACCGAGATCGTCTGGCTCGGCGGACGCGAGGCCGGGCGCGACCCCGCCTCCCGCATCCGCGAATGGGCCTCGCTGCCGATCGGCGTGGTCTCGGTGGCGGAGCGCTATGGCGGCATCGAGGTCGGGCGCGAGAAGTTCGAGCGCATGGTCACCGATTGCAGCGAGGCGCTGGCGCCGTTTGCGGCAAAGGCCGCGGCGGCGCGGAATGCGCCGAATTTCCACCTGCTCGGCACCTCCGGTACCGTCACCACCGTCGCCGGCATCCATTTGCGCCTGCCGCGCTATGACCGGCGGCAGGTCGACGGGCTGTGGATGCAGGATCGGGACATCTGCAGCGTCATCGACGAACTCGTCGCGATGGACTATGCCCAGCGTCAGGCCAATGCCTGCATCGGCCGCGAGCGGGCCGATCTGGTGCTCGCCGGCTGCGCCATCTTCGAGGCGATCCGGCGGGCCTTCCCGAGCCCGAAGGTGCGCATCGCCGATCGCGGCCTGCGCGAAGGCATCCTGCTCAGGATGATGCACGAGGATCGCGCCTGGTGGCGCCGAAGGCAATGACGACAACAAAGTCCGGCAGCGGCGGTGGCGCACGCGACCTGCGCATTAAGGTCAAGAAGCCCGCCAAGCGCAGCCATTCCTCGCAGCTCTGGCTCGAGCGCCAGCTGAACGACCCCTATGTGAAGCGGGCGCGCGAAATGGGCTATCGCTCGCGCGCGGCGTTCAAGCTCGCCGAGATGGACGAGCGCTACAAGTTCCTCAAAACCGGCCAGAAGCTGGTCGATCTCGGCTGCGCGCCGGGCGGCTGGTGCCAGGTCGCAGGGGCCAAGATCGGGCTTGAGAACGGCAAGGGCCGGATCGTTGGCATAGACCTCCTGCCGGTCGACCCCATCCCGCATGTCGAGCTGATCGAGCTCGACTTCATGGCGGAGGAAGCCCCTGCCCTGTTGACGGAAAAGCTCGGCGGCAAGGCCGACGGCGTGATGTCCGACATGGCCGGAAACACCACCGGCCACAAGAAAACCGACCATCTGCGGATCATCGGCCTCGCCGAGGCAGCGCTCGAATTCGCCAACAGCGTGCTGGCACCGGGCGGCTTCTTCCTCGCCAAGCTCTTCCAGGGTGGCGACACGGCCGGGCTGCTGGCGGAGCTGAAGCGCGATTTCGCCCAGGTGCGCAACATCAAGCCGGCAGCGAGTCGGGCCGATTCCTCCGAACTCTACGTGCTGGCGACCGGCTTTCGGCGCAAGGCCGAGTCTGCGGACGACAGCGAGCTCGGTTGACGTCGAGCCCTATCGGCTCGCGAGATCGATCGCCGCCTTGACCGCCACCACATAGCCCTGCGGGCCGAGCCCGGCGATGACCGCCGTCGCCGCCAGCGAGACATAGGATTTGTGGTAGTGCGGCTCGCGCCGGTGGATGTTGGAGATGTGCAACTCGACGACCGGCCCGGGAAACATCTTCAGGGCGTCGAGGATCGCGATCGAGGTGAATGAATAGGCGGCAGGGTTGATCACGATCGCTTCGCCTTGATCGATCGCCTCGTGGATCCAGTCGATCAGCTCGTATTCGCGATTGCTTTGGCGGAAGACGATCTCGCGCCCGCCGGCCGTCGCTCGACACATCGTCTCGATCTCGGCGAGCGTGGTCGAGCCGTAGATCTGCGGCTCGCGCGTGCCGAGCCGGTTCAGATTGGGGCCGTTGAGGACGTAGATCGGTTTGCTCACGGTTGGGGGTCCTGTCCTGTCAGCCCTGGTAGCCCATCAGGCGCGGCAGCCAGAGCACGAGGCTGGGGAAGAAGGTGATCAGCGCCAGTGCGACCAGCATGGCCCCGAGGAAGGGCATGCACTCGCGCACGATCAGGCGCAGCGGCACCTCGGCGATGTTGGTCATGATGAAGAGCAGCAGGCCGTAGGGCGGCGTGATCAGCCCCAGCATGATGTTGACGACGACGACCACGCCAAAATGCACCATGTCGATGCCGAGCGCCTTGGCGGTCGGGATCAGCACTGGAACCACGATGAGCAGGATCGCGGTGCCTTCGAGCAGGCAGCCGAGGATCAGCAGCAGCACGTTGACCAGGATCAGGAAGCCGAGCGGCGACAGGTTCCAGCCGGCCAGCAGCATGCGCAGGCTGTCGGGAATGTTCTCGATGGTGACGACGTAGTTGAAGACCAGCGCTCCGGCGATCAGCATGCCGATCGAGGCGGTGGTGCGGGCGCTGTAGGCGAGCGAACCGTAGAAGGCGCGAAAGCTGACGCTGCGATAGAGCAGCACCGAGACGGCGAGCGCATAGGCGGCGGCGACCGCGGCAGCCTCGGTCGGCGTCGTCGCGCCACCATAGATCCCGCCCAGCAGCACGACCGGCATCATCAGCGCCGGAAAGGCGCGCCAGGTGATCCCGGGCAGTTGCCGCAAGGGGATAGGCGGCTCGACCGGGAAATCGCGCCGTTTTGCCTCCGAGGCGACGATCGTCATCTGCGCCAGCGCCATCAGCAGGCCGGGAATGACCCCGCCGAGGAAAAGGAAGCCTATCGAGGCATCCGAGACCAGCGCGTAGATCACCATCGGGATCGAGGGCGGGATGATCGGCCCGATCACAGAGGAGGCAGCGGTCAGCGCCGCCGCGAAGGCCGGCGGGTACTTGCCGTCCTTGGTCATCATCGCCTGCATCATTCGGCCGGTGCCGGCGGCGTCGGCGATGGCCGAGCCCGACATGCCGGCGAAGATCACGCTCTGGACGATGTTGACATGGGCGAGCCCGCCCCTGAAGCGACCGACCAGCGCGTCACAGAAGCGCAGCAGCCGTTCCGTCATCGAGCCGATATTCATCAGTTCCGCCGCCAGGATGAAGAGCGGCACGGCGAGAATGACGTAGTTGGTGTACATGCCGTTGAGCAATTGCTCGGCGGCAATCGAGAGATCCTGTCCGGCGACGAGCAGGTAGAGGATCGAGCCTGCGATCATCGCATGGCCGATCGGCAGGCCGAGCAGCGACAGCGTGACGATGGCGAGGATGGCGAGGGAGAACGGCGTGCTCATACGCCCGAGCCCGCCTTGATGGGATCGAAGGCCTCGGGCGCCTTGCCGCGCAAGGCGCTGAAGCCGAGCCAGAGATAGCGGATGATCGCGCCGACCGCGAAGGCGATATAGATCGCATAGACCCAGTTGAACGGGATCTTCAGATAGGCGGTGCGCTCGACCTTCATGAAGGAGACGTAGTCCGCCATCGCCGGCAGCGAGATCACGTACAGCACGACGAGCGCGGTCGCGGTGATCAGCGCCATCACGCGGCGCGGACCTGGCCCGACCGCGCCATAGATGATGTCGAAGCGGATCTCCTCGCTCTCGCGCAGCACGAAGCCGGCGCCGAACAGCACCAGCCAGAGCCAGAGGATGACGCTGATCTCATGCGTCCAGCCGATCGGGAAGTTGAGCAGATAGCGGAAGACGATCTGCACCAGGAAGACGAGGAACATCGCCCCGAGCATCAGCGCGAGCAGGTTCTCGGCCCGGCGCGCCATGAAGGCACCGAGTGCTTTCAGCGAGTTCAGCATCGCCCCTCCGGTGAAATTCGGCCCGCCGGCCCCTCCGTCGGCGGGCCACGCCGCCCCCGAAGGGCCGGCGCTAGACCTCGGTCGCTCAAGTGTAGCGAAACGCTAGAGCGCGTTGATCTTGTCGATCATGCCGGGCACCCAGCCCTTGGCCAGCTCTGATTCCAGGTACTTCTTCTGGGCAAAGTCGCGGAAGGCCTTGAGATCGGGCGTATAGACCTCGAGCCCCTGCTTCTTGAAGAAGTCGACCAGCTCGGCCTCCTTGGCCAGGTGCTCCTTGGTGCTCCAGTCGATCGCGGCGTCAGCCGCGGCCTGGAAGGCGGCCTGCTTCTTCGCATCCATCCCGTCCCAGACGCGCTTGGTGACGCAGAGCAGGTCGAAACCGACGAGATGCGAGGTCAGCACGATCTGCGAGGAGACCTCGTAGAATTTCATGTTCTGGACGTTTGGCAGCGGATTGTCCTGCCCGTCGATCGCGCCGCTCTGCAGGCCGGTATAGACCTCGGCATAGGCCATCGGCGTCGGGTTGGCGCCAAGCGACTGGCCGAGGAATTGCCAGGCGTCGCCGCCGGGCATGCGCAATTTGACGCCAGCGAGATCGGCCGGGGTGCTGATCTTCTTCTTCGGCTTCAGGCCGACCTGGCGGGCGCCGAAATAGGTCGGGCCGAGAATTTTGATGTTGAGCTTGTCCTCGGCGATCTTCTTGAGATCGCGGCCGACATCGCTGGCGAAGACCTTCTTGAGGTGGTCGGCATCGCGGAAGAGATAGGCCGAGGTGACGATCGACCAGGCCGGAATCTGGTTCGAGACGTCCTGCGGCGCGATATTCCCCATTTCGAGGTTGTTGCGCTGCATGGCGACGAGTTCGGTGCCCTGCTTGAACAGGTTGCCGCCGTAATAGGGCTGCAGCGCGAAGTCGTCTTTGATGGCCTCGGCGAAGCGCTTCATCATCTCGGCGCGGATGTCCTGCTCCGAGAAAACCGCCGAAAATCGCAGATTCGGCTTGCCTTGTGCGAGCGCGGCACCACCCGTCAGCGCAAGAGCGCCGCCGGCCGCCAGAAGCGCACGCCTGTCGATACCCTGTTTCATGCCGTTCCTCCCGTGCGGGTTGGCCCGCTTCGAAGCAGACCATGCCCAAGCGCATATCAGCAATCAACAGGTATTTTCGATTTCCTCCGATGATTTCAATTTTGCCATAATAATTGTGCCTCCTCCGCTCGGCAGCTAGGATGCTCCCTCTGCCGCACTTGCCACGGATCACGCATGCTGAATTACGCCCCGCCGACCGCCTCGATCGGAGAGCTGGCCTATCGCCGGATCCGCGCCGACATCGTCTTCGGGCGGCTGGTACCGGCGCAGCGGCTCAAGCTCGACGACCTGCGCGAGACCTACGGCACCAGCATCAGCACACTGCGCGAGATCCTGAACCGGCTCTCGTCGGAAGGGCTGGTCGAGGCCGAGGGCCAGAAGGGCTTCATGGTCGCGCCGGTCTCCGCCAGCAATCTGAGCGAGATCGCGGCGCTGCGGCTACTGCTGGAGGGACACGCGCTGGCGCAATCCTTCACGGCCGGTGACATGGAGTGGGAAGGCCGCGTCGTCGCCGCCCATCACAAGCTCGCCCTGATGGAAAAGCGGATGCTCGACAATGATCGCGCCGATCCGGAACTCTGGAAGCGCTATGACTGGGAATTCCATCACGCGCTGATCTCGGCCTGTGGCTCGCAGGTGCTGATGGAGACGCACGCCTCGGTCTATGACCGCTATCTGCGCTATCAGATGGTCGCGGTGATCTTCCGCGGCGAGGCGGCGGCGCAGGAGCACCAGATCCTGCTCGACTGCGCGATGCGGCGCGACATCGCGCGTGCCACCGCAGTCCTGGCAACGCATATCAACGCGTGCGTCGAGCACACCCTCGCCGGCGGCACCTTGCAAGGCTGAAGCGGCGCAGGTCGGCTCAATAACAAAGCCCGCGCCGCGGCTTTTGCGGAACGGGCTTTGCAGTTGCAACAGCTCCAGAGCTTAGTCGAGCTGGAACTTCGACAGCTCGCGATGCTCGCCATAGATGCGGCGGACCGTGCCGGTGATCGAGCGATAGACGATCGTCTCGGTCTCGATCACCTCGGGCCCGAAGCGCACACCCGAGAGCATGCCGCCATCGGTGACGCCGGTGGCGCAGACGATGACGTCGCCGGAGGCCATCTCCGACATGTCATACTTCTTGTTCGGGTCCTTGACGCCCATGGTCGCGGCGCGTGCCCGCTTCTCCTCGGTATCGAGGATCAGGCGGCCCTGCATCTGGCCACCGACGCAGCGCAGCGCCGCAGCAGCGAGCACGCCTTCCGGCGCGCCGCCGATGCCGAGATAAAGGTCGATGCCGGTCTTTTCCGGCTCGGTGCAGAAGATCACGCCGGCAACGTCGCCATCGGTGATCAGGCGGATCGAGGCGCCGGTCTTGCGAACTTCAGCAATGAGCTTCTCGTGGCGCGGCCGGTCCATGATCAGCGTGTTGATCTCGTGCGGCTTGACGCCCTTGGCGCGGGCGAGCGCGTTGATGTTGTCCGCGGCCGAGGCGTCGAGATCGACGATCCCCTGCGGGTAGCCCGGGCCGATCGCGATCTTGTTCATGTAGACGTCGGGGGCGTAGAGCAGCTGGCCGGCGCCGGCCATCGCCATCACCGCGATCGAGCCTGGCATGTCCTTGGCGCAGAGCGTGGTGCCCTCGAGCGGGTCGACGGCGATGTGGACCTTGGGGCCCTGCTTGTTGCCGACCTTCTCGCCGATGAAGAGCATCGGCGCCTCGTCGCGCTCTCCCTCGCCGATGACGATCTCGCCGTCGATCGGCAGGCGGTTGAGCTCGCGCCGCATCGCGTCGACCGCGGCCTGGTCGGCCGCCTTCTCGTCGCCATGACCACGCAGGCGGGCGGCGGCGACGGCGGCGCGCTCGGTGACGCGAACCAGCTCCATCGAGAGATAGCGCTCGATGATCTGGTCGGGCGAGATGCGGAGATCGACGGACATGGGGACTCCCTGAGCGCGTTAGCGGATGGCCGAGGTGAATAGCGAACGGATTGGCGATGATAAGGCTAAGCCGTGGGCGACCCAGCCTTTCACGCTCATTCCCGCTCGATGCGGATGACTTGCGGCGCTTCTGCGATGTGACCGTCGGCGCTGACCTTCTCCAGGGCGCCGCGGATGGCCTGTTCGCTGGTGGCGTAGGTGATCAGCACGACCGGGACCGGTGCGCCGGAGCGCCCGCCGGGGTCGCGCTGGGCAGCAATCTCGGAACGGCGCTGGACGATGCTTTCAAGCGAGATATCGGCCTGCGCCATCCGGGTCGCGATCGCGGCGGCCGCGCCGGGGCGGTCGGCGACGGCGAGACGGATATAGTAGCCGCCCTCGTGACGCTGCATCGCGGCGCGTGTCGGCTGTTCCAAGCGGGCGACAGGCATGCCGAAGGGCTGGCCGGCGGTGCCGCGCGCGACGTCGGCGATATCGGCGATCACCGCCGACGCGGTCGGGCCGCCACCGGCGCCGGGACCGACCAGGGTGATCTCGCGCACGGCATCGGCGTCGATGGTCACCGCGTTGGTGACGCCCATCACCTGCGCGATCGCCGACGACTTCGGCACCATGGTCGGGTGCACGCGCTGCTCGATGCCGGTCTTGGTCCGCTCGGCGACGCCGAGCAGCTTGATCCGGTAGCCGAGTTCGTCGGCCATCTTCAGGTCGAGCGGCGTGATCGAGGAAATGCCTTCGACATGAATCGCTTCGGCGTCGATCTTCGTACCGAAGGCGAGGCTGGTCAGGATGGCGAGCTTGTGGGCGGTGTCGAAGCCCTCTACGTCGAAGGTGGGGTCGGCTTCGGCATAGCCGAGGCGCTGGGCGTCCTTCAGGCAGGCTTCGAAGGTCAGGCCCTCAAGCTCCATGCGCGAGAGAATGTAATTGCAGGTGCCGTTGAGGATGCCGTAGAGCCGGCTGACATTGTTGCCCGAGAGTGCCTCGCGCAGCGTCTTCACCACCGGGATGCCACCGGCCGAGGAGGCCTCGAAGGCGAGCGCCGCGCCATTGGCCTCGGCGAGCTCGGCGAGCGCGACGCCATGGGCGGCTAGCAGCGCCTTGTTGGCGGTGACGACATGCTTGCCGGCGGAAAGCGCGGTCTCGACCGCCGTCTTCGCTGGGCCGTCAGAGCCGCCGATCAGCTCGACCAGGCAATCGATCTCGGGGGACGCGGCGAGCGCGACCGGATCGTCGAACCAGGCAAAGCCGGAGAGATCGATGCCACGATCGCGATTGCGATTACGGGCCGAGACCGCCGTCACGCGGATCGGCCGGCCGCAGCGCGCGGCGAGCGCGTTCTCCTGGCGCTTCAGAATGCCGGCGACCGCCGCGCCGACTGTTCCCAGGCCGGCGATGCCGACGCGCAGGGGCCTGATCTCGGAAGAAGCAGCGTGCATGGTCATGGCGCGGGGGTCGCATGAGGCGCGCGGGGAGTCAACGGCGGCAAAGCACTGTGAGCGACAGATCAACCTCCGGGCACGGATTTTGCTTCCATTGAGAAACGCGAGCCGCAGCGAGCGCTTTCCCGGGTGGAGGATTGCGATGCCGATGCCTGCCCTTCCGACAAACGCCATTGAAGTTGCCGATAGCGCGCCTGTAGCGCCCCTGCCCGACCCCGCGCTCATCGCAGCACAGATCGATCGCGACGGCTTCGCGGTGATCGACGACTATGTCCCGCCTGGCGATTTGCAGGAAGCCCAGGATTTCGTCAGGCGCGCGGTCAGCGGCAATGGCGGAAACTACTTGGCGATCGCCGGGCCCGAACGTCTGGACGGAACCTTCCTGAAACGCTGGCCGGAAGATTCCGACTTCCTGACGCTGTGCCGCGGCATCTATCAGAGCAGCATGGGTAAGCCCGCGCCGCAGCCGTCCTTCTACCAGATCCTGCGTTGCCTCTCCGGCGAGAGAGCTGCGGCCAACTCGCTGAATTTCCACTATGATTCCTACCTGCTCACGGCATTGATCCCGATCCTGATGCCCGAGCGCGGCCAGAGCGGGGACCTACTGATCATCCCCAACACCCGCAAGCTGCGTGCCAGCTACGCGACGAACTTCCTGGACAAGATCCTGCTGGACAATCCGCTGTCGCAAGCGGCGCTGCGGCATCTCTATCGCCGCGGCCATCGCAGCATCAGACATCTCAAGCTGAAGCCGGGCGGCCTCTACCTGTTCAATGGCTACCGCTCGATCCATACCAACGAAGCGTGCGACCCCGATACGATCCGCTCCACGGCGATCCTGCACTATCTCGATCCGCATGCCGACAGCCCACTGAAGCGGCTGTTGCGGCGGCATTGATGCTGCACCTCAAAGCGAGCCGGATGCGGCAGCGCGCCGCGCTGGCGTCCTAAGAACGATCGGCGGCTCGCCGAACGTTCGCTGATAGGCGCGGGAGAAAGCGGCGGCGCTGCCATAGCCGATGCGCCGCGCGACCAGCTTGACGCGGCCGCCACGTTCGAGTTCGCGCCGTGCCAGCACCATCCGCCAATGCGCCAGATGCGCCATCGGCGTGGTGCCCAGCACACGCGGGAACAAGGCCATGAACCGCGTCCGCGACATGCCGGCGATCGTGGCGAGCTCGTCGACGCTCCAGCCATGGGCCGGCGCCTCCTGCATCGCTACCAGCGCTGGAAACAGCTGCGGGTGCGACAGCCCTGCCAGTAGCCCCGGCCGGGTCGAGCCCTCGTCGATCAAATGGCGCAGAAGCAGGAGCAGGAGCAGCCTGCAAATGTTGTCGAGGGCGATCTGCCGCCCACATCGCCGGGCTGCCGCCTCTGCCGCCAGCAGATCGGCGACCGTTCGCATCGCCGGCGCCGCGTCGAGTGCAAGCTCGACCCGTTCCGGCAGCGCTGCAATCAGCGGGTTGGCCGGCCCGCCAAAGTCGATCCTCACCGCGGCCAGCACCTCTTCGCCAAGCTTCGCCGTCACCTTTGCATGCGGCAGGAACACCAGCGAGCGCAGGTCCCCTGCTCGCCCAGTCAGTAGCAGATTGGCGACTTCTGGCGCCGCCTGTTCCGCCATGACATCGAACGCAGAAAAGAAGCTCGACAGGCGATCGCGCCGCGCATCGGGACTTTCGATCATGCGATTGGAACTTTTCATGCCTGACAATATGCAATCTGGGAGAACTCGCAACCCTGGAGGCTCTCTCAATGCTCATTCCACGTCAGCTCGTACCAACCCTTTCCGTCGAGACCCTCGGGCAAGGTCGTTTCGACCTATGGGAGGCGGAGCCGGAACGCTTTACGCTCGTCTGCTTCTACCGGGGCTTGCACTGCCCGATCTGCGCCAACTACCTGAAGGAACTCGAGCGGCTGACGCCGGACTTCGCCAGCCGGGGTGTCGAGACGATCGCGGTCAGCAGCGACGGCGCGGAGCGCGCCGGCGAGATGGCACGGAAGATCGGCGCGGACCGGCTGCGGATCGGTTACGGGCTGGCGCTGGAGACGGCCCGCGAATGGGGGCTCTACATCTCCGCCTCGCGCGGCAAGACCTCGATCGGCATCGAGGAGCCGGCGCTGTTCTCCGAGCCCGGCATATTCCTCGTGCGCCCGGACCGGACGCTCTATTACCTCTCCGTCCAGTCGATGCCGTTCGTGCGACCGAACTTTGCCGAGATGGTCGCAGCACTCGATTTCGTCATCAAGAACGACTATCCGGCGCGTGGCGAGGTGGTTGCGACGGCCTAAAAGCCGCCTATTCGAAGCGGCAGACGACTTCGGCGGCGAGCTTGTGGACCTTGCCGTTCTCGAAGCCGAGATAGAGCCGCAGCAGCTGGTTGCCGAAAGCGGTGATCTTGATGGTGCGCAACGCCTCGACGCTGTCGCCGTCCGCCTGGGTCGAATTCTCGTCGATCGGCTTCCAGAACCAGGGCTTGGGTGCCCGGATCACGGTCTGCGCCAGCAATTGCTCGGCCTCGGCCCGGCCCATGCCCACCGGAAAATACTTGCCGGCGATCTCAGTCGCGTCGCGGCCGCATTCCTTGGCGCGCGAGGCGGTCAGGACGTCGGCGATGAGGGGTGAGTCGGTGTCGGTGGTGCGGCCACGCGAGAAATCATAGGTCGCGAACAGGCAGACCAGCGCGAACAGGCCGAACATGATCCCGATCAACCGGCCCTTCGAGACCATGATGCGCTCTTTATCCCTGCTATCCGCCCTCGGTGCTGGGTTCCCATGTTTCGGCGGCCCGGTCCAGTGCCGGCGCGCAACACCGCCCAAGCGTCATTGCGAGCAGCACAGCGACGAAGCAACCCAGGAGCCGCAGAGCGCGACCTTCTGGATTGCTTTGCTACGCTCGCAATGACGATGGCGGGACGCTTCCGCCCTACCCCGCCTTCGGCATCTGGATGACATTGTGCAGGGTCTGGTCGGCGCTCTTCAGGAAACGGCCGATATTGCGCGCCGCCTGGCGGATGCGCTGCTCGTTCTCGACGATGGCGATGCGGACATAGTCGTCGCCATGCTCGCCGAAGCCGATGCCAGGCGCGACAGCGACTTCGGCCTTCTCGATCAGCAGCTTGGAGAACTCCAGCGAGCCGAGATGGCGGAACTTCTCGGGAATCGGCACCCAGGCGAACATCGAGGCCTGCGGCGCCGGGAACTCCCAGCCGGCCTTGCCGAAGCTCTCGACCAGCGCGTCGCGGCGCTTGCGATAGATCTCGCGCATCTCGCGGATGCAGTCGTCGGGACCGTTCAGCGCCGCCGCGGCCGCGACCTGGATCGGCGTATAGGCGCCGTAGTCGAGATAGGACTTCACCCGCGCCAGCGCCGCCAGCAGCTTCTCATTGCCGACGGCAAAGCCCATGCGCCAGCCGGCCATGGAGAAGGTCTTCGACATCGAGGTGAACTCGACGGCGACGTCGATCGCGCCCGGCACCTGAAGCATCGAGGGCGGCGGATCATTCTCGTCGAAATAGACCTCGGCATAAGCGAGGTCGGAGAGCAGGATCAGCTCATGCCGCTTCGCGAAGGCGACGAGGTCGCGGTAGAAGTCGAGCGAGGCGGTATAGGCGGTCGGGTTCGCCGGATAGCAGGTGACGAGCGCGATCGGCTTCGGCACCGAATGCGCCATCGCCCTCTCGAGCGCCGGGAAGAAGGCCGGCGTCGGCTCGGCCGGGACGGAGCGGATCACGCCGCCCGCCATCAGGAAGCCGAAGGCATGGATCGGGTAGCTCGGATTGGGCACGAGCACGACGTCGCCGGGACCGGTTATGGCCTGCGCCATATTGGCGAAGCCCTCCTTCGAGCCGAGCGTGGCGACGACCTGCGTGTCGGGATTGAGAGTCACGCCGAAGCGGCGCTGATAGTAATGGGCCTGGGCGCGGCGCAGGCCGGAGATGCCCTTCGAGGCGGAATAGCGATCGGTGCGCGGCTTGCCGGCGGTCTCGACCAGCTTCTCGATGACATGCCTGGGCGCCGGCAGATCGGGATTGCCCATGCCGAGGTCGATGATGTCGACGCCCTTGGCGCGCTCGGCAGCCTTGATCTTGTTGACCTGTTCGAAAACATAGGGCGGCAGGCGCTTGATGCGGTGGAAATCGGTCATCTCGACAACAGGTCCTTGCGGATCGCCGCACCCTCGCGCGCGGCAAATCACATTCTTGCGTTGCGATGCCTTACCACCGCAGCTTCCGCCCCAACAGCAGAAAAAACGCAAGATTCAGCGAACAGCAGCGCATGCCGCATTGCTGCAACGCTTCAAGCCGGCGGAATGAAGGGCTGACTGATCGTCTTGAACACGTCGAGCGCTTCGCAGCGCGCGGAATGAGCCTCCAATGCCGGATGGTCACGGAGGACCACGAGATCGGGATGCGCCTCGCCGGCAAAGCGCAGCGCGCAGGCGAGCGCGATATCGGCATGGCCGATCCGATCGTCGAACCACCAGTCGCCGTTACGCTCGGCACGCTCGCGCTCGAGAGCGGCAAGGACACCCAGAATCTGAGAGCGGCAGCGCCCGGCCCAGACCTCGGAAACCTGGTCGTGCAATCGCAGCTCGTAGAACAGGCTCACCGCCTTCTCGGCGAGCCCGATCGCCAGTGCCGCGACGCGCAAGGCCCTGTGACGGCCCGGCTCCGTACGCGGGAACAGGGCAAGCTCGGGCGGAACCAAGCCGTCGAGATAATCGAGAATGGCATGGCTCTCGACCAGCACGAGCCCGTCATCGAGCTCGAATGTCGGCACGCGAACCAGCGGATTGAGCGGCGCGATCCTGTCGCCGTCGCCGAAAACCGACCAGGGCCGGTGCTCGAAGGGCAACTCATAGAGCGTCAGGGCGATGCCGACGCGGCGCACGAAGGGCGAATCATACTGGCCGATCAGGATCATCGCGGGCGCTCCACCGAGGAGCCGTCATTGGATTGATCCGGGTGACGCCAGGCAAGCGTTCCGTGCCTGCCGCCTTCACTCCTTCGGCTGCGGCGGTGGCGCCGGCGGCGGCAGGACCTTGCCGAGGCTCTGCGCCTGCGCGCCGGCAGCGTCGTTGGAGATTCGCTTGGCTTCCAACTCGGCCTCGAGCTTCTTGAACTCGTCGACGGTCTTGCGCTTGGCCGGCCGCGAGACGGTGGTGCCGATCGGGATATATTTCGGATCCTGCGGCCGGGTCTCGGTGACGAAAGGCTTGGGCTCGCCGGGTTTGGTGGCGAGATCGGCCATTTCAGCCACACCGCGCGTGGCTTCGCAGCCTCCAAGGCCGGCTCCGACCATGAGAACCAGTCCAGCCGCCCTGAGCGAGATTTGAGTCCGCCTGTCAGCCATCGCCCTGCTTCCGCAAAATTTCTTTGTCACTCATACCGGTTAGGTCCTTAATGGGTCCAAAATGGGGAGTGCAACTCCTGCGTAAGGCTACCAAGGGGAGCGCCATCATGTGTCCGCCAGCTGACGAGAAAGGCAAAGCCGGGCCAAAGCCTGCTGAAGCGCCGTTCGCCGAGCTCCCGGCCGTTCCCGATTTCGAAGCGATGGCGCAGAACATGGGCAAGCTGGTCGAGCAGGCCGGCAAGGTGACCGCCGCCTATCTGAAGCCGATCGAGCGCGGCGAGGCCAAGACCGGCCAGGCCGACGAAGCCAGCGAAATGGTCAAGGTGCTCGGCCGCGTCGCCGAGCGCTGGGTCAGCGACCCGCAGAAGATCATCGAGGCGCAGGGCGCGATCACCAGCGACTTCCTCTCCCTGTGGAGCTCGACCCTGAAGCGCCTTGGCGGCGAGCAGGTCGAGCCGGTGATCGCCCCCGAGAAAAGGGATGCACGCTTCGCCGATCCGGAGTGGGACAGCCATCCCGTCTTCGACTTCGTCAAGCAGGCCTATCTGCTGACGACGCGCTGGGCCGAAGGCATGGTCGAGCAGGCGGACGAGCTCGACCCGCATACGCGTGACAAGGCCCGCTTCTACGTCAAGCAGATCGCCGGCGCCCTCTCGCCCTCCAACTTCGTCGCGACCAATCCCGAGCTGCTGCGCGAGACCATGGCGCAGAACGGCGAGAACCTGGTGCGCGGCATGAAGATGCTGGCCGAGGACGTCGAGGCAGGCGGCGGCGAGCTCAAGATCAGGCAGTCCGATGCCGGCGCCTTCCAGGTCGGCGTCAACATCGCGACGACGCCCGGCAAGGTCATCTACCGCAACGACATCATCGAGCTGATCCAGTACGCGCCGGCGACCGAGACTGTGCTGAAGCGGCCGCTGCTGATCGTGCCGCCCTGGATCAACAAGTTCTACATCCTCGATCTCAACGCCGAGAAGAGCTTCATCCGCTGGTGCGTCTCGCAGGGGCTGACGGTCTTCTGCATCTCCTGGGTCAACCCGGACCACCGCCACGCGCTCAAGGATTTCGAGAGCTACATGCGCGAGGGTATCTTCGCTGCACTGGAGGCGATCGAACAGGTCACCGGCGAGAAACAGGTCTCGACGATCGGCTACTGCGTCGGCGGCACGCTGCTCGGCGTGACCCTGGCCTATATGGCGGCAACCCGGGACAAGCGCATCGCCAGCGCGACCTTCTTCACCACGCAGGTCGATTTCAGCCACGCCGGCGAGCTCTCGGTCTTCGTCGACGAGGAGCAGATCCGCGCCGTCGAGGAGCAGATGGCCGAGCGCGGCTATCTCGACGGCTCGCGCATGTCGGGCGCCTTCAACATGCTCCGGCCCAACGACCTGATCTGGTCCTATGCCGTCAACAACTACCTGAAAGGCAAGGCGCCGACCCCGTTCGACCTGCTCTACTGGAATTCGGATTCGACCCGGATGCCGGCGGCGAACCACTCCTTCTACCTGCGCAACTGCTATCTCGAGAACAAGCTGAGCAAGGGCGAGATGCGCCTCGGCGGCAAGCGGCTCGACCTCAAGAAGGTGAAGATACCCATCTACAATCTGGCGACGCGCGAGGACCACATCGCTCCGGCGAAATCGGTCTTCCTGGGCTCGCAGACCTTTGGCGGCCCGGTCGACTATGTCATGGCCGGGTCCGGCCACATCGCCGGCGTGGTCAATCCGCCGAACAAGGTGAAGTACCAGTACTGGACCGGCCCGAAACCGGAGGGCGCCTTCGAGGACTGGATGAAGAAAACCGAGGAGCACCCCGGCTCCTGGTGGCCGCATTGGCTCGGCTGGCTGGAGAAGCAGGCGCCCAAGCGCGTCAAGCCGCGTATCCCCGGCGAGGGGCCCCTGCCCGCGCTCGAGGACGCGCCGGGGAGCTATGTGAAGATCAAGGCTTAGAGCTTACGGATTCTACTCGGAACCGCTCCGTCATCCTAGACAAGCGGCGAAGCCGCGCAGCTCCGGGATGACGAGGATGTCTCCGGATGAAGCCGGCATCCGGCGGCAGTTCCTGCTCTCTGCCGGCCCTTCCTTTCACCTCGACAAAAAAAGCCGGCCCGAAGGCCGGCTTTTCAGCGTCGTGGAAGCGCCGATCAGTTCTTGCGAACGACCGGGCGGACCGGGATCGTCTCGGCCGGGTTGTCCCAGCGATAGGTCAGGGCGGCGGAGACGATGTGGATGTAAGGCTCGGCCTGGCCGGTATAGGACACCGCCCGCAGCGACGGATTGAAGACCTGCTGCGGATTGTTCCCGGTGTAGTTCACCTTGGCCTTGTTGACGTGGATATAGGTGTAGCCGACGTCGAGCTTGAACTTCTCGGTGAGCTGGTAGCTCAGACCGGCGCTGAGCCAGAGCCGGTCGTTGTCCGAGATGAAGATCTGGCGGTTGTCGTCGTTCACGGCCGAGAGCTCGTAGGCCACACCGGCGCGGAGCGTCAGGTCGCGGCTGTACTTGTACTCGACACCGCCCGAGAAGAACCAGCTGTCGTCATACTGGAAGTTCAGGCTGGTGAGCGGGACGCCACCGGCGCGGGTCACGACCGGAATGTTGCGGAAGCGGCTCCAGTTGGTCCACTCCACGCCGAGATGGGCCTGCCACTGGTCGTTGATGACCTGCGAAACACCCAGCACGACCGAGTCGGGCAGGTTCAGGTTGGCCTTGACCGGGATATAGCCGGTCGCCGCGCTCCGCAGGCTGCCTTCCAGCGTCTGCTTGACAGAAGAGCGGTAGGCCAGGCCGATCGTCGTGCCGTCGAGCGGGGTCAGCGTGGCGCCGAAGCGATAGCCGAAATCGATCGTGTCGCCTTGGATGATGATCGGCGTCGCGGCCGCAGTGACGCCGTTGGCCTGCTTCAGGCTGGCCTTGAAATACTGGACCTGCAGCGCCGCGCCGATCGAGAGCCAGTCGTTGACCTTGTAGCCGATGGTCGGGGAGACGTTGATCGTCTGCACCTTGGCCGAGCGGCCGAAGACCTGCGCCGCGTTGACCTGGTTGTCGGGCTTCGAGCGCAGGCCGAACGGCGCGCCGGTGGTAAGACCGATCCAGAACCGGTCGGTCAGCTGCCAGGAGGAATAGGAGGCCGGGATGAAGGAGCCGTCGCCGCCGATATTGCCGGTGCCGAGGGTGCTGCCGCCGGCGGCCTGGATCGGAACCGTGGCGCCCGCAGGGGTGCGCACCGTGGTCGTCGAAGTCGGCTGATAGTCGCCGTTGGCATAGAGATAGGTGAAGTTCCACTGGCTGTTGCGGCCCGGGAACATGGTGATCGTCGCCGGGTTCCAGGCCATCGAGCCCATGCCGATGCCGCCCGCCGCCGCGCCGGCATAGGCCATGCCGAGACCTTCGGCGCTCTGGCCCGAGCGGATCGCGAAGGAGCTCGCCGAAGCCGCGCCGGCCGCCAGCAGCGCCGAAAGCGAGACAGTGGCGGCGGCGGTGAATTTCAGAAGGCTCTTCATCGCGGCGTCTTCCCCAGGCTGAGGTTCTTGTTGTGGTGGTTGCGGCGAAGCAGGCCGCGGAATCTGTCATCACCATGCCGCCTGCCGGATTACGCCGCAATCCCGCCTTGACCGCCTTCAAATCGCCATGCTCGATCGGCTTTCCGCATCGGCAGGGCCAAAAAACGTGCAAAATGACCGCGTTTCGCGCGTCCCGCGGCAAAGCCAGCGCCCGAAAAGATAGTTTAGATGCGAACTATCGTGGGTTTCGCCATTGTGCGCCGCAGCATAGCCTCACCCGCCAGCGCCGAGTTCGGGCGCGCTTTCGTGACGAGCGTTGCATAAGCGCCACAACTCCCGGTCCGCCCGCAAGTATGGCATGCGTCGCGCCGGGCTTGCATCGCAGGGGCAGTCCGCACAGGATCGGCGCGACCTTCGGTCTAGCCTTACAAGCCCTGTTTGAAACGATTGAAAAGGGGGAAACGACGTGAAACTGGTTCGTTACGGTGCATTTGGTCAGGAGAAGCCCGGCCTTGTCGACTCTGCCGGCAAGCTGCGCGATCTCTCGGCGCATGTCTCCGACCTCGCCGGCGCGGCGCTCAAATCCGCTTCGCTCGCCAAGCTGAAGGCCCTCTCCCCCGAATCATTGCCGCTGGTCGAGGGCTCGCCGCGCATCGGCGCCTGCGTCGGCGATGTCCGCAATTTCATCGCCGTCGGCCTCAACTTCGCCGACCACGCCGCCGAGACCGGCGCGCCGATCCCTGCCGAACCGATCCTGTTCAACAAGGCGCCGAACTGCATCGTCGGCCCCAATGACGACGTGATCATCCCGAAGAACTCGAAGAAGACCGACTGGGAGGTCGAGCTCGCCATCGTGATCGGCGACGGCGGCTCCTACATCGACGAGAAGGACGCGATGGCGGCGATCGCCGGATTCTGCGTCTGCAACGACGTCTCCGAGCGCGAATTCCAGACCGAGCGCGGCGGACAATGGGCCAAGGGCAAGGGCTGCCCGACCTTCGGCCCGCTCGGCCCCTGGCTGGTCACCCCGGACGAGATCGCCGACGTGCAGAATCTCGCCATGTGGCTCGAAGTCGACGGCGAGCGCGTCCAGAACGGCTCGACCAAGACGATGATCTTCGGCGCCGCCTATCTCGTCCACTACATCAGCCAGTTCATGCAGCTCGATCCGGGCGACGTCATCACCACCGGCACCCCGCCCGGCGTCGGCCTCGGCTTCAAGCCGCCGCGTTTCCTCAAGGGTGGCGAGACCGTCGCCCTCGGCATCGAGGGCCTAGGCACGCAGAAGCAGCTCTTCAAGCCCTACGCAGGCTGACGCTATCCTGCGCAAGACGTGAAGGGCGCTGCCGGGCCTCCGGCAGCGCCCTTTTTCAATCCCGGCAGGCCGCGACCCTACTGCTTCTGCAGCCAGTCGATCACTTCGGCCACCGCGACGCGTGGTGTCGTCTGATGGTCGGCCTCGACGACGAGGCGCGTGCCGGAGTAAGCGGCGCGATCGTTCATCGCTGGGCGATCGCCCGTGCCGATCACCCAGAGCGTCGGAGCGCGGACACCGCTCGCCTGGGCAGCCTGGGCTGCCGGCCCGGAGGGATCGAAGAAGTTGAGATAGGCCTCGGCCGTGGTGGTGATGGGGAAGGTCCGGCCCTGGTTGAAGTCGAGGAACTTCGCCTTCTGCGCCCCCTGCCCGGCCGCGACCATCGCCTTGGCCTGCGCAAGACTCTCGCCGGTCTGGCTGGCGATGAAGTCCGGGCGATGCCCCGGCGCCAGCGCCACGACCGCGTCGACGCCGCCGACGCGAGCGGCATAGCCCATGGAGATGTTGGCTCCGAGGCTATGTCCGGCGAGCACGATCCGGGACGCTCCACCGGCCTTCAGCCGCGAGACGGCAGCCTGCACCTCGCCGAGCGTCTGGTCATAGGTCCTGTAGCCGGACGTCCAAGACATCCGCGGCAGCAGGACGGTCGCGCCACGCGCCTTCAGCGCCTGGGCCAATGGCTGGAGGGGACCTTGCCCACCTGCCTTGCCGTGGATGAGCACTACGCCCGCGCCGCGCAGGTCGAACGCCGAGGCGGGCGCCATCGCGCCGAGCGCGACCGCAGCCGAGAGCAATGGTACGAGCGCGCGGCGCCGCATTGCTCGCAATGTCCAAGAGAGCTCTTGCACGACAAGCCTTCTCCTCATTCTACGACGATAGCTTTCCGACTATGGGGGCAAGACCGCCCGACGGAGGATCCTTGACCGGATCCGGCCTGGACAGGTCGCAAGAAAAAGCGCTGCCGGGGCTGTTCGACCTCACCCCGGCAGCGCTGGCAGCCGTACCCTGGCACGGCTGCTTCAGTCTCTAAGACGCCCATCCGGGCTTGGAAACCTGAGCACTTTCGCCGATGCCGGCATCGGCATGCCGGCCGGGGTGTCAGACGCATCGTCTCGCCGGACGGCGAGATCGAGCCCGTCCTGAGCCGGCCGCTCGATGTTCACCCCGGCGCGCTCGCGCTCAAACCTGCGCCGGCTGCGCGCGAGGCGCGCCCCCAACGTATCGAATCCCGGCATCGAATCGCCCCCGCTCTCCTGCCGCCTGATCCAGCTATGATCGCAAGCAGACATGGCCGCATCCCCCATTTGGGGGGTGCAGCCATTGTTTCGCCATGAGCGAAGGCAGGATTCGAGCGGACCTGGAGGCTGGCGTCAGCCCTCCGGCAGGCCGAGCATCAGGCGGATGTTCTGGACAGCGGCGCCGGACGCGCCCTTGCCGAGATTGTCGAGGCGGGCGACGAGTACGGCCTGGCCGAGATCGGCATTGCCGTAAACGCGCAGCTCGAGCTTGTTGGTGTCGTTGAGGGCCTCCGGCTCGAGCTTGCCACTCGGATCGGCAGGCAGGACGCTGACATAGGTCGAGCCGGCATAGCGCTCGGCCAAGGCCGTTTCGAGATCGGCAGGCGTCGGCTTGCCGGGCAGCGTGTCGAGATGCAGCGGCACTGAAACCAGCATGCCCTGCCGGAAATTGCCGACCGAGGGCACGAAGATCGGCCGCCGCTCCAGCCGCGAATAGACCTGCAGCTCGGGCAGATGCTTGTGCTTGAGACCGAGGCCGTAGAGCTCGAAATCGGGCGCCGTGCCGGCCTCATAGGCCTCGATCATGCTCTTGCCGCCGCCGGAATAGCCGGAGACCGCATTGACGCTAACGGGATAGTCGGCCGGCAGCAGCCCGGCATCGACGAGCGGGCGCAGCAGCGCGATGCCGCCGGTGGGGTAGCAGCCGGGATTGGCAACCCGGTTGGCGTTGGCGACCTTCTGGGCGAAGCCCGGCTCGAGCTCGGCGAAGCCATAGGTCCACCCGGCTGCGACCCGATGGGCGGTCGAGGCGTCGACGATCTTCGGCGCGCTGCTGCCGAGCTCGTCAGCGAGCGCGACGGATTCTTTGGCCGCATCGTCGGGCAGGCAGAGCACGACGAGATCGACATCGGCCATCATCGCCTTGCGGGCGGCAGGGTCCTTGCGTTTGTCGGGATCGATGCTCTTGACCACGACTTCCGCCACATCGGCGAGACGCTCGCGGATTCCGAGCCCGGTCGTGCCGGCTTCGCCGTCGATGAAGATGGATTTCAGGTTCTGGCTCATCGGACCCTCGCAAGGCGTCTGGTGGAAGCGGACGGAACTGGTTGGCTGGCTCTGGAACTTGGCCTTGTCGCAAGAGCGGACATCAGTTTTGCGACGGGCATAAAAAAACCGCGCTCGGGGCGCGGTCGCGGGCGTTCGGGCTGGAAGCCGAGCGTCATCGCGGGCGCGCCGGAGCGGCCTGTTCACTGCGACGTCGGGTCGGGTTCGTGGTCATGCCGGGGCTATATGTTCCCTGCCTGGCGGCCTGTCAATCGGCGCTGTACACCAAGGACGCCAGTCGGTCCTCGATCAGGCGCAGGGCGTCCTCGACCGAAAGGACAGCCGTGTCGACGATCAGCCGGTCGCCCGTCCAGGGCTGATAATCACGTGTCTCCACCGAAGCCCAGTCCGGGAGGACAAATCCCGGAACATCGGGCTGCCGCTGCTCGACCCTGCGGCGATGCTCCGCCTTGTCGGAACAGACGACCTCGATGTCGAGATGCGGCACGGCCGAGGCGCGACCAAGCTGGCGCCATGCCGCCCTGCTCTCGGCGACCGGGTTCACGCAATCGGCCACGACGGCGACGCCGAGCGAAAGGTTCTCGCCGGCGATAGCGAAGGCCATAGTGTAGCCCGCTGCGCCGATGTCGTTGCCCGGCAGTGCCTTGCGCATCACGTGCTCGATGCTGTCGATGCGCAGATAAGCCGCCGACCGCCTCGTCGCGAGCTCGCGGGCAAGAGTCGTCTTGCCCGTGCCGGGAAGTCCACTGAAGACGATCAGCACGGATGTCCCCGCTCGTTCGAGGCTGATTTTTCCAGTCGTAGAAAGCGCTTGATGCTTATCCTTGTCGGGATGATTCAAGCGCCTCGCAACTCGATTCAACCCGCCTTCTTCAGCGCCAGCGCCTGGAGATAGTGCTGCGCCACCGCCGCGCCCGCGATCGCGGTCGCATCGGCATGGTCGTAGGGCGGCGAGACCTCGACGATGTCCATGCCGCGGAAGTCGAGATCGCGGATCGCCCAGACCAGGCGCAGCGCTTCCGCCGAAGAGAAGCCGCCGGCGACCGGCGTGCCGGTACCCGGCGCGAAGGCCGGATCGAGCGCGTCGATGTCGAAGGTGAGATAGGCCGGCCCCTGCCCCACGCGCTCCCTGATCCGCGCGGCGATGCCGTCGACGCCGAGCGCATGCGCCTGATAGGCATCGATCACCGTGATCCCGCAATCGCGCGGCGCGACTGTGCGGATGCCGACCTGGATCGAGCGCTCGGTGTCGATCAGCCCCTCGCGCACCGCCTCGAGCACGAAGGTACCGTGGCTGATCGCGCCGACGCCGTCGTCCCAGGTGTCCTGATGGGCATCGAACTGGACGATGGCGAGCTTGCCATGGCGGGCGACATGGGCGCGCAGCAGCGGCAAGGTGATGAAATGGTCGCCGCCGAGGGTGACGAGCTGGGCACCGCTGGCAATGATCGCCGCCGCTTCGTTTTCGATGGCGCGGGCGCACCCCTGCAGGTCGCTGCGCGGCAGCAGGCAGTCGCCATAGTCGACCACGGCGAGCGTCTCGAACGGGTCAATCCGCGAGGGGTATTGCGCATCGCCGTCGAAGATCGCGCTGACCCGGCGCATAGCCTGCGGTCCGAAGCGGGTGCCGGGCCGGTTCGAGACCGCAAGATCGAAGGGCACGCCCCAGACCACGGCATCGCAGCCGGCGACGTCCTTGCTGTAGCGGCGCCGCATGAAGGAGAGCGCGCCGGCATAGGTCGGGTCGTGGGCCGGCCCCTTGCGGTCGCCGGTGAAGGCGTGGTCGATCGTCGGGGTTTCGGCAGGTTCGGTCATCTCGAAAAATCCGTCGGGAAGTCAGCGCCGGCCGTTCAGCCAGACATAGAGGCACCAGGGCAGGATCAGGGCGAGCCCGGTCAGGACGAGCCGCAGCGTCGTCCAGGCGACCGGATATTGCAGCGCCCTGCCGTCGAGCTCCGGCACGCCATGGATCAGGCCGAGCGCGAAGGCCGGCGCCAGGAAGACGATCAGTGCATTGACGATGCGACGGCCGCGCGGCAGGTCGCTGCGCGCCAGCGCGAGCAACGCCGGCACCGCGACCATGCCGAAGGCGATCAGGACGAACAGGGCGCGCATTGGGGGCTTCCGTTGGCGGCTTCCGGTTGAACAGGACGGCAGCCGATTTAGCACGGCCAGCTTGCAGCTCCAGCCGTCTGCGGCTGCTGTCGCAGCCGATTCTGTCGTTGAGCCGCCCGACCTTGCCTCACCGCCTCGTGAGTGCCGCGGCACGGCTTCGTGATTAGGGCCTCACGACAAGGCCACAGCTTGGTCGATTTGGAGGCGGCAGAGTCGGTTGCCGCCCACCAGGCGCGGCCTATGGCCTTGATCACTTGCTATCGCGACTTTGGAGGCTGTCATGACAAAGACCCTGATCGCAGCACTCGCTTTGGCCGGCTCCTTCGGGAGTTTCGCGCTCCAATCGCCGGCATCGGCTGCCGTCGGCGGCTCAGGCACTCACGGCCTGATCACCACCGCCGCGAGCAACCGGACGATGCAGAACCAGCACATGACCCAGCCCCCGGCGGACCCGCAGACGCAGGCCTACCCGGTCTACCACGACTCGCCGACGGCAACCTGGTACTCGCCGCCGATGAACCGGATGCCCTGCCATTTCACCGAGGCCTTCGTCGAAGGGCGGATGCGGCAGGTCGAAGTCTGCAACTGACTTAGCGACCGCCGCCGACCCGGATGATCGAGCCGACCATGTAGGACGCAGCCTCGGAGAGCGCGAACAGCACGGCTTCGGCGATCTCCTCCGGCTCGGCGACCCGCTTCAGCGGGATCGTGGGGGCGATGCGGTCGACGCGGCCGGCATCGCCGGTCGAAAGCGCGTGGATATCCGTCTGCGTCATGCCAGGTGCCACTGCGTTGACACGGATGCCGGCCGGAGCGAGCTCGATCGCGAGGCCGATCGTCATGGAATCGACCGCCGCCTTCGACGCGGCGTACCAGACGTATTCGTTGGGCGAGCCGAGCCCAGCCGCAATCGAGGAGATGTTGACGATGGCGCGGTTCTTCGCGCCATCGTTGGCGAGCAGGGCCTGTGCCGCCTCGCGTGCCACCAGGATCGCGCCGGTGACGTTGAGGTCGATGCAGGCGCGGATGACCTGCGGATCCGACTTGGCGAGCGGACTGCTCTTGCCGGTAATCGCAGCGTTGTTGACGACCGCAGTCAGCGGGCCGAGCGCCGCCTTGGCCTCCGCGAAGACGCGGGCAATGTCGGCGAGGTTTCCCATGTCGCCCTGGATCGCGACCGCCCTCGCCCCCGCCCGGCCGCAGGCTGCGACGACATCGGCCGCTGCCTGCGCATTGCCCTGATAGTTGACGGCAACGTCATAGCCGCGCTCGGCGGCAAAGCGGCAGATCGCGGCGCCGATGCCGCGGCTGCCGCCGGTGACGAGAAGGACGGGACGGTCGGACATGCGGACGGCTCTCCTGTGAAGTCAGTGCGAGGTTTGGATGGAGGCCGAGCCTCAGGCGCTGCTGGCGATCGCCTCGATCTTCTCGATCCCGCCGAGCTTCGGCGCGAAGGAAGCCCAGACCTTGCGTGCGCCGGCCTCCCAGCCGGGGCGGTCCTCCGGCTGCACGACCCTGCCGCCCTCGGCCTTGGCCTTGGCCATCGAAGCGTCCTCGTCGGCGACGATGAGCTCGTCGAAATAGCCCGCCGCTTCCCCAGCCGCCGCAGCGAAGGCCGTCGTGTCCTCAGCAGAGAGGCCCTTCCAGAAGCTGGCCGAGACCGCCACAACACCGGTCGCCCAGATGTGACCGGTCTCGATCAGATAGGGCACGACCTCGTGCAGCTTGAAGCCGACATAGGCCGATTTGGTCAGGTCCATGCAATCGACGACGCCCGTCTTCAGGGCGTTGTAGGTCTCCGGGATCGGGATCGGCGTCGGATGGGCGCCCAAGCCCGACCAGAGCTCGGTGTGCAGCGGGCTCTGGATGACGCGGATGCGCTTGCCCTTGACGCTGGCGGGGGTGGTCAGCGGCTCCCTGGCGAGGAGATGGCGGGCGCCATAATTGATGAAGCCGAGCACGACGAAGCCTTGCGCCTCGTATTTGCGCTTGAGCTCCTCGCCGAGCGGCCCGGCCAGCACGCGCTTTAGATGGGCGCGGTCACGGAACAGGAAAGGCAGATCGAGCAGCTGGCCGTCCGGCACCCAGGATGACAGCGCCGAGATCGTGAACAGCGAGGCCTGGACCGAGCCGAGACGCAAGCCCTCGGCGACCTCCTTCTCGCCGCCGAGCGCGGCATTGGGGACGACGCGCAGGTCGAAGCGGCCGGCAGCGCTCTGCGCGAGTTTCTCGGTGACACGGCGCCAGATCTTCGTCTCCGGCTTGTCCTCGCCGAGCAGCGAGGCGACCGTGACCGGCCGGCCGGCGGCGACGGCGCGGCCCGCGAGGATGGCTGGTGCCGCGATCGAGGCGGCAGCGAAAGCGCGGCGGGTCAAAGCCATCGGAACAACTCCTTGTAGGGCAGAGGTAGCGACGGCCAGGCCGCCACCGCAAGACAGAGGACGAAGAGCGCGACGAGCAGGCTCGCCAGCAAGGGCAGCACTGCGCGGAACACCGCGGCCGGCGACAAGCGCATGATGCCGCTGGCGACAAAGACGAGGATGCCGAGCGGCGGCGTCAGCCCGTGGATCATCAGATTGACCACCAGCACGACGCCGAACTGGATCGGATCGAGCCCGGCGGCGATGGCCGCCGGCAGCAGCAGCGGTGCCAGCAGCAGGATCGCGGCGCCGATATCGAGGAACAGGCCGGCGATCAGCAGGACGAGATTGGAAAGCAGCATCACCGCGAGCGGCCCACCGCCCAGCGCGGTCACCAGCCCGGCCATCTGCTCGGAGACGCGATCGACTGCGAGAAGGAAGGCGAAGGGCGCGGAGGCACCGATCAGCAAGCCGACGGCCGCCGCCTCCCCCGCCGCCTTGCGCAAGGAGGCCAGCACGGTCGCGCCGTTCAGGCTGCGCAGCAGCAGGCAGGCGACGAGCGCATAGGCGACGGCGAGCGCCGAGGCTTCGGTCACCGTGACCACGCCGAAGCGGATGCCGACAACGACGACGATGCCGAGCCCGATCGCCGGCAGCGCCCCGACAAAGGACCGTGCGCGCTCCGCGCCGCTGGCACGAGGCGCGGAATCGACGACGCCGCGCACGCTCAGATGGATCCCGATGGCGAGCGCCGCCGTCAGGACCGCGCCAGCGACGAAGCCGCCGACCAGCAAGGAGCCGACCGAGAGATTGGTCGCCGCCGCAAGGATCAGGAACGCGATCGAAGGCGGGATGATGTTGTCCAGCATCGAGACGCCCGCGACGATCGCCGCCGCATTGGCCGGCGGATAGCCGCGCGCCACCAGAGCCGGCGCCATCACCTTTGCGCCGAAGGCGGCATTGGCGACCGAAGAACCGGAGGCGCCCGAAAACAACACGCTTGCGACCAGCGCAGTCTGGGCCAGCCCGGCCCGAAGATGCCCGACCAGCGCGGCGGCAAAGCGCACCAGCCGCTCTGCGAGACCGCCCGCGGTCAAGAGTTCACCCGCGAGCAGGAAGAACGGGATCGCCAGCAGCAGAAACTTCGAGACGCCCGCCACCGTGTTCTGGACGATGGCCGGTTCCGGCAGCAGGCCGCCGAAGGCGCCCGAGAGTGAGACGCCAGCGAGGAGGGCAAAGGGCAGTGGCGCACCGAGCAGGAGGCTTGCTGCTGCGGCAAGCCCGGCAACCAGGCTCGGCGTTGCTATGAAAAGGTCGGTCGCGCTGTTCGCCAGCCCATAGAGACCTGCACCGATCACGAGCGCACCGAGCGCCGCCGGCCAGGACTGCGTCAGTGCCGCCCGCCAGAGCACGACGACGAGCGTCAGCCCCCCACCCACCGCAAAGGTCGCAAAGCGCAGGCTTTCGGGCAGTCCGAGCACGGTCGAGGTGCCGCCGACGAGCGCCGCGACGCTGGCGCCGCCCAGCGCCAGCACCAGCGCGCCATGGACGGCGATCGCTTCCGCCAGAATGGCGGCGACGCGTCGTCCCGCCGCGGGCAACAGGCTGACGACGACGTCGAGCCGCATGGCGAGCGCGCTGGTCGCCGCGAGCGGCGCGCCGACCGCGACCAGGGCGACATTGAGCCAGATCGCAAGCTCGTCCGACCAGACGAGGCCGTCTCCGAGCAGATAACGGCGCGCAACCGCGGCCATCACCACAAGGAAAAGCACGGCGAGTATCGCCGCGCCCAGCCATTCCAGCAGGGTGACGAGTACGGCCAGCCCACGCTCACTCATCAGACGAGCGGAGGATCGGGGCAGCGCAGCGGCCATGGCAGCGCCCGGCACCTTGATCAGCGCAAGGGCGAGAAATGCGTCGGCCGCAGGATCCGGCTGCGCATCTCGAGAACGTAAGGGGCTGCCTTGGCGCGGAAGACCTGCCAGCGCGGATCGGCCTCCATCGCGGCGCGTCGGCGCTCGCGATCGCCGGCATCCTCGAAGCGCCACATGTGCACGACCTCGTTGACGACGCCCGTGTCGGTGGTGAACCAGCCGATCAGATGGCCGAGATGCGAGATCTGCAGCTCCATCCCCTCGGCGACATAAAGGTCGAGATAGTCGCGCACATGGGCGGGCTTGATGGCGTAGGTGCGCTCGTCGAGGATCATCCCAATCCCTCATGGCAAACGGCAAGAACCGCATAGCGGCGAGCGATCAGTAGCCGTCTTCATGGCAAAGCCCAACCGGCGCGACTTCGGCCCAGCCTGCGATCGGCGCATGACGGCGGCGCGGCGCGCCCGGCAACGAAGGGGCTTCGCATGGCGCCCGCGTCGCGGAGAAGAATGAACTGCAAGCCGGCCACCAAGAGCAATATCTTGCTTTTTTGGGCAACCCGGGCGCTCAGCCGCCATGCAGATAAAGATCGGCCGCCACATCGCCGCGATAGCGCGCTTCGGCCAGCACGAACCCGGCTTGTCGCAGCAGGTGCACCGAGGCGCCGTTGGCCGGATCGACCGTGGCCCTCACTGGCGTGACGCCGCGCTCCGCGGCGAAGGCGACGAGGCCAGCGAGCAGCTCCGAGCCTAGACCCCGGCCCCAGCTGGCGCGTCTCAGCCCGTATATCACCTCCTGTGTACCATCGCCCGGACGGGCGAAGCCGGCCCAGCCGATCAAATCGCCACCAGCGCGCTCGACCACCGCGCCGGTGCCATAGCCGAAGCGTTCGAGATTGGCGGCCGAGCGCTCGATCCAGAGCGCAGCGACATCAGGCGCAAGCGGCTGGCCATCGTCGACGAAGCGATGAACCTCCGGGTCGGCAAAGAGGTCGACGAGCAAGGGCGCATCTGCGGCGACGAAGGGGCGCACGACGAGACGCGCCGTCACGAGCTGGGATCGATGGATCATACGCCCAACAGAACAGCCCGGCCGAGATTCTGGCGAGGATGGAAGTGCGGCATGGCTGCTTTGGGGCGACAATCCGGCCCCGATAGTGGGAGAGCTGCGCTGTCTCGAGGAGTCAGCGGTCAGTCCTCTCGGCAGCGCTTTCGAGAATCCTGACAGTCTCTTCCAAACTTTCCTTCACGCCGAGTTGGAAGTCCTTGCGGAAGGCGATGATCGTGTCAGGGGGCTGGCCCTTGAAGGTGTAGACGACGCTGACCTGGTCGGGATTGACGTAGACCGGCTTGCCGTCGCTGGGCGAGGTGAACTTGCAGAGTTTTGGCACGGGGTCTCTCCGGGACGACCGAACGATTCACCGGAGCCTAGCAAAAAACGGAGGCCCCGCCCCCTCGGCGGAAGCAGGGCCTGCAGTATCAGCGCGCGATGCGGGGGCGTCCGCCGCAGAACTGCTGCTCGACCGCACGCTCGTAGCCGAGCTCGCGGTCATAGACCATGACGGTGCGCGTCAGGCAGTCGCCATCCTGCACCAGCCCGGTGTTGATGAGTCGGCCGTTGGGATCGGCGACGACGGTCGGGCCGCAGGCCGCTGCTGCGGACGCAAGGCCGAGGGCGACGATGAACTTCGCGGTACGGGTCATGGCAGCCGCTCACATATAGAGGCCGCGGCCGCAGCGGCGCACGCGCCGGTTCTCGTAGTAGCCGGTGTAGCGGTTGAACACCCGCACCGTCTTGTAGAGGCAGTACTTGCCGTCGTTGCGGCCGTCGTAATAGGTCCGGCCGGTATCCAGGTCGACGCCAAGGAATTCGTCCTTGCCCTTCTTGCCCTGGGCGAAGGCCGGAGCGGCCGCGAGGCTGAGAGCAGCGAACCCTGCTGCGGCGATGGCGATCTTGAGCATGGCATTTCTCCTGTCTTGCGGCGGAAATATGTCCAGCACCGCCGACGAGGCTTGCGTCGGTCAGTGCGGTTTTCGCGCGCGCCCCGCATGTTTATCCATGGTGAGCAGCCGGATCGGCAGGCAGATCACCGTTCTTCCCCCATGAAGGCATAGCAGATGAGCTTGCGGCTTTGCTACCCGCAACACGCCGCAATCTGGCCACGATTAGGCCACGAGCCAGGATCCATGGTTTCGCGAGACGTCGATGCCTTCCCCGCAGCGCGGCGCCGGCCATGGCCTAAGCTGGTCGTGAAGGGATTGGAGCGGGTACCGGGAATCGAACCCGGGTATTCAGCTTGGAAGGCTGCTGCTCTACCATTGAGCTACACCCGCGTCGGCCGCCAAATTCCGCATCAGGCCGGTCAGTGTCAACCCATTCCGGCGAAGAAGATGGTCTCATCCACCTGAGGCGTGCGCGCGCAAGCTCACGTATCGCTCAAGGCACGCTGGCCGAGCCAGATCGCCGCGCCGGTGAACAGGCCGAGCGCCGCCCCACCGACGAGCGTGCCGAAGGCCAGCGCGCCGGCCGCAGCGACGGCCGTGCTGAAAAGCGCAATTCCCATCGTCATTCTCCCCAACGGAAAATTAGCCAGGCCGCGCCCCACGGCAGCCCCCATTTGGGGGAGGAAGAGCCGATTTCGAGTCCCGTTGAACGAAAAGTGAGCGTCGATTCCCCCCAAATGGGGGGCGAAGGAGCCCCTCGAGCCTGATACCCATCAGCCGCAGGGGAACCTCATGTCCAACCTCGACGAGCTCTGCTGCCCGTTCAGGGCCGAGATTATTTCGGCGATGCCGCGACCGTTGGTCATGCTGATCCACGGCATGGGCATGTTGGCCCTGCTATTTCTCGAGTTCTGATTCGCCGCCGCGCGTTCGCCGCCGCCGCGACATGATGCCCGGCGCCGCCCTGCCGCAACTTCAGCGTTTGGCCATCTCGATATCGGGGATCGTCGGTCCGCTGGCGCCACGCTCGCCTTCCACGATGGGCGGCGATGGATTCCGCGAGATCCGCAGCGCGATATAGATCGCGACCGCGACAGAGAGCGTGACGAGATAGATCAGCATGCCCTGCGGCCCCCTGAGCTGCATCAGCAAGGTCGCGGCCAGCGGCCCGATCGCCGAGCCGGTGCCCCAGAGGAAGAGGAGCTGGGCCGAAAGCCCGACGGCCTGGTCGCGTCCCATGCGGAAATAGGCGTGCGTGACCGCGACCGTATAGAGCGGGATGCTGCAGCCGCCGATCAGGGCGAACAGACCGAAGAGCCAGATGCGGCCATGGGCGGCGTCGACCTCCAGCAATGTCGCCAGCCCGGCCGCGGCCACCGCGACGATACTGGTGGCGACCAGCATGATCAGGCGGCTGGCGACCCGGTCCGCCAGCAGGCTCATCGGCCATTGCAGCAGCAGCGCGCCGATCTGGATGCCGGCGGTGAGCAGGATGGTGGCCCGCAGGTCGAGGCCGGAGAGAATGCCGTAGGCGGGGGCGACGCTGGTCAATGGGCCGCCGACCATGCCGACATAGAGGCAGCCGACCACCGCGGCCGGCGCCTGCTGCCACAGCGTCCGCAGGCCGACGGAGACGATCTCGCTCGATTCGGGGCCCCTCGCCCGCGTCAGCGCCACCGGGATCAGCGCGATCGAGAAGGCCATGCTGGCGAACAGGAAGACGTCCTGCGACTGGATCGCGACATAGCCGATGCCGATCTGCGAGCCGATCAGCGCGACGCGGTTGAGGATCTGGTAGATGCCGAAGATGCGGCCGCGCTGCGACCGGTTGGCCTGCCCGCTGATCCAGCTCTCGATGCAGATGCCGTGGCCGGCCGCTGCCAGGCCCATGACCAGGCGCGAAATCCCCCACCAGGCTTCCGGCAGCAAGGGAAAGCTCAGCGTCGAGACCGCCTGGAGCGCGGCAAACACGGCAAAGCCACGGATGTGGCCGACGCGGCGGACGAGCGAGGGATTGACGAAGCAGCCGATCAGGAACCCAAGCGAATAGGCCGAGGCGACGAGGCCGATCAGCAGCGGCGGCTGTTTCGCGATCGCCATCTGCAACGGCACGACCGTGTTCACGATCGTCCCGGCGACCTGCAGGATCAATGCGCCTGCAACGATGGCGCCGAGCGCGGCGACAGAACCGCCCCCTTGGGTCTTTGCTGTCACTGCACCGTCATACCCGAATAGCCGATCCGCCGAGGCTATCAGCTCGCCCGGATTCGGGGAAGGCAGAGTATCCGGCACTCTCGCCTTGCAGACATCACCGCGTGGCGGATGCGGGCAGAAAGATGAAGAATGGAAGGAAGACAGCCCTCAAAGAGCAAGGTGGTGGGGGAAGCAGGACTCGAACCTGCGAAGGCATAGCCAGCGGATTTACAGTCCGCCCCCTTTGCCGCTCGGGACATTCCCCCGCCTTGCCGCAGGCCAACCCGAGAGCTGGCCGCAACCGCCTGTTTCACTTTTGTGAAGGGCGGCAGGCGCGGGCGGACTTATGAGGAGAGGGCCGCCGCCTGTCAACGCCAAAAAGCATTCGCCGACAGCAATCGTCGCGGCGCCCACTCAATCCTGCGGCCAAGCAGCACGATGGCGCCTGCGCCAGTCCATCGCAGCAGGCACGAAGGCCTGGAACGGCGTTTTTTCCGGCCGCTCGATCGCGTCGGCGAGATCGGGTGGAGGATAAATTAGGCTGCGCACGCCATGGCGATGCACCCAAACCGGCAATTCCCCCTGCCGGGCGAACATGGCGATGACCTGCCTGACCAGCTCGCTGCGCAGCGCCCGCGAACTGCCGACGGGCCGCGCCACCACGCAGAAGCGCGCGAACGGATTTGAATGATCCCCCTCGCCCTCCAGGCAGAAGATCACGCCGCAACGATCCGGCCGCGCCTCGTCCGGCATGGCGTCGATGCGCCGCCACAGGCAGAACCAGCGCCGGCAGATCTCCGGCCGCGTCGCATGGATGCCGCAGCCGTTGCCCGTGTTGTGGCGGCACATGATGCCAGCCGGCTTGCCGACCGCGGAATCGACGATGCGCAGCACCTCGCAGCAGGCGACGCAGACGCCGCAATCGCGTCCAGGCACGAGATGGTTGAGCGTCCGGCCGGAGCGCATCGTGCCGGCCTGCGAACTCTCCGCCATGGCGCGCCTCCCGGGCAGCGACGAACGGCCGAATCTAGCGCGGATCATGACCTGTCGGAAGCGAGACCTCGGACCCGCTCCAGCACGAAGGCGGCACGCGTCTCGACATCGGCGCGCGGCAGTTCGACCAGCTCATAGCCATGGTCGCGATAGGCCGCCGTGACCGCCTCATGGGTGCGCTCGGCCTCGGCAAAGTCCTGCTTGCGCTCGGCATCCTGCGCGTAGATCTCGCGCCAGGGCGGTGCGACGAAGACAATGCGGGCATAGCGGAAGGCACGGGCCGCGCGCTCGACATGCTCCGGCACCGGCAGCCCGCACAGCCGCAGATAGCCAATGCTGTCGGCCACGCCGCGATCGAAGAAGACCGGAGCCATCCCCGCCTGCGCTTCGGCATGGGAGCGCAGGTCGAAATTCAGCATCAGCTCGGCGAACAAGGCCCGGTCGCGCCAGGGCAAGGCCGGCCCGTCGATGGCAAGCTGGTCGCGGATGATCGCCCGCCCGGCTTCAGGGGCGATCATGTGGCCTGCCGCAGCCAGCGCCGTCAGCAGAGTGGTCTTGCCGGCCCCCGGCCCGCCGGTGAGGACAAACAGGCGTCGATCCGTCTTCGTCATCGGCATTGTTCCCCGTACATGAATGCGTTGAAAATCCCGCCTCCCCGCCTTCGGGCTGGCCAAGCCGGCCGCGCCATGGCAGGGCATGGCATCACCTTTCCGGAGCCATGATGTCCGCCCCGCCCCGCCCCCGTTTCCAGAATCGCCGCGGCCGTCCGGACCGGGACGGCCCGCCGCCGCACCGGCCCGGCGAGATCGACGAGGCGATCCTCTATGGCGCCCATCCCGTGATCGAGGCGCTGCGCAACCCGCGCCGACGCTTCCGCAAGCTGCTCGCCACCGAGAATGCACTGAAGCGCCTGAGCGAGGAGATCGGCGAACTGCCGATCGAGCCGGAAATGGTCCGGCCGTCGCAGATCGACCGGCTGTTGACGCCCGACGCGGTGCATCAGGGGCTCTATCTCGTCTGCGATCCCCTGCCCTCGCCCGATCTCGACAGCTTGCCGGACGATGCGATCGTCCTGGCGCTCGACCAGATCACCGACCCGCACAATGTCGGGGCGATCCTGCGCTCGGCCGCTGCCTTCGCGGTCGCCGCAGTGATCGTCACCATCCGCCATTCGCCGGCGGCGACGGGCGTGCTGGCGAAATCGGCCTCCGGCGCCCTGGAGCATGTGCCGCTGGTCGCGGTGAAGAATCTGGGGGATGCGCTCGACAAGCTGGGCGAGCGCGGTTTCCTGCGGCTCGGCTTCGATTCGGAAGGGGAGATCTCGCTCGACGAGGTCCCGCTGCGCCGTCCTCTGGTACTGGTGATGGGCGCCGAGGGCAAGGGCCTGCGCCAGCGCTCGCGCGAGCTTTGCGACCATCTCGCCCGGCTCGACATGCCCGGCGCGATCAAGAGCCTCAACGTCTCGAACGCGACCGCGATCGCACTCTACGCCGCGACACGGCGCTAGAACCGGATCCGTCTCTCAATGAATTAGAGCATTGGACCGAAACGTTGAAACCATTTTTCGGACGAATCGGCTGCGACGCCGTTGATCCGCCCCTCAGCGCCGCGCCACACGGCCGTCGCTGCTGAAGCGCATGACCCGGACCACCGGCTGCCCCTGCCGCGTCTCGATCCGATACAGCAACGGATCGGCCGCCGGGGGACGTGCGATGCCGATCGCGACGGGAATCGAGCGCTCCTTGTCCGGGGGCGGCTCGCTTGCCTCCGGCAGCACGACGATGACCCGCTGATCGCCGGATCCGCCGTAGAAGCCGGGATAGCCGGCGCCGTAGACGCCCACGCGGCCGTGACGGCCGTAGCCGGACTTCGCGGCGGGCCGCATCGGTGAAAGGCGCGGCGCCGGAGCGGAAAATCCGCCACTGACCGGCACTGCGCCGAAACCGGGAGCAGCCACGGCCGAAGACGCGGCGACGCATAGCCCCGCGAACACGATACCCAGAGGAATTCCGAGGCGAAGTTTCATCGCCACCTCCCCTTCCTGCGTTCATCGCCGACACGGGCCGACATGGTCAGCGAAAGGTTAGCGGCTTGCGCGCGGCAAGGCGAGTCATGATGGGGTGGGAGCCGAGCCGCCCCTGCCGAATGCTCAATCCTTCGTCTTACGCCTTTCGGTGCAAGACCAAGTGCTCGGTTGAAGATTGCCAGGGGTGGACGCATTCCTAGCCGATCAAACTTGGCTTTTCAAAGGCCTTTTGTCCTGAGTCGGCGTTGGCGCCGACTCCAAGCGAAGAACCGCCTGAAAGGCGGCACGAGGGCGCAGCAGATGGTCTGTAGCGCCTGGGGGAACGAAAAACGGGAGCGCTTCATGAGCATGGCACACGCATCGGCGGCCGCAGGGCCACGGCCGATGAGCAGGGAGGAGAAGAAGGTCATTCTGGCCTCCTCGCTGGGCACGGTCTTCGAATGGTACGATTTCTACCTCTACGGTTCGCTCGCCGTGATGATCGGCGCGCATTTCTTCTCGGCCTTCGATGCCAACACGCGCGCCATCTTCGCCCTGCTCGCCTTCGCCGCCGGCTTCCTCGTGCGCCCGTTCGGCGCGCTGTTCTTCGGCCGGCTCGGTGACCTGATCGGCCGCAAATACACCTTCCTCGTCACCATCCTGATCATGGGCGCCTCGACCTTTCTGGTCGGCCTGCTTCCGAGCTACAACAGCATCGGCTGGATCGCGCCGGTGATCCTGATCGCGCTGCGCATGCTGCAGGGCCTGGCGCTGGGCGGCGAATATGGCGGCGCGGCGGTCTATGTCGCCGAGCACGCTCCCCCGGGGCGGCGCGGCTTCTATACCTCCTTCATCCAGACCACGGCGACGCTCGGCCTGCTGCTGTCGCTGATCGTCATCCTGGGCATCCGCACCACCATGGGCGAGGCCGAGTTCGCCGCCTGGGGCTGGCGCATTCCGTTCCTCGCCTCGATCCTCCTCCTCGCCATCTCGGTCTACATCCGGCTCCAGATGCAGGAATCGCCGGCCTTCCAGAAGATGAAGGAAGAAGGCACGGGGTCGAAGGCGCCGCTGTCTGAGGCCTTCGGCCAGTGGAAGAACGCCAAGATCGCGCTGCTTGCGCTGTTCGGCCTGACCGCCGGCCAGGCTGTCGTCTGGTACACCGGCCAGTTCTACGCCCTGTTCTTCATCCAGAGCATCCTCAAGGTCGATCTCTACACGGCCAACGTGCTGATCGCCTGGTCGCTGATCATCGGCACCGCCGGCTTCGTCATCTTCGGCTCGCTGTCCGACAGGATCGGCCGCAAGCCGATCATCCTGGCCGGCTGCCTGATCGCGGCGCTGACCTATTTCCCGCTGTTCGGCGCGCTCACCAAGGCGGCGAACCCGGGCCTCGCCGCAGCGCATGAGAACGTCAAGGTCCAGGTCGTCGCCGATCCCGCCACCTGCGGCTCGGTCTTCGATCCGGTCGGCGTGCGCACCTTCACCCAGCCTTGCGACATCGCTCGCCGCACGCTGGCCACGCAGGCGATCGTCTACACCCAGGCCCCGGCCCCGGCCGGCACGCCTGCCAAGGTTACGGTCAACGGCAAGGACCTGGCGATCGATGCGACCTTCGCAGCGAACCTCGCCAAGGAGGCGGTCGCGGCCGGCTACCCGGCTGCAGGCGACGCCCGCATCGTCAAGACCGGCTTCCTGAGTGCCCTGTTCGGCGCGCAGTCGCTGACGGTCATCGCGATCCTGACCGTGCTCGTCATCTATGTGACGATGGTCTACGGCCCGATCGCTGCGGCGCTGGTCGAGCTCTTCCCGACCCGCATCCGCTACACCGGCATGTCGCTGCCCTACCATATCGGCAACGGCTGGTTCGGCGGCCTCCTCCCGGCGACCTCGTTCGCCATGGTGGCCGGCACCGGCGACATCTACTACGGCCTCTGGTACCCGATCGTGATCGCGATGATGACCTTCGTCATCGGCATGCTCTTCGTGCCCGAGACCAAGGATCGCGACATCCTGACACACGACAACGACTGATCCCCCAAGCTGGGATCGGCCCAATCGACCTTCGAACCCCGCCCGCGAGGGCGGGGTTTTTCGTTGGACAGCGCGAGCCGAGTGATCATCCTGGATGGGCGGCAAGCGCTGCATCGATGGATCTGGAACCGGATACTTCCAGCTGCCCTAACTGGAGGATCCCGATATCGAAAACCCGTCGCGTCAAGTCGAATCGAATTCTTCGAGCCCGTCGCGAATCAACGTAGAGCAAAGCGACTGTTGTCGAGCACCTGAATGTCGGCGGCTCATTGCTCAACGCAAGATGAGCTAGCCACGGCAGACCGTCACAATCTGATATTAACTCACTTGGGCTAGCTTCTGCTGTCGCGAGGCAGGGTGGGAGCGCTTGATCATGCCTGAAACCGAATCCGGGCATCGTTGACGACGATCGCGATGGACCTTGCGACCCTCTGGTACCTGACGATCGGAACGCTGCTCGTCGCAGCGGCCATGACCCTGTGGGAGCGGCAGGCGCACGCCCGGCGATCGCGGGAACTCGGCATCTGGACGGCTGCCTATGTCGTCTTCGCCCTGGGCTGCCTCCTCGCCATGTCCCGGACCCTGCTGCCCGGTGTGTCCGGCCCCGCGCTAACCAATGTTGTCATGCTCCTCGGCTACCTTCTGGTCCTGCACGGGGTTCTGCTGCTCGATGGCCGATCCCTGCGCCCCGCTCTCGCCGCGGGCTTCCTCGTCGCGATCGGCGCGGCATGGTTCACCGCCGGCGCCGGCTGGGCGAACCTGCTCTGGAACCATGCAAGCGCATTCCCCATCGCTGTTCTGTCTGCCCTGACCGCTCTCGCCTTGTTCCGCAGTCCGATGGCGCAGGGATTGCGCTCCCGTCTGCTCGCGGTCGTCGTCTTCGCCTGCCACGGCCTGACCTATGCGGTCCGCAGCTTCGTCGTGCCGGTCATCGTCTCGGCTCACGGCGACAGCGTTCTACCCATCGTTGCCAAGCTGACGATGTACGAGGCCGTGCTGTTCACGATGACGATGCCCATGGCCCTGATCGCCCTCGTGCGCGAGGAGGACCGGGCCCGGCTCCTGAAGAATGTGCGCACCGACTTTCTGACCGGCCTCAACAACCGGCAAGGCTTCTTCGAGCTCGGTCCCGAGTGTTTGCGCCGCGATGGCGAGAAGGCGTCGCATGCACTGCTCGCCTTCGATCTCGACCACTTCAAGGCGATCAACGACACCCATGGGCACGATGTCGGCGATCAGGTGCTGAAGCTGTTCGCTGGAATCGCACGAGACGCGGCGGGCCACAAGGCCGTTTGTGCCCGACTCGGCGGCGAGGAGTTCGCGCTGCTGCTGCCAGGCGCAAGCGTCGACGAAGCCCGAAAGATCGCAGAGGCCATCACCTGGCGCTTCACGGAGGCGGCGGCGCGCAGCGACGGTCTCGCCATGGCCGCCACTGTCAGCGTCGGGCTGGTGGAGACGATCGCCGATCGGGTCGACCTCTCCGAGCTGCTGGCCGCCGCTGACCGCGCCCTCTACAAGGCCAAGCTGCTCGGGCGCAACCGCATCGAGCTTGCGGAACCCGTAAGGATCGCAGCCGCGGCGTGAGCCTCGGCAACGGTCCGCGAGCCCCTCGGACGTCACGCTGCCATCACACCGGCAGCACCGTGACCGGCGTTCCCAACGCGACGCGGGCGTAAAGGTGGATGATGTCCTGGTTGATCATCCGGATGCAGCCCGAGGAGACATTCGTGCCGACGGTATAGGGCTCTGTCGTGCCGTGGATGCGGTAGCCGAGATCGCGCCCCTCGCCGAAGAGATAGAGGGTGCGGGCTCCGAGCGGGCTCTTCGGCCCGCCGCGGACGCCGGGGCCGCGCGACGTCGGCTCGAGCTGGGCCCTGATCTGCGGGTCGCGATCGATCATCTCCTGCGGCGGCACCCAGTCGGGCCAGTCCCGCTTCATGTTGATCTTCGCCTGGCCCGTCCAGCCGAAGCCCTCACGGCCGACGCCGACACCATAGCGCGTCGCGACGCCCTGCGATTCGACGAAATAGAGATGGTAGGAGCCGGGATCCACGACGATCGAGCCAGGCGGCTCCGGCCGGCGGAACTCGACCGTCTGGCGCAGATAACGCGGCTCGATGCTCTGGTAGTCGATCGCCGGTACCGCAAAGCGCTCGCCCGGATATTCCACATAGACTTGCGCATAATTCGGGCGTGCCAGCGTGCGCGTCAGGCTGGGTCCTCTCGGAGCGGCGATCTCCGGCAGCGCCACGATGCTGCCCCCTCCGCCGCAGCCGGCGAGACCGGGGGCAAGGAGCGACAGGGACGACATGGTAAAGGATCGGCGGCTCAGCATGGGCACATCTCAGACAAGGCTTTTGCAAAAGCATCGACTTAGATGGTTACGAGCCGGTGAATGCCGGGGCGTGAGTTTCCGCCGCGCTTCAGAACCGCATCTCGACGTCCCTTGAGGGCGTGGTCTCTGGAGCGTTCGCCGATGGCGGCGGCGTACGTCGGGCCGAGAGCGGTGCCGCCGCGAACATAGCCTTGGGGGATGCGCCGGCGATCATGGCGGAGCCGGCCAGCTCACCGCCGGCCTTGCCCTCGCCTCCCCGGCCTGATACCGCAGCGCAAAGGGCCGGCGTAGCACAGCGGTAGTGCAGCGGTTTTGTAAACCGAAGGTCGGGAGTTCGATCCTCTCCGCCGGCACCATCCGACTTCGGTGGCCTGTCGCTTGCTTGCCATGCCGCCGCGACGACGAGGACGACCGGAGCCCACCGAGCGATGACCTCTGCCGACCAGCGCGACCACTTGCTCGCCCTCGCGCAACGCTGCGAGCGCACCGGCCGCCCCGACCGCAATCTCGACGCCGACATCTACGAGGCGCTTGGCTTCACCGTGCGGCGCAAGCCGACCACCCTGCTCGCCCCGCGCACGCCGCCCGGCGGCATCTACCAGCAGGGCTCGCTCTGGAAGGCGATCGGCCGGATCAGCGCCGAGATCGACGTCGCGGTCGGCGTCATCCGGCAGAAGGCCCCGGACTGGAACTGGAGCCTGCAGTCGGTTGCGACCGAGGAGCAGACCTATGAGGCGCTGGTCGCCGGCTGTTCCGGCCAGGGCGCGCTCGCCTCGCTCGCGCTCTGCGCCGCCCTGCTCAAGGCATTCGCGCGCAGCCGCTCCGATCAGCCCCCGACCCAGGGCGAGCGCTGAAACCATCCCGATTTCAAGGGCAAGGCCGATCTGGCGAAGAGATCGAATCAACCCGCCCCGGCGAAGCCGCACAGCGACGACAAACTCACGGACAATTGACCCGAGGCAACTAAACGCCGGTTGAAGGCGTTGTTTGCCCAGTTAGTTTGACGCTCGGGCGAGCAATGCCCAGGGCACGAATCCGGCTGGCGGGGCGCCATCCGGGAGAGGTCGTGCCCTTCTCGTTGTTGGAGCCTGATCGATGGCCCGTTTCGAAGCCTCGCGCCGCACTGTCATGGCGGGCGCCGGCGCGCTCGCTGCAGCTGCCGCGCTCGACCTGCCCGCCGGCATCGCGCCGGCCCACGCGCAAGGAGCGTCCGTGAACCAGAACCCGGGTTTCTACCGCTACAAGGTCGGCGACATCACCGTCACCGCCCTGAACGACGGCTTCGCCAAGCGCCCGCTCGAAGGCTTCGTGCGCAATGCCGAGCTCGCGGACGTCAAGAAGGCGATGGAGCAGGCGTATCTGCCGAGCGACGCCCTCTCGATCACCTTCACCACGCTGGCGCTGCAGATCGGCGACAAGATCACCCTGATCGACACTGGTAACGGCGATTCCGGCGCGCCGACCTCGGGCGCCTGGATGAAGAACTTCCAGGCTGCCGGGCTCGACCCGAAGAATGTCTCGACCGTGGTCTTCAGCCATTTCCACGGCGACCACATCAACGGCTTCCGGCTGAAAGACGGCACCGCCGTGTTCCCGAACGCCGAAGTGATGGTGCCAGCGGCCGAATGGGCCTTCTGGATGGACGACGCCAAGATGAATGCCGCGCCCGAGGCAATGAAGGGTGCCTTCGCCGGCGTGCGCCGCGTTTTCGGCCCGGTCGCCAAGGATGTGAAGCAATACGAGGCGGGCAAGGAGATCGTCCCGGGCGTGACCGCGATCGCCGCCCCCGGCCATACCCCCGGCCATACCGTCTTCGCCGTCTCCTCCGGCAGCGGCAAGCTGATGGTGCTGTCCGACACCACCAACCACCCGGCCCTGTTCGTGCGCAATCCCGACTGGTCGGCGGTGTTCGACATGGACGGGCCGCAGGCCGCCGCCACCCGCCGCAAGCTGCTCGACATGGCCGTCGCCGACAAGATGCAGGTCTGCTTCTACCACGCCCCTTTCCCCGCCACCGGCCATATCGCCAAGGCGGGCAACGGCTTCGAGCTCGTACCGGTGCAGTGGAGCAGCGCGATCTGAGACCCTCGCGCTTCCGCTGGGAAAGGCCGGGGCACGCGCCCCGGCCTTTCTTTTTGCGGCGTGCTCGCCGGGCGGCTCGCGATCCTGTCCGCGGCCATGCTAGACCGGTCGCTGCCATGCCTGCCGGATACCAGCGATGACCGAGCGCTTTACCGCCATCTCCTTCGTCGCCAGCGAGACGCCCGAGGCTGAGGCCGCGCGCGCCAAGCTGGTCGAGCGCTATGGCGATGCCGATCCGGCCGAGGCCGAGGTCGTCGTCGCTCTCGGCGGCGACGGCCTGATGCTGCAGACGCTCCATCGCTTCATGGGCACGGCCAAGCCGATCTACGGCATGAATCGCGGCTCGGTCGGCTTCCTGATGAACGAGTTCCGCGAGCGCGGGCTGCGCCAGAAGCTCGAGGCGGCGCATCGAAGCGTCGTCCATCCGCTGGTGATGACGGCGGTCGACTGCAACGGCAAGCGCATCGAGGCGCGCGCGATCAACGAGGTCTCGCTGTTCCGCCGCTCATACCAGGCGGCCAAGCTGCGCATTTCCGTCGACGGGCAGGTGCGCCTGTCCGAGCTCGTCGCCGACGGCGTGCTGCTCGCGACCCCGGCCGGCTCGACCGCCTACAATCTCTCCGCCAATGGCCCGATCCTGCCGCTCGACGCGCCGCTCCTGGCGCTGACCCCGCTCTCGCCGTTCCGGCCCAGGCGCTGGCGTGGCGCATTGCTGCCCGACCATGCCCGGGTGACGATCGCGGTTCTGGAGGCCGAAAAGCGGCCGGTCAGCGCCGTCGCCGACCATACCCAGATCGACAACGTCATCTCGGTGCAGATCGCGATCGACCGCTCGCTCGATCTCGTCATGATGCACGACCCCGGCCACAGCCTGGACGAGCGCATCCTGCGCGAGCAGTTCGGGTATTGAGGCGCAGCGGAGGCCGCTCGTAGCGGCAATACCTGGCCCCGCCGGCACCCGTCAGGCCTCTGCACCTTCGCGACATTCGCAAATTTTAACGGGGACAAGCTACGAAAGGCCCCTTGAACAAAACAGGAACATCATTGATAGTGCCGGCACGGACCGCTAGGGTCCGCATCCGGTCATTCGGCCGGGTTCGTGATGAAGTGCGCAGGAAACGGAGCCTGTCATGGCTGGTAGCGTCAACAAGGTCATTCTGGTCGGCAATCTCGGGCGCGACCCCGAGGTGCGGCGCCTCGGCAGCGGCGAGCCGGTGGTCAATCTGCGGATCGCCACCTCGGAAACCTGGCGCGACAAGCAGTCGGGCGAGCGCAAGGAGCGCACCGAGTGGCACTCCGTGGTGATCTTCAACGAGAACCTCGCCAAGGTCGCCGAGCAGTATCTGAAGAAGGGCTCGAAGATCTACATCGAGGGCCAGCTGCAGACCCGCAAATGGCAGGACCAGCAGGGCGTCGAGAAGTACACGACCGAGATCGTGCTGCAGCGTTTCCGCGGCGAGCTCACCATCCTCGACAGCCGCGGCCAGGGCGGCGACGAGTTCGGCGGCGGCAGCGGTGGCTATGGCGACGAGGGATCGTCGGGTGGCAGCTCCTTCGGCCGGTCGAGCCCGGTCGGTGGCGGTTCGCGCCAGCCGGCGATGGCAAGCGGTGGTGGCAGCAGCGGCGGTTCGCGCTCGTCGAGCCATCTCGACGACGACATCCCGTTCTAGAGCGGATCCGACCAGATTGAAGCAATCTGGTCGGCGAATCCGTCTCTAACTGTAAGATTAAGCCCCCGCGGGCAGCCGGGCGATCCGGCCTGTGCTGTGCCGTACTCTTCCGGGGCAGGCCCAAGCCTGATCCGATGCGATCACAATCACATAAATCATCATCGCGTCCTGCCGGGCGCGATGATGATTTATGTGCGCAGGTTGAACACGACCGACAGGAAGCGGACGGTCGGCGTCAGCAGCCGCTCGTGGCCATGGACGAAATTGGCATCGAAGACGAGCGTATCGCCGGGCCGCAGCTCCATCGACGCGTCGGCATAGCGGTACACCATCGCGCCTTCGAGCATATGCATGAACTCGATCCCGGTGTGCTGGAAGCCCGGGTGGTCCGCCGCCTCGCTGGTCAGCGTCACCAGATAGGGCTCGATGTATTTCTCGCCCGAGAGCAGGTGGCCGAGCAGTTCGTAGCTCAGGCCGGCGCGCTGGCCGCGGCGCTGCACGGCGATACCCTGCCCTGCACGCACGAGCGAATAGTCGGCCTGCTGGTTATAGGAAGCGAACAGCCGCGCGACCGGCACCTTGAGCGCTGCCGCGATCGAGACCAGCGTCGTAAAGGACGGCGTGGCCGAACCGCGCTCGATCTTGGAGAGCATGCCGTTCGACAGCCTCGCCGCTTCGGCCAGCTGGTTGGCGGCCATGCTGAGACTCAATCGCAGGCTCCTGATCTCCTGGCCGACCGCCGCGGCGAGGGCCTGGCCGCCCTGCCCGCCATCGGGCTCGCCGGCCGTGCTGGCCGACGGTTCTTCCCGCGTGGCCGTGCGGCCGGCTCGCGTCATCATCGAGAGCGCGCCACGTCTGACACGTTTTCCGTCCGGCGGTTTGCTGTCGCGTTTGCGATCGACCAAAGCAGAACCTCCCAGCCTTCGCGGATCGGTTTGGAGCCGGCATGGCGCCATCCGGACAGGCCATCCGCACTTGCCTCGGCCGCCACATTTTCATGAGATGAAAATATTTGCCAGCGCGTTGACAAGCTGCGGGTGCGACAGAACAATCCCTGCAACGAGCGATAATAACCATCGTGAGGGGATCATGCTCAATAAGCACAAATTCAGAACTATTCTTCTCTGCGCCGCTTTTTCGAGCGTGTTCGCCGGAGCACCACAAGCAAAAGACCTGCGCATCGCCACCGAGGGAACCTATGCGCCGTGGAGCTTCGTCGACGCCAGCGGCAAGCTGACGGGTTGGGACGTCGATATCGCCAACGCCCTGTGCGAGGCGATTAGGGCCAAGTGCACGATCATGGCGCAGGAATGGGACGGCATCATCCCCGGCCTCAACGCCAGGAAATACGACCTGATCGTCGCCAGCATGGGCGTCACCGAAAAGCGCAAGCAGCAGGTCGCCTTCTCCAAGAAATACAAGAACACGGCGAGCCAGTTCGTCGGGAAGAAGGATGCGCCCGCCGACACCAGCCCCGACGCGCTCAAGGGCAAGCGGATCGGTGTCCAGCGCGGCAGCATCCAGGATGCCTATCTGACCGCGACCTATCCGAAATCGGAGATCGTGCGCTACGACAAGACCACCGATGTCGAGCTCGACCTCATCGCCGGCCGCGTCGACCTGCTGCTCGCCAACAAGGTGACCTCGATGCTCGGCTTCCTGAAGCGGCCGGAAGCGGCGAGCTTCGCGCTCGTCGGCCCGGAATACAGCGGCGGCCTGCTGGGCGAAGGCAACGCCATCGCCCTGCGCAAGGACGACGCCAAGCTGCTCGAAGAGGTCAATGCCGCCATCGATACGCTGATCGCCAACGGCACCTATGACAGCATCACCAGGAAGTACTTCGACTTCAAGCTGATGTGAATCGACACGCTGTGCCGAAGGCGGGCCTGGCCTGCCTTCGGCTGGGAAGAACGAGACCGACCCGATGATCACCTTTGCGACACTCGGCCCGAGCGGCACCAACCATGAACTCGTGACCAGGGAATACATCAAGTTCCACGAGATTCCCGACAGCGAGATCGTGCTGGTGCCCGATTTCGACATGGCGACCAGCGGGCTGATGCGGGGCGACTATGATTTCGTCGTCCAATGCGCCGTCCACCCGGACACGCCGCCGACGCTCGGCACGCACTTCCACAAGGTCTTCGCCGTCGACAGCTTCATCTCGCGCAGCAAGGAGCTGGCGGTGCTGACGCGCTCGGAGGTCGAGCAGCCCAAATCGATCGGCCTGCTGGCGCCGGCGACCGAGAGCTATATCGACATCGGCCGCTGGGAGACGCGCGTCTCGGATCCTTCGCTGCCGATCATCTTCCAGAACCTGCTCGCGGGGAAATACGACTCGGCGCTGGTCTATCTCGAATATGCCGAGCAGTATCCGGACCGCGTCCGCGTCGACGAGATCCTCGGCTCGCCCGACGATGTCTGGATCGTCTATGCCGACGAGCGGACCTCCGGCGGCAAGCTCCAGGCCTGGCGGGACGGGCCTGTCCGCGAGCTGATCCGCCAGAAGGTCGCGAGCCGCGCCGCCGAGGATGCGGGAGCCGCGCTGCCATGACGCTGGCCTGGCTCTCCGGCTATGGGCTGCAACTGCTTTACGGAGCGGGGGTGACGTTGTCGGTCGCAGCGGTGGCGCTGCTGTTCGGAACGGCCTTCGGCCTGTCGCTCGGCGCGCTCAAGACCTATGGCAGCAGGCCGTTTCGCTATGTCGCGGAAGCCTATACCGCGATCGTCAGGGGCGTGCCCGACCTGATCGTCATCTACCTCATCTATTTCGGCGGCACGATCGCCCTCACCCGGCTGACCGGGCACTATGTCGACATCAACGGCTTCGCCGCCGGCGTGGCGGCGCTGGCCTTCATCTTCGCGGCATATGCCAGCGACATATTCCGCAGCGCGATCAGGCAGGTCCCGCGCGGACAGTCGGAGGCGGCGCATGCGCTCGGCCTGCCGCGGAGCGTCACCTTCTTCAAGGTGGTGCTGCCGCTGGCCTGGCGGATCGCGCTGCCGGGCTTCGGCAATCTTTCGATCATCCTGATCAAGCAGACATCGCTCATCTCGGTGATCGGGCTGGAGGAACTGCTCAGGGCCTCCGCCGTCGTTTCCGGCGCGACGCGAGAACCGTTCTTCGTCTACGCCGTCGCCGCGCTGCTCTATCTCGCCATCACCAGCACCGCGTCCTGGGGGCTGCACCGCGCCCGTATCCGCTCCAATCGCGGCTTTGCCTGAGCGATCCCATGCTTGACCTCCAGATCATGGCCGAGGCTTTCCCGAACCTGCTCCAGGGCGTCGGGCTGACGGGCAGGCTCGCCATCCTCATCCTGATCTTCGGCATGGTGATCGCGATCCCGCTGGCCTATGCGCGCAATGCACACTCGGCCTGGCTGCATGGGCCGGCGAGCGCCTACATCTTCGTCATTCGCGGCGTCCCGTCGCTGCTGCAGGTCTTCCTGGTCTATTACGGGCTCGGGCAGTTCGAATTCATCCGGACCTCGGCGCTCTGGCCGATCTTCCGCGACCCGTTCTGGTGCGTGATCATCGCGCTCGGGCTGAACTCGGCCGCCTATACCGCCGAGATCATCGCCGGCGCGCTCAGGCTCGTGCCGAAGGGGCTCAACGAAGCGGCGCGGGCGCTCGGCCTGTCCTGGTTCCAGACGCAGCGCAAGATCATTATCCCGCTCGCGGCCCGCCTGGCCCTGCCCGCCTATGAGAACGAGATCATCCTGACGGTGAAGGCGACCTCGCTGGCGAGCACCATCACCCTGCTGGACCTCACCGGCGCGGCCCGGCTGGAGGTGTCGAACACCTTCGCACCCTATGAGGTCTTCCTCACCGCCGGAGCGATCTATTTCTGCATCACGACGACGCTGAGCTGGCTGCTGCGCAAGCTCGAGCGGCGCCTGTCGATCGAGAATCGCGGCGTCGTGCAGAAGGCGCGGGAGCTTCGCCTCGGCGCGGCGGCGCACGCCTGAGAGCCGACCCGCGGTCGATCCTCACACCGGCACCGCGCCGTGCACCTTGATCTCCTTCAGGACGAGGTTGGTGCGGACATGCGCGATGCCTGGCAGCCTGAACAGGAAATGATCCAGGAACTCGTTGTAGGCGTCCTTGTCGCGGCAGACGATATGCAGGTGATAATCCGCCTCGCCGGTGGTCGCGAAACATTCCAGCACCTCCGGCCGCTCGGCCACGCGTGAGATGAAGGTCGAGACGTGGTCGGCCTCGTGCCGCACCAGCCCGACATGCACGATCGCGCTGAAGGCGAGCCCGGCTTTAGCCGGATCGACGATGGCGCGATAACTCGCGATCACGCCCGCCTCCTCCAGTGCCCGCACGCGCCGCCAGCAGGCGGACGCCGACATGCCGGCGCGCTCGGCCAGATCCTGGTTCGAGATGCGGGCGTCGCCCTGCAACAGAGCGACGAGCTTGCGATCCTGATCGGTAAGTTGCATCCGCCGGGCTCCGGAAGGATCATCCTGTGAGGAGGCCATTTTCGGTGGAATCGACCGATCGAGCAACCAATTCCGGTAAACGAGACAGATCTTTCCAGAGCAGGCGGCCTAGACTCGCCGCGAGACTTGCCGGGAGGTCCGCGCCATGAATGCCATCACGCCGATCGGCCCACTCTCCGACTACGCGCTGGGTGATCGCTACACCCGCAGCAGCGGCCGTGTCTTTCTGACCGGCACGCAGGCGCTGGTGCGGATCGCGCTCGATCAGGCCCGGCGCGACCGCGCCGCCGGGCTCGATACGGCGGGCTTCATCTCAGGCTATCGCGGCTCCCCGCTCGGCGGTGTCGACCTCGAACTCTGGCGCTCCGGCGATCTCCTGAAGCAGCACGGCATCGAATTCCTGCCGGCCGTCAACGAGGACCTCGCCGCCACTGCCGTCCTCGGCTCGCAGCAGGTCGAGACCAATCCGGACCGGACGGTGCAGGGCGTCTTCGGCCTCTGGTACGGCAAGGGCCCCGGCGTCGATCGTGCCGGCGATGCGCTCAAGCACGGCAACGCCTATGGCTCCTCGCCGCATGGCGGTGTGCTGGTCGTCGCCGGCGACGATCACGGCTGCGTATCATCGTCGATGCCGCATCAGTCCGACGTCGCCTTCATGGCCTGGTTCATGCCGACGCTGAACCCGGCCTCGATCGGCGAATACCTCGCCTTTGGCGAATACGGCTACGCGCTGTCGCGCTATTCCGGCATGTGGGTCGGCTTCAAGGCGATCTCGGAGACGGTCGAGAGCGGCCAGTCCGTCGAGCTGCCTGCGCCGCGCCAGTTCAACGATCCCGACTACACGCCGCCGGCCACCGGGCTGCACTATCGCTGGCCGGATCTGCCGGGTCCCCAGATCGAGGAGCGGATGGAGGCCAAGAAGATGGCCGTCTTCGCCTTCGCCGAGGCGAACCCGATCGACCGGCGCATCTACGACATCCCCGACGCCTCCTTCGGCATCGTCACCACCGGCAAGGCGCATCTCGACCTGATGGAGGCGCTGCGCCTGCTCGGCCTCGACGAGGCGGCCTGCCGCAGCCACGGCATCGACATCTACAAGGTCGGCATGGTCTGGCCGCTGGCGCGCCGGGCGGCGCTGGAATTCGTGCGTGGCAAGGCGGAGATCCTCGTCGTCGAGGAAAAGCGCGGCATCATCGAGAGCCAGCTCAAGGAGTATTTCTACGACTATCCCGGGCACAAGCCGCATTCGATGGTCGGCAAGCGCGACGAGGACGGCCATCGCCTGATTTCCTGGATCGGCGAGCTGTCGCCGCGCCTGCTCGCGCCGATCGTGGCGAAACGCCTGGACGCGCTGTTCCCGGATCTGCGCCTTGCCGAGCGGGCCGCGGCGCTCGCGCCCGAAGCCAGCCGGCTGATCCAGGTGCCGGGCGCGACGCGGACGCCGTATTTCTGCTCCGGCTGCCCTCACAACTCGTCGACCAAGGTGCCGGAGGGCTCGAAGGCGCTGGCCGGGATCGGCTGCCATTTCATGGCGAGCTGGATGGACCGCGAGACCAGCTCGCTGATCCAGATGGGCGGCGAAGGCGTCAACTGGGCAGCGTCGTCGCTGTTCACCGGCAAGGGCCACATCTTCCAGAACCTCGGCGAAGGCACCTATTACCATTCCGGCTCGATGGCGATCCGCCAGGCGATCGCGGCGAAAGCCAACATCACCTACAAGATCCTGTTCAACGACGCCGTCGCCATGACCGGCGGCCAGCCCGTGGACGGGCCAATCAGCGTACACGCCATCGCGCAGGAGGTCCGCGCCGAGGGTGTCGAGCGGATCGCGCTGGTTTCGGACGCGCCTGAGAAGTTCGCGCCGAGCAGCCTCCCCCATGGCGTGACAATCCATCACCGCCGCGAACTCGATGCGGTCCAGCGCGAATTGCGCGAGATCAAGGGCGTCTCGGTGCTGATCTACGAGCAGACCTGCGCCACCGAAAAGCGCCGCCGGCGCAAGCGCGGCACGATGGTCGATCCCCAGCGCTTCGCGGTCATCAACGACCTCGTCTGCGAGGGCTGCGGCGACTGTTCGGTGGCGTCGAACTGCCTCAGCGTCGAGCCGAAGGAGACGCCCTTCGGCCGCAAGCGGCAGATCAACCTCTCCAACTGCAACAAGGACTTCTCCTGCCTCGACGGCTTCTGCCCGAGCTTCGTGACGGTCGAAGGCGCCACTCGCCGCAAGCGGCAGGCGAGCGCGGACGACTTCGCCGGGCGGGCGGCGGCGTTGCCTGAACCGGCTCTGCCGGCGCTCGACAGGCCCTATGACCTGCTCGTCACCGGCGTCGGCGGCACCGGCGTCGTCACTATCGGCGCGCTGATCGCAATGGCGGCCCATCTCGAAGGCAAAGGCAGCTCGGTCCTCGACTTCACCGGCTTCGCCCAGAAATTCGGGCCGGTGCTCTCCTTCATGCGGATCGCCGCAACGCCCGAGGCGATAAACCAGGTCCGCATCGACGCCGGCGCGGCCGACGCGCTGATCGGCTGCGATATCGTGGTGTCGTCCTCGCCCAAGGCCTCGGCGACGTATCGCGCCGGCATGCGCGCTGTCGTCAACCTGGCGGAGATGCCGACCGGCGACATCGTGCGCCAGCGCGACGCCGACCTCGCGACGCGCCGCCGGCTCAAGGCGATCGAGGCGGCGATGGGCGCCGACAACGTCCGCGCCATCGATGCCAATGCCCTCGCCGAGACGCTGTTCGGCGATGCCGTCTTCGCCAACATCGTCATGCTCGGCCATGCCTGGCAGCAGGGGCTGGTTCCGGTCGGGCTGGAGGCTCTTCACCGCGCCATCACGCTCAACGGGGTCGCGGTCGAGCGCAACCGGCAGGCATTCGCCGCCGGCCGGCTCGCGGCTGCCGACCCGACAGCCTTCGCGCCGGCACCTGTCGCCTTCGAGACGGAAGGCCTCGATGCGGTGATCGCCCGTCGCGAGCGCTTCCTCGCCGACTACCAGGACGAGGCCTGGGCGCGGCGCTACCGGGCTGCTGTCGACAAGGTCCGCGCCGCCGAGCGGCCGTTCGGCAGCGAAGCGCTGACGCTGGCCGTCGCCCGCTCGCTGTTCAAGCTGATGTCCTACAAGGACGAATACGAGGTCGCGCGGCTGCACATGCAGACCGGCTTCCTCGACGAGCTGAAACAGCGCTTCGAGGGCGACTTCACGGTGAACTACCATCTCGCCCCGCCCTTCCTCGGCGGCGAGAAAGATGCGCGCCGACGCCCGCTGAAGCGCTGCTTCGGCCAGTGGATCCAGACGCCGCTGCGGCTGCTGGCGCGCTTCAAGGGCCTGCGCGGCACCGCCTTCGACCCGTTCGGCTACACGGCGGAGCGCAAGATGGAGCGCGCGCTGATCGGCTGGTACGAGGGGCTGGTCGAAGAGTTGCTGGCGCGGCTGACTACACGAGGACCGGATGCCCTGGCGCCGATCGCCGCCCTGCCGATGGACATTCGCGGCTATGGCCCGGTCAAGGATGCCGCCGTGGAACGCGTCAAGGCCGCGGCGGAGCAGCGGCTGAACGAGCTTTCGTCGGCAGCGGCGAAGGAAGCAGCCTGACGCCCTACGGCACATCGCCCTCGAAGCGCACGCCGAGCGAACCGAGCGCGCGCCAGTAATCCGGATAGGTCTTCGCCACGCAGCCGGGATCGAGGATGGTGACGCCGCCGATCTTCAGCCCGGCCAGCGCGAAGCTCATGGCGATGCGGTGGTCGGCGAAGGTGTCGATCTCGGCCGGCAGCGTCTGGCCGGCCAGCGCCGGATCGGAGGCGACGAGGAGATCGTCGCCCTCCTCGACACCGAGCCCTGCGCGAATCCGCGACAGGCCCTGCGCCAGCGCCGCGACCCGGTCACATTCCTTGACGCGCAGATTGGCGATGCGGGTGAAGCGCACCGGCTTCCGGTTGAACGCGGCGAGCACGGCGAGCGTCGGCACCGCATCCTGCATCTGTGAGCCGTCGATCTCAGCCGGCAGGTTGGGGAAGGCGGCGATCAGCTCATGCGCCCTGGCGTCGGGCTGGGTGAAGGCGGAAGCCGGCACGCCGAGATCGATCGCGCCGCCGGTCAGCACCTCCGCCGCCCAGAGATAGGTCGCGGCCGAAGCGTCCGGCTCGATCAGGTAGTCGGTCGCAGCGTAGCCGGTCGGGGGGATCCGCCAGCCGCCGCTCGCAGGCTCGGAGACTTCGGCGCCGAAGGCGCGCATCGTCGCCAGCGTTAGGTCGACATAGCCGCGCGCGCCGATCTCCTGGCCGGTCAGGACGACATCGACGGGGCTGCGGGCGCAGGCGCCGGCCATCAGCAGTGCAGAGACATATTGACTGGAGAGCCCGCCATCGACCTCGACCAACCCGCCTTCGAAACCGCCCTGCCCCTGGATAGTGACCGGCGGGCAGCCGCTCGGCGCGCTGATCGCAACGCCGAGCCGGGTCAACGCCTCGACCAAAGGCAGGATCGGCCGCTTGCGCATATGCTCGTCGCCATCGACGACGACCGTGCCGTCGACCAAAGCCGCCGCCGCGGTCAGGAAGCGGGTCGCGGTGCCGGCATTGCCGAGGAAAAGCGGTCCGGCCGGCGCCTTGAGCCGTCCGTCGCTGGTGACGATGAAGCTGGTCGCGTCGGGCTCGTCGATCGTGACGCCCATGTCGCGCAGCGCCTGCGCCATATAGCGGGTGTCGTCGCTCTTGAGCGCGCCGCTGAGCCGGCTGGTGCCCTTCGCCAGAGCCGCGACCAGCAGCGCCCGATTGGTGATCGATTTCGAGCCGGGCGGCATCACGCGGCCGGTCAGGGCGGCCGTCGTCGGCAGGATGGTGAGTTTGCTCAGGGCGGAGTTGGTCATGGCAGGCTCGCGGCTCGGTCGCGAGGGTCTTAGACCGTGCCGCCGCCGAGCGGAAGCCGCGTCCGCGGGCCTTCAGTCCTTCGCCAGCCCGAGCCCGCCGACCGGCTGCGTGACGACATGGCTGTCGAAACCAGCGATGATCGGCCTGGCCTTGGCGATCGCCGCCTGCACCGCCGGCAGAGCGAGCGAAGCCTTGTGGCTCTCTTCCTTGTCCCAGACTTCGGTCACCCAGATCGCGTCGGCATCGCCGGGATCGCGAGCGACGATGTAGCTCAGGCAGCCAGGCATGGTGCCGCTGCTCTCCAGAATGTAGCCGATCAGCGCCTCGCGCTCGCCGGGCGTGGCCCGCATCTTCCCGATCAATCCGTACATGGCAGGCATCTCCTTAAGTCCGGCCGCAGCCTGCCCTCCGGCCTGATACGGAGCAATCAGCCGTCCTGACCGGACCTGTCAGCAGTGCAGGCTCAACCAAGCGTGCCCAGCGCCCGCAAGGCCTTCAGCGTCTCGCGCAGGCCGCGATGCAACGGCTTGTCCTTGCGCAGGACGAGGCCGAGGGTGCGATGCACCCGGGGCGACAACGACCGAACGCTCAGCCCGTCGTTCTCGCCATACACTGCCATGCCCGGCAGGATGGCACAGCCGAGGCCGGCGCCGACCAGCCGCTTGATCGCCTCGACGCTGCCGAGCGACATCACCGGTTTCAGCGTCACGCCGGCGCGGGCGAACCATTCGTCGGCGATGCGGCGGGTAATGCCGCCCGGCTCGAACAGCAGCACCGGCAGGCGCGCCATCGCCTCGGGCGTCAATCGCGCCGGCAACTCCATGCCGGGCGGCGCGATCACGGCGAACTCGTCCTCCAGCAGCGGCGTGACGTCGAGGCTGCGCCCGGCGGCCGGCAGCGAGACCAGGCCGATATCGATCTGATTGTCCTCGATCGCCTTGACGATGTCGGAGGTGTTGCCGGTGCTGACCGTGATTTCCAGTGTCGGGTGTTGCTGGCGCAGTTCGCGCAGTACCGGCGGCAGCAGGAAGATGCAGGCGGTGGCGCCGGTGCCGATCCGCACGCGGCCCATCGCCCCGGTCGCATGGCGCGCCATCGCCTCTTGCGCGGCCGCCACCGCCGCCTCGATCCGGCCGGCATGGTCGAGCAGTTCAGTGCCCGCCAGGGTCGGCTGCGCCCGGCGCCCGACGCGCTCGATCAGCACCGTACCGAGCCGGCGCTCCAGTTCACGGATCTGCAGGCTGACCGCCGGCTGGCTCAGGCCCAGTCTCTCGGCCGCCGCCGAGAAACTGCCGAGCGCGATCACCTGGCGGAAGCTGTTGAGCTGGTCGAGGCGGAGGTCCCTCATATCAAAGAATTTCTCATACTCTGCATAACTTCGAGAAGCTTCATTTATGGCACGGCAAAGCGCAAGATCGCGGTGATGACAAGAATCGACTCCTCCCCCTCCACGCCCCCCGTCGTCGTCCGCGACGCGGAAGAAGCCGACATGGCTGCGATCCAGGCGATCTACAGCCATCATGTCCTAACCGGCCTCGCCAGCTTCGAGGAGACGCCGCCGAGCGTCGAGGAGATGCTGGCGCGCCGGCGGGCGGTGCTGGCACTCGGCCTGCCCTATCTCGCTGCCGAGCAGGGCGGCCGGATCGTCGGGTACAGTTATGCCAGCAGCTACCGGCCCCGCCCGGCCTACCGCCACACGATCGAGGATTCGGTCTATGTCGCCGAGGGACAGGCCGGGCGCGGCATCGGCGGCGCGCTGCTCGCGGCACTGATCGCCCGCTGCGAGGCCGGGCCCTGGCGGCAGATGCTGGCGGTGATCGGCGACAGCGGCAATGCAGGCTCGATCGGCCTGCACCGCCGCTTCGGCTTCGAGCCGGTCGGCACCTTGCGCTCGGCCGGCTTCAAGTTCGGCCGCTGGGTCGACACCGTGCTGATGCAGCGCAGCCTCGGGCCGGGAGACCAGACGTTGCCACAGCCATGGACGGCCGGATCGGCCGGGTGATCTCCCGCAGCACGGTCTTCTGCCTCGGGCTGGCGCAGCTCATTTCCTGGGGCGTGTCCTATTATCTCGTCGGCGCCTTCGGTGAACTGATCGGTAAAGAGCTCGGCTGGTCGCAGGCGATCATCCATGGCGGGCTCTCGGCCGGCCTGCTGGTGATGGGGCTGACCTCCGGCGCGATCGGCCGGCTGATCGACCGCCATGGCGGCCGCACGGTGATGTGCCTGGGCTCGCTGCTCACGGCCGCCGGCTGCCTCGGCCTCGCCTTCGCCCATACGATCGCGGCCTATTACGCCGCCTGGCTCTGCCTCGGCCTCGCCATGCGGCTCAGCCTCTATGACGCCGCCTTTGCGGCGCTGGCCCGGATCGGCGGCAGCGCCGCGCGCCGGCCGATCGCCCAGATCACCCTGCTCGGGGGCCTGGCCTCGACCGTGTTCTGGCCGCTCGGCCATGTGCTCGCCGAGCAATTCGGCTGGCGCGGCGCCCTCATCGCCTATGCCGGCTTCGCGCTACTCACCTTGCCGCTGCATCTGACGCTGCCGGCTGTGTCAGCGCGGCCTCTCTCCGACGCGGCCGCGGCGAAGCCCGTCGTCACGCTCAGCCCGGCCGATACCCGCTTCGCCGGCCTGCTCTACGCGCTGATCGTCACCTTCGCCGGCGTCCTCAACGCCGGCATGTCCGCCCATATGATCGGCATTCTCGCCGGGCTCGGACTGCCCGCCGCGGCCGCGGTCTGGATCGGCGCGACCCGCGGCATCGGCCAATCGCTGGCGCGGCTCGGCGAAGTCCTGTTCGGGGCGAAGACCAGCCCGTTCGAGCTCAACCTCGTCGCCTGCCTGGTCCTGCCGCTCTGCTTCGTTGTCGGCCTCGCCGGCGGGGCGAGCGCCATCGCGGCACTGGCCTTCGCCTTCTGCTATGGCGCCGGCAACGGTGTGCTGACGATCACGCGCGGCACGCTGCCCCTGATGCTGTTCGATCCGAAGAGCTATGGCGCCTCTGTCGGGCGTTTGCTGGCGCCGGGCTTTTTCCTCTCGGCCGCGGCGCCGCTCGCCTATGCCCTGCTGATAGAGCGCTTCGGCGCCGCGGCGGCGCTGATCCTGTCGGGGACGCTGGCGCTGGCCATGCTGGTCTCGGCCATCCTGCTCAGAGCGCGCTTCCACAGCCTGCCACGCTCCTGACAATCTCTGTCAGCACACCTCGCAGGAACAATGCGGCAACATCGGCGGCTGCGTGCTACTCATGCCCGCCTCCCGCCCGGCTGCACTGGCACGAGCCGGCGATTGCCCTATCTCTACGGCTTAGCCCGAACCGGACACCACCATGGCCCGCAAGACCACGCTCGCCGAACAGGCCGCGACGCTGGAAGACATGTTCGACCGCAAGTCCGCACAGGACTCGGCGGCCGATCGGAACGCCCGCGTCATCTCCGTGCGCGGCGCGCGCGAACACAATCTCAAGAATGTCGATCTCGCGATTCCGCGCGACAAGCTCGTGGTGTTCACCGGGCTCTCCGGCTCCGGAAAATCCTCGCTCGCCTTCGACACGATCTATGCGGAGGGCCAGCGCCGCTATGTCGAGTCGCTCTCGGCCTATGCCCGCCAGTTCCTCGAGATGATGCAGAAGCCCGATGTCGACCAGATCGACGGGCTCTCGCCGGCGATCTCGATCGAGCAGAAGACGACCTCGAAGAATCCGCGCTCGACCGTCGGCACCGTCACCGAGATCCACGACTATATGCGCCTGCTCTGGGCGCGCGCCGGCATCCCCTATTCGCCGGCGACCGGCCTGCCGATCGAGAGCCAGACCGTGCAGCAGATGGTCGACCGCCTGGTCGAGCTGCCGGAAAAGACGCGCGGCTATCTGCTGGCGCCGGTGGTGCGCGGCCGCAAGGGCGAGTTCCGCAAGGAGATGGCCGACTGGCTGAAGCGCGGCTTCCAGCGCGTCAAGGTCAATGGCGAGTTCTACGAGATCCCGGACGCGCCCGCCCTCGACAAGAAGTTCAAGCACGACATCGATGTCGTCGTCGACCGCATCGTGATCCGGCCGGACTTAGGAGCCCGCCTCGCCGACTCGCTGGAGCAGGCGCTCGACCTCGCCGACGGCATCGCCGTCTTCGAATATGCCGACGAGAAGGAGGAGAACGGCGAGGCCAGGCGCGTCACCTTCTCCTCGAAATTCGCCTGCCCGGTCTCCGGCTTCACCATCCCCGAGATCGAGCCGCGCCTGTTCTCGTTCAACAACCCGTTCGGCGCCTGCCCGGCCTGCGACGGCCTCGGCCACGAGATGCGGATCGATCCGGAGATGATCGTCCCGGATCATTCGCTCTCGCTGAAGAAGGGCGCCATCGCGCCCTGGGCCAAGTCGACCTCGCCCTATTACGGCCAGACGCTCGATGCGCTCGCCAAGCATTTCGGCTTCTCGACCACCAAGCCCTGGAGCGAGCTGCCGCAGAGCGCGCGCGACGCCATCCTGTTCGGCACCGGCACCGAGGCCGTGCGCATGGCCTATAATGACGGGCTGCGCGCCTACGAGGTGAAGAAGCCCTTCGAGGGCGTGATCACCAATATGGAGCGGCGCTGGAAGGAGACCGAGAGCGACTGGGCCCGCGAGGAGATCGGCCGCTTCATGTCGGAGACGCCCTGCGCGGCGTGCAACGGCTTCCGCCTCAAGCCCGAGGCGCTGGCGGTCAAGATCGACATGCGCCATATCGGCGAGATCTCGCAGCTCTCGGTCAAGGACGCGCTCGCCTGGGTCAGCGCCCTGCCCTCGCGCCTGTCGGCGAAGCAGAACGAGATCGCCCCGCGCATCCTCAAGGAGATCCGCGACCGGCTGACCTTCCTGCTCGATGTCGGCCTGGAATACCTGACGCTGGCGCGCGGCTCGCGCACGCTGTCAGGCGGCGAGAGCCAGCGCATCCGCCTCGCCAGCCAGATCGGCTCCGGCCTCACCGGCGTGCTCTATGTGCTGGACGAGCCCTCGATCGGCCTGCACCAGCGCGACAATGAGCGCCTGCTCGGCACGCTGCGCCGCCTGCGCGACCTCGGCAACACCGTGATCGTGGTCGAGCATGACGAGGACGCGATCCTCACCGCCGACTATGTCGTCGATGTCGGCCCCGGCGCCGGCATCCATGGCGGCGAGATCGTCTCGAAGGGCACGCCGCAGGACATCCTCGCCGACCCGAACTCGCTCACCGGCAAATACCTCACCGGCGAGATGAGCGTGCCGGTGCCGCTGAAGCGCCGCAAGCCGCAGAAGGGCCGGAGCCTCAGGATCGTCGGCGCCCGCGGCAACAACCTCAAGGACGTCACGGTCGACATCCCGCTCGGCCTGTTCACCTGCATCACCGGCGTGTCGGGCGGCGGCAAGTCGACGCTGGTCATCGACACGCTCTACAAGGCGATCGCGCGCAAGCTCAACGGTTCGATCGAGCACCCTGCCCCGCATGAGCGCATCGAGGGCATGGAGCATCTCGACAAGGTCATCGACATCGACCAGTCGCCGATCGGCCGCACCCCGCGCTCGAACCCGGCGACCTATACCGGCGCCTTCACGCCGATCCGCGAATGGTTCGCCGGCCTGCCCGAGGCCAAGGCGCGCGGCTATCAGGCCGGCCGCTTCTCGTTCAACGTCAAGGGCGGCCGCTGCGAGGCCTGCCAGGGCGACGGCGTCATCAAGATCGAGATGCACTTCCTGCCCGACGTCTACGTCACCTGCGACGTCTGCAAGGGCAAGCGCTATGACCGCGAGACGCTCGAGGTGAAATACCGCGAGCGCTCGATCGCCGATGTGCTCGACATGACGGTCGAGGAGGCCAAGGACCTGTTCAAGGCCGTGCCCTCGATCCGCGACAAGATGGTGACGCTCGCCCGCGTCGGGCTCGACTATGTCAAGGTCGGCCAGCAGGCGACGACGCTCTCGGGCGGCGAGGCGCAGCGCGTCAAGCTTTCCAAGGAGCTCTCCAAGCGCGCCACCGGCCGCACCCTCTACATCCTCGACGAGCCGACCACCGGCCTGCACTTCCACGACGTCGCCAAGCTGATGGAGGTGCTGCACGAATTGGTCGAGCAGGGCAATTCCGTGGTGGTGATCGAGCACAATCTCGAAGTGATCAAGACCGCCGACTGGATCATCGACATGGGCCCCGAAGGCGGCGACGGCGGCGGCGAGGTCGTGGCGCAAGGCACGCCGGAGGATGTCGTCCGGATCGGCAAAGGCCACACCGCGCGCTTCCTCAAGGAGGTGCTGGAGCGGCGACCGTTGAAGGGCAAGGGGGCGAGGCAGGCGGCGGAATGAGCAACCTCATATGCGGTAACTCAGCAAAAATGCTAAGGCCTAAGTCGAACCCCGCCTTTCCGCTTAACTCCCGCAGCGAGCCGAAACAGATCTGGCATATTAAATCGTCCGTCTGCAGTGGTCTCGATAATCGCGAGATGATCCAGAGTCTCCAAAAGAGCGGCGTGAGTACTTGAGTCGTCTATCATATTTGATATCCGAGGGGGCGGCAAATACCTTCCGGAAGTATCTGCAGTCATTTCAATTGAAACGCTACGTATAACCTTCTGATCACGCCACCTAGAAATGACCTCTGCCTTTTCAACAGGAACAAGCATATCCTTGAGCGGTCTAAAGACGGCATCGATCCAACGATAATCTTCCCTCAACTCATTCATCCTGAGCTTTGACGCCTGACGAACACCTTCCTGAATACCAGATACATCAAGAGCAGATTGCGCGCTCTTGCTATGCTCAGCAGCAACCGCCAAGGCAAGCAAAAAACTCCGTGGAGCAGCGTACCCCTTTGCGTTCGCAAGATGATTTGGAACCCAAGTATAAGTCTTTCCCTTGGTCGCATTTGTCCCCATGTAGCTGCCCGCAATAAGGGCGAAAAAAATCTCCTGATCCCCCTCATCATCGATCAGATCAAATGGAGCTTCGCGACGATCATCACTCTCAGACAGGCCAACGCCGTACATTCTCTTACAAAATTTATCTACAAACTGAAAAGTACCGCTATTGTTAGAAAGATATTGGATCAGTAGAGCATGAAGATCCCGCCTCGTCCATGCAAGAGTTACCTCGTCATGCCGTAACTTTGATGAATCACCCACAGCCCACAGGGACGGATCGTCGGCCATGTCGGGCCGAAGGAAAAGCTTTACATTGAGCGTACGAGACGACCTCAGAAACAATCCTATCTGAAGCAACCCTCGCACCAAGCGCGATATATCCGCCCAGCTCGTAGCTACCGTATCGAGCGCATCAAAGACAAAAAGGAACTTCCGCCCACGAGCAGCCAGGAGCCGATCAGCAGCAACAAAGTCATTACGTCGGAGCGCTGCATCCTCTGCGACCCACTTCGCCCTTGCGTCCCAGGATAAATTGCGAATAGCACTTGGACCGATACCATCTGGCAAAAGCGCCAAAAGAACAGCGCGCCAAATTACCTCTGGCTCATATCCATCGTCCAAAAGCCTTTTCAGTTCACTGGCAACGGGATGCTGAGCCGAGAATTCATCGGCACCGAACCCAATTGCGACATCGACACTTGTAAGCCCTAGCCGACCGTACACGCCTGCCAACTTTCGACGCCCCTCAGGATCAACGAGAGCGGCCGTCCAGAAGCTCTTACCCGTCCCACGATCGCCTATGACGATAGGCCGAGAGGGATCTAACGCCCCTTCATGATCCCTAACTGTCAGGATTCGATCCCAGGACGGGGCGGCAGACCCGATGTCCGCTCCCATGTTCTTCAGTTCTCGCAACGCGGCCCGCGTCGGCTCAAGCGGCATAAGCGAAGCCGTCATTCTAGTTCGCGTCCTTCACCAAAGATCCCGCTTCGACCATACGCCTGATATTTGCCAAAAAGCTTCCAAACACAGGCGCGTAGCGCTCTTGACCTAAAAATTCGGCTGAGCGTCTCGGGTCGAAAGTTAAGAATGAATCGGCATTCGGAATCACCCACGGAAAGTGGGGGCCTTCATGGTCGTCTATATCAAAACTATAGGAATCCAAATCCGCCTCTTCCCCCACAGCGTCGTAGAGTGTGTCCAACCATAGTTGCCAGCAGGCAGCCTTGAACGCGGCTTGATCGCCAAGCGTATTTCCAGCCCGCCCCTGAACCATCCGAAAATTTGGCCTGATGTCCGGAGCCTCCCGCCAAGAGACCATAGACTGTCTTATTCCAGAAAGCAGAATAGAATAATCAGAAATTGTCTGCGAAGACGCCACCCCAAATAAAAGAACAGATGCCCCGAGGCCAAAAAATGATGAGGCCGAAGTCTCATGAAGTCCGGCGCGAACATCGATTAAAATTGCGTCGTAAACCCTACGCTCCAAAAGCATACGCAACATTTCTTCTATTTTATCTGTAAAACTCAAACCTACAAACTTGCCTGATCCTGAACCAGGCGTGTACGCTCGCGCAAGTTTGCTAAAATAACCGGCGGGGCGCCGAAACGTCGCATTACCAACAGCGGGGATGACATCGACAACTCCGGAGCCGGTTGTAAAGGTGCTCCCACCTATCATATCATCAATGATTGATGCTGGGTCGCTACCTGAAGCAGCGAAAGACAACCAATCTAAGACACCAAATTCGGGCTGAAAATCTTCCCGCAGCAAAATACTTCCCAACCCGGGAGCCTCTAGATCTAAATCTACAACAAGCACATTCTTACCCGAAGCAGCCAAATCTGCCGCAGAGATGGCCAGCGCCGTTGACCTTCCGACTCCCCCCTTCAAGCCATAGAAAGCGATTCTTCGGGGAGAAGATTGGAGCCCCTTTGGAGCTTGAAGCCAATCATCCCCGGCCAAACGTCTATCAAGCAACGAAAACTTATAAGCTCCATCGTCACTGACTAATACTTGCCCTCTCTCGCTCAACAACTGCTCCGAAATGCGGCTGGATCCTGACCTTATAGGTGAGCTTCCCATATCCAAAAACGACTCGATCGGGCGAAAGTCAATTTTTGACAACGTGGCCAGCTGCTCATCGTCCGCATGACGCGGAGTAATAAAGCTCAATCGCCCAAATATATCACGCACGAAACGTCCGTGCTCGATCTCAGGCCCTATTACCCGATGAACCTCTGACGCAAAAATAAAAATCGCCTCTTCGAGATCTACCCTTTGCGCAATCATGCTGCGAACCCACAAGCGGTTAGAATTTGCTCTGCCTCGGCACGCCAACTTTCGCACCTTACGCCGTCTACACTCGCGTCAGCAGCATATCGGGTATCAATAATATATTCGGCAAGCGGTGCCGGCGTGGTGGAAAGGCAAATTAAGAGAGCCCGCATGTGCCTCGTTCTTCCAGATAGTAAGATTGCATCACGAAGCGCAGGAAAGTGACAACGGAAGCCCGATCGATGGTCAATCGTGATTCCAGCACTCTCAAGAACAGCCTTTGCGGCGCACTCAGCGGCAATACCGAACAAGTGGCCGGCGGTCGCGTGGTCGCTGTGCCCAGCCAGATGGACAGCGGCTCTGTAACTACGCAAGGCACTATCCGAATAGGATTCCGTCAGTCTCCAAGCAGACGCGACCATAGGCCTCAGTCACCCCCCGTTAGTCGATAGCGACCACTTCCCTGCTAACATGCAGTGAGCCGTTGTGCAGTCAAATGGTCCTTATCCCCGCGCCCAAAACCTCCCGTACAATCCCCTCGCCCATCACCCATACGGGGCGGCCGTCCGGAGGTATGCCAGAGGCTGGGTGAGGGTCGGCGCCTGCGGGCGGGGGTTACGCCCCGCTCCCGGGAGGCTTCGGGGCACCGCCCTGGGGGCAATACGACCCCTGTGCGAGGAGCTCGCTAGATGGACGGCCCGCCAGGCGCCGCCCTGTTCACATGCCGGCGCGACCACCCGTTGAGGGGCACTGGCGCCGGCAGGAGCGGGACGACCGGCAGGCCAACCGCAGAAGCGCGGCCCGGAGACTGAAATAGCCGAAGGCGGAGCGCCACGGGGCGTGCGGATGAGGCTTCATCCGCGCCGCTTCCTGGCTCAACGGAAGCGGATGCCACTCGACGCGCCTCGCGGCGCTCCGCCAGCCCCGTATTTTGACGCGCCCGCAGGCCGGCCTGCGGGCGGGCGTTGGAGCGGGCCTTCCTTCTCCCCTCGGGGGAGAAGGTGGCGGCGCGAAGCGCTGACGGATGAGGGCCTCCATGCAGGGCGAGCGGCAAGCATCTCACCCGGTCGTACCGCCCTCATCCCCCTGCCGGGACCTTCTCCCCCGAAGGGAGAAGGCAGAGGCTTCGCATCAGCGGCCGAAGGCCCGGCGCAGGACCGCCTCGTTCTCTTCCTGCCGCTTCCTGTCCTCGTCGGCGCGCCGGGTCTCCTCCTCCAGCGCCCGCTTCTGGGCGACCTCCCGCGCGCGGCGGTCTTCGAGAGCCTTGGCACGGGCCAGTCTCGCTTGACCCTGCCCGTCCAGCTGCCAGAGCCCGGCGAGATTGGCGCCGGCAGCGGCGATGCCGGCCAGCAGGACGGCGATCTGGAGCCGCTGGAAGAGCGGGAGCGTCTGCGGATCGTCGCCCATGGCGACGACCTGCGCGGGGCGGCGGTCAGAGCCGTCGGGGACGATGCCGATCGCCTTCCCCGCCGGCCGGTCGCGGAAGGCGAGCCAGCGGCGCGTCACCGCCTGGCGCAGCTGCTGGCGATCGGCCGCGACGAGCTCGTGGTGGAGCGCGACCTGCACGGTGTCGCCATTGGGAATGAAGTTGCCGTTCCAGCCGGGGCCGCGCAGCCAGAACGATTTGACATGGAGCATGGCGTCGTAGAACCGCCGGGAGACCACGATCACGGTGACGTCGGCATGGAGCGCGCGCCGGTACATCAGCGTCGAGCCGCTGGAGAACAGCCAGACGGGATTGAACAGCCTGGTGACGATATCGGCACGCTCGACGGCCTGCACCTCGTGCCAGGGGATCAGGACCTGCCTGACCCAGCGGTGCTGAATGCCGGCCGGCGAGAGGGTGAAGACCGGCTTGCCGGGGCGGTAGCGCGCCCGCAGCGCCACCACGATGACGCCGAGGCCCAGCGCCAGCGCTAGGGCGATGAAGGCAAAGTGGCCTCGCGACGCAGGCTTGTCGTCGGCATCGGCGAGGACGAGCAGGGCGAGCCCGATGACGATCAGCAGCAGGCCGGTCGGCAGCAGCCGGGCGACGCTGGTCGTCATGCGGTATTCCAGCGTCCTGCGGAGATCCTGACCCTCGTCGTCCACGGCTGCCCCCGGCTGCGACAATGAGCGCGAGCCGCCCCATGCCGGCGGAGCAGCCCCGCCACACTGGCCGAACGCGTCGGCGCCGGCAAGGCGGGCCGGAGCGGCGGGCGCGGGGCCGCAGGAGGAGCCAGCCGCGCCCTTGCGTCGCACGGCTTTGTGAGGGTCTTGTTTACGCCTTGTTAAACCCGGCACTTTCATCCCTGCGATGCAAACAGGAGATGACCCGATGATCAGACTGGCCCCTCTGGCGGCACTCAGCCTTCTTTCGGCAACGGTTTCGGCTTTCGCCGCCCCGGCGCAGCCGCTCGGCCAGTTCAAGCAGTGGAATGCGGCGGCCTATGACAATGCGAATGGCAAGCGTTGCTATATCGTCTCCTCGCCGAGCGCCGAGACACCTGCGACGTTGCGTCATGGCGACGTGTTCTTCTTCGTTCAGACCGCGCCGAACGCGCAGGCCCGCACCGAGTCGAGCTTCCAGACCGGCTATGATTTCGCCAAGGATTCGACCGTCACCGTGACGATCGGCGACGAGACGTTCCGCATGCTGACCTCGGGCAACAATGCCTGGCTGCAGCGGCTGGAGCGCGAGGGCGAGCTGCTCGCGGCGATGAAGGCCGGCGACGAGATGGTGCTGGCGGCGCGCTCGGCCCGCGGCAACGAGACCAGCTACACCTTCTCGCTCGACGGCGTGACCGCGGCGTCGCGGCTGCTGGAGCGCTGCGGCTGACGCGCGGCTACAGGACGCCGTGGCGCTCGAAGACCGAGCGCAGACTGTTCCCGGCGAGCAGTTCCTCGCGGGTCGTATCCTCGGCCTCGATCTTGGCCAGCGCCCGCCGGATCGCCTCGGGCGCGATCGCGCGGGGCACGATGACGACGCCGTCGACGTCGCCGAAGATGAAATCGCCCGGCGCGACGCGGGCGCCGCCGAGCTCGACAGGCTCGTCGGCGGCCATCATCTCGGCCCGGCCCTTGGTGTCGAGCGGGCCGATGCCGCCATGGAAGACCGGGAAGCCGAGTTCGCGGATGCGGCGGACATCGCGCACCAGCCCATCGGTGAGGCAGCCGGCGGCGCCTCTCACCATCGAGGCGGTGGTGAGCAGTTCGCCCCAGGGCGCGATCCGTCGGTCGGCCCGTCGCAGGCGAGCACCGGGATCTCGCCGGGCTTGAGGCTGTCGATCAGGTCCATCTCGAGGGCGTAAGGGTTATGGCCCTCGGGGAGATGGTAGCGTTTCATGTAAAGCCCGGTACGGGCAAAGCCGCAGAGCACGCTGGCCTCGTCGAGCGGGCGCACGAAGGGCTTCACTGCCTGGTCGGGATGGCCGAGCTCGTCGAGCACATCGGAGAGCACCGCTGCATAGAGCCGGCCCTTCAGCTCGGCGAGATCGAGTTCCCTGGCCAGATCCGGCATGCGCGCGTCCCCTCTCCTTATTATAGAGGAAGCTTCCGGGTACGCCGGCGGCGGGTCAAGCCATCGCCGGCGCATGGCGGATCGCCGCCCGCAGCAGCAGATAGAGCAGCAGCCCGTTGAGCAGATGCCAGCCCCAGTGCAGGCCGAAGGGAACCGCACCACACAGGACGGAATCGAGCGAGCGGAAGGTCAGCGATAGAGCGAAGACGAGGCCGGCGACGGCCAGGCGCCCAGCCGTGGCAGCATCTCCGCGCCCCCTCGCCGCAAGCGCCACACCAAAGAGGCCGATGAGGAAGCCGGCATAACCGGCCGAACCGCGCACGCCGGCCGGCAGCAATGGCGCAACGCCGGAGGCAAGGCCGAAGCGGGCGCCGAGAAAGAGCAGCGCGCCGATCGCCGCCAGCAATGGCGACAGTCCGAGGAACCGGTTGAGCGCCAGCCCGAAATAGCAGAGCGCGAAAAGCTGGATCGGCACGACATCGGCCAGCAGCGTCCAGCGCTGCGGCATGGTGTGGAACAGGAAGGAGCCGACGCCGATGATCCCGACCAGTATCGTCAGCGCTTCGACCGGCCGGTCGCGACGACCCTGCCGGCGCAGCATGAGGAATGCAGCCAGTGCCGCCAGCAGGAAGGCCGCATTGCTGATCGCATTGAGCGGCTCGGCCCAGAAGGCTCCGCTCAGCCGCTCGCAATAGCCCACGCCCTGCATGCCCTGTCCCGCGCCCGCTCGAATCGTCGAATCATGCCACCGACCTCATGCCGACGCATGACACGAGCCGGCCGAACCGGGCGGAATTTTCTTCGAATCCAGCCATGGTGAATAGCGCGTTACGCAGCCCCCGGGCTTGGCAACCGATGTTGCAGCGCAAACTGCATGGCCCATCGCGCCGATTCTGCATAGATCAGCGCCATATTCCGAGCGGACGCCAGCGCGCGCCAGTGAACGCCTAAGAATTAGGCCAAATTTTCACTGTTCTGACAAAATCGTTAAGCGCTCTGCGCGGGTCTGGTGCCGTTTCCAAACGATCTCTTAATTTGTCATGCGTCATAAGCATAACAGAGCTGACGCCGCGCACCTGTGAGAGGCACCCTGATCGCTCTATATGCAGTGCACAACGAATTCATCGCTGTCGGGGCTAAGCCCCGCAAAACCAAAAGGTTATCACCATGTTCCTGACCATGATCGCTGCCAAGATTCGCGCCTATCTTCGCTATCGCGAGACCGTCCGCGAGCTGTCCCGCCTCACCGACCGTGAGCTCGACGATCTCGGCCTGTCGCGCTCGGACATCCAGTACGTCGCCCGCACCCACGCGGCCTGATTTCTGACCGCCTGGGTTAGACGAGTAGTTTCTCCTAGACTCCGCGTTCCTCCCCTCGGGGTCTGGTCGAAGAGCGAATGCCCGCTTCCGAGCGGGCATTTTGCGTTTCTGGGTCTGGATTCAGCCCAGCGCCCTTGACCTTCCGCGCTGCCGCGGACACATCGCGACCATGACAATCGCACCCATCCACGTCGTCGGCGGCGGCCTCGCCGGTTCGGAAGCCACCTGGCAGATCGCTGAGGCCGGCGTTCCGGTCGTCCTGCACGAAATGCGTCCGGTGCGCGGCACCGACGCCCACAAGACGGAAGGGCTCGCCGAACTGGTCTGCTCCAACTCCTTCCGCTCGGACGATTCGTCCTCCAACGCCGTCGGCCAACTGCATTGGGAGATGCGCCGGCTCGGCTCGCTGATCATGGCGAAGGGTGACACCCACCAGGTTCCGGCCGGCGGGGCGCTCGCGGTCGACCGCGACGGTTTCTCGCAGGCCGTCACCGCGGCACTGGAAGCCCATCCCAATGTCACGATTGAACGTGGCGAGATCGCCGGCCTGCCACCGGCCGATTGGGACAAGGTCATTGTCGCGACCGGCCCGTTGACCTCGCCGGCGCTAGCGGAGGGCATCCGCTCACTCACCGGCACGGGGGAGCTCGCCTTCTTCGACGCGATCGCACCGATCGTCCATTTCGATTCGATCGACATGGACGTCGCCTGGTTCCAGTCGCGCTATGACAAGGCGGGCCCAGGCGGCACCGGCGCCGACTACATCAACTGCCCACTCGACCGCGACCGGTACGAGGCCTTCATCGACGCGCTGCTCGCGGCGGAGAAGACCGAGTTCAAGGAGTGGGAGGGCACGCCCTATTTCGACGGCTGCCTGCCGATCGAGGTGATGGCCGAGCGCGGCCGCGAGACGCTGCGCTGGGGGCCGATGAAGCCGGTCGGCCTGACCAACAAGCACAATCCGACAGTGAAGGCCTATGCCGTCGTCCAGCTCCGCCAGGACAATGCGCTGGGCACGCTGTTCAACATGACGGGCTTCCAGACCAAGCTAAAATACGGAGAGCAGGCCGCGATCTTCCGGATGGTCCCCGGGCTGGAGAATGCCGAGTTCGCCCGGCTCGGCGGCATCCACCGCAACACCTATCTCAACTCGCCGGAACTGCTCGATCCGCAATTGCGGCTGAAGGCCGATCCGCGCCTGCGCTTCGCCGGGCAGATCACCGGCTGCGAGGGCTATGTCGAGAGCGCCGCGATCGGGCTGCTGACGGGCAGGCTCGCCGCGGCCGAGCGGCTCGGCCTGCCGCTGGAGCTGCCACCAGCGACGACGGCGCTGGGCGCGCTGGTCAACCACATCACCGGGGGTCATATCGTCACCATCGACGAAGGCCCGCGCTCCTTCCAGCCGATGAACATCAATTTCGGCCTGTTCCCGCATATCGAGGGTGTCGCGACCACGGGTCCGGACGGCAAGCGCCTGAAGGGCCCGGCCAAGAGCCTCGCCCGCAAGCAGGCGCTGACGGCGCGGGCGAAGATCGAGATGGATGGGTGGGTTGGGGCTAAGAGCGTAGAGGCGGCGGAATAACTGCCGTCATTCTCGGGCGGAGCGAAGCGCAGATCCGAGAATCTCATGACAAGAAGGCACCGATCAGAGCCTCCTTCTGCCTGAGAGGCTCGGGTCAAGCCCGAGCATGACGCGCTGCTCTGCTACGCCCGTGCCGCCCGCCACAGCGTCCATTGCCGCCGGAGCGGCGAAAGGCCGATGATGGTGCGGTAGGGATCGTAGCTGCGCCGCTCCATTTGCCTGAGATAGGGCTCGACCAACGCGACGGGGAGGAAGGCTGGCCTGATCGCTGCCGGCACGGTGGCGGAGAGGTCGTTGAGCTTGCGCAGATGGATGCGCGCCAGCGCCCGCATCTCCTTCAGCGAATAGGTCAGGCCCGGCCCGCCGCGGCCACGCACGATGTCCTCGCGGGTGACGCCGTTGCGGCCGAGCAGATCGGCCGGGAGATAAACCTGTCCGCGCGCCGCATGCCAGGGGAAGGCGCGCATCAGCCCGCAGAGCGCATAGGCGACGCCGGCATGGCCGGCGGCTGTCGCGCCGCCGGGATCGCGGCCTTGGCCCAGCACGAGGGACGCAAGCCGGATCAGCGCACTCGAGGTTTCGCCAGCATAGCCTTCGAGGTCGGAGAGCGCGGGCATAGGGTCGTCATAGAGATCGAAGACGCGCGCCTCGACCAGGCCTGAAAGCGGGGCGATCGGCAGGCGAAAGCGCCTGACGGTGTCGAGCAGAGCCTGGGCGACCGGGTGGCCCGACACGGGCGCGTCCGAACCGGCCTCGAGCACGTCGCGCCACCATTGCAGGCGGACCTCGCCCGGCAACGGCTCGCTGACCTGCTCGCGCACGCGGGCGATCTCGTGACTGAAGGCATAGAGCGCGAACAGGCCGGGCCGCAGCGCCTCGGGCGCATAAAGCGAGGCGATATAGCGGTCGGGATCGTGCTCCCGAACCAGCGCCAGGCAATGGCCATAGGCCTGGGAGAGCGGGGCCGGCGCAGTGCCGGCACGGTCCTCGGTTCTCGTGGTCATGCGCCCTCCCCGCTCCCGCCGTCACGCGGGTCGAAGCGGCGGCAGTCTAGGCTCAGGCGGCGGCCTTGGCTACGCGGGAGCGACATGGCTGGTTGGATTTGATCGCCGACTAGTCGACCGCAATCAGAGCTGCGGCAACGCGCCGCTCCTCGCCGACGAGGACGTTGTAGGTGCGTGCCGCGGCCGGCGTCGCCATCGCCTCGACGGTGATGCCGGCGGCCTTGAACGGATCACGCAGCGCGGGCGGCAGGAAGGCGATGTCATGGCCGATGCCGAGGATCAGGAAATCGATCGTTTCGGCCTCGTCGAGAACCGGCTGCAGGCTCTCCAGCGTGACCTGCGCGAAGGATGTGACCGGCCAGATCCGGATGCCGGACGGCGTCGCCAGGATCGAGCCGCGGTGGCTCATCCCGGCGAAGCGGAAGCCGCCGGCGCCGAAGGCGTCGAGCTGGTAGCGGCCGGGTACGAAGCCGTCGAAGCGACGCTCCATGACTACCTCTCGCGGTTGCCGACAAAGCGCGTTGTCCCGGGCGACCGGAGGGAGACCCGTGACCCATTCCGGAACCGCGGCTACGCCGCCCCGGCCGGGATGACCTGCGCCATATGCGAATAAACGACCGGCCCTCAGACCCGCGCCTTGGCCTCGGCCAGTTCCTCGCTCTGGTCGAGGCGGCCGGCGCGCACGTCGAGATAGAGCAGCACCGGTGTCGAGACGAACATCGCCGAATAGGTGCAGACCATCACGCCGAACAGCATGACCAATGCGAAGCCCTCGATCGCCGTGCCACCGAAGAAGACCAGCGCGATCAGCGCCAGGATCGTGGTGGTCGAGGTGATGGCGGTGCGCGACAGCGTCGAGTTGACGGACAGGTCGAGCAGCTCCGGGATCGGCATGGTCTTGTAGCGGCGCAGCAATTCGCGCGTCCGATCGAACACCACGACGGTCTCGTTGAGCGAGTAGCCGACGATGGTCAGGATCGCCGCGATCGAGGTCAGGTTGAATTCGAGCTGCGTGATCAGGAAGAAGCCCATGGTCAGCACGATGTCGTGCATGGTGCCGACGATCGCGCCGATGGCGAGCTGCATCTCGAAGCGGAACCAGAGATAGACCAGCACGCCGATGATCGCGAGCACGACGCCGAGCGTGCCGGCCTGGACCAGTTCGCCCGAGACGCGCGGACCGACGGTCTCGACGCGGCGGAACTCGTAGGCGTTGGCGAAGGCTGCCCGCGCCTTGGTCACCACCGCCTGCTGCGCGACCTCGCCGCCGGGCTGGAGCGCAAAGCGCATGGAGAGGTCACCGGCATTGCCGAACTCCTGGACCTCGACCTCGCCGAAGCCGAAGCTGTTGGCGGTCTGGCGGACCTGGGCGATGTCGGGCTTGCCGCTCTTGGCCTGCATCTCCATCAGCGTGCCGCCGCGGAAATCGATGCCGAAATTGAGGCCAACCGTCAGGAACAGCACCAGCACCAGCACCGAATAGGCAGCCGAGAACGGATAGGCGAGACGGCGCCAGTGGACGATGCGGAACTTGGTGTTGTCGGGAACGATGCGAAGCAGGCGCATGGTCTGTTATCTCCTGGCCTGCGGGATCAGAACGGAAGGGCCTTCGGCCGCGCCCAGCGATACCAGAGCGCAATCAGCATGCGCGTCAGCGTCACCGCGGTGATGACCGTGGTCAGGATGCCCAGGATGAAGACGACGGCGAAGCCGCGCACCGGGCCGGAGCCGAGCGCGAACAGCGCGACCGCGGCGATCAGCATGGTGACGTTGGAGTCGATGATCGTCGCGAAGGCGCGCGTGAAGCCCGCTTCCAGCGCCGAGACCAGCGATCTGCCGAGATGCGATTCCTCGCGCATGCGTTCGTAGATCAGCACGTTCGAATCGACCGCCGTGCCGATGGTGAGCACGATTCCGGCGATGCCAGGCAGAGTCATGGTGGCGCCCAGCAGCGACATCAGGCCGAGGATCAGGCAGACGTGCACGAGCAGCGCGATGCTGGCGATGATGCCGAACAGCCCGTAATTGCCGATCATGTAGAGGATGACCAGCACGGTCGCGATGATCGTCGCCATCTTGCCGGCCTGGATCGAGTCCTGGCCGAGGCCGGGGCCGACGGTGCGCTCCTCGACGATCGTCATCTTCGCCGGCAGGGCGCCGGCGCGCAGCAGGATGGCGAGGTTGTTGACGGCCTCGACCGTGAAGTTTCCGGAGATCTGGCCGGAGCCGCCGGTGATCGGCGACTGGATGACCGGGGCCGAGATCACCTTGTTGTCGAGCACGATGGCGAGCTGGCGGCCGAGATTCTCGGTGGTCGCCTGGCCGAAGCGCTGGGCCCCGCGGATGTTGAAGCGGAAATTGACGATCGGCTGGCTGGTGCGCTGGTCGAACGCCGGCTGGGCGTCGATCAGATCCTCGCCCTCGACGATGACCTGACGGCTGATCGGGATCGGCTGGCCGCCCTGGTCCTGCGAAGGCAGCATGTCGACATCGCCGGCATTCGCATCCGCGACCATGCGGAACTGCAGCTTGGCGGTCTCGCCGAGGATCTGCTTCAGGCGCTGCGGGTCCTGCAGACCCGGCACCTGGACCAGGATGCGGTCGAGGCCCTGGCGCTGGATGTTCGGCTCGGTGGTGCCGAGCGCGTCGACGCGGCGGCGCAGCACTTCCATCGCCTGCTCGACGGCGCGGCGGATACGCTCGTTCGCGCCGGCCTCGGTGACGCTAAGCTGGATCAGGCCGTCGGGGTTCTCGTTGACCTCGATCGACTGGTTGCCGGAGGGTCCGAAGGCGCCGAAGGTGCCGATCGGCTGGGCGAGCTCGCGCAGCTTCGGCATCAGCTTGGCGCGGTCGGCCGCGTCGGGAACCCGCAGTTGCACGCCGCGCGGGGTCAGACCGATGCCGCCCTGCAGGCCGACGCGCTCCTCGCGCAGGATGCGGCGGACGTCGTCGCGCAGCTGAGTGACCTGGCTGCGGATCAGGTCGGCGCGGTCGATCTCGAGCAGGACGTGCGAGCCGCCCTGCAGATCGAGGCCGAGCGTCATCGCATGGATCGGCAGCAGGAAGCGCGGGATCCAGGCCGGAGCGCCTTGCTCGATCGCCTTGCGGGTCTCGGGCGAGAACAGGTTCGGCACGGCGAGCCCGCAGCCGAAGACCAGCACGAGCAGAACGAGAATGACCTTGCGGGCCTGGAGACGAAGCATCTGTATGAACAGCCTTGTTGGCGGGCGCGGCGTCTAGCCGCGCCTCACGGCCTTCAGCTCTTGACCGGCTCGCCCTTGGCGCGCACGTCCGAAACCATGCCCTTGAGGATGCGCACGCGCACGCCGTCGGCGATCTCGGCCTCGAGCTCGGCGTCGTCGATCACCTTCGAGACCTTGGCGATGATGCCGCCCGAGGTGACGATCGTGTCGCCGCGGCGCACGTTCTTGATCATCTCCTGATGCGACTTCACCCGCTTCTGCTGCGGCCTGATGATCAGGAACCACATGATGATGAAGATCAGGACGAACGGAACCAGCGACATCAGCACGTCGTTGGTGCCGCCGCCTCCAAGGCCCTGGGCAAAAGCGGGGGTGATCACGGGAAGGCTCCTTCACGTCGCCGCCGATTGACGGCCGGCCGGCGCGGGGGTTGCAAAATCGCGCGGACTATAGCCAGCGATGTCATGAAATCAATCGAAAGCGACCGGTCCTGCGACCGTTCTCCCAGCTAAGCGCTCCCCGCCCTGCGCGCAATGGCCTTGCCTTCACAAGCACAGCGGAGTTATGAGCGTACCGTACCGTTCGGTACGCCATGTTAGCGGACCCGCTGCGATGACCGACACCGCCCCCGACCAGACGCTCGCCACCCTGCTGCGCATCGCCGACGCGCTGGAGCGCCTCGCACCGCCCGCCAAGCGCAAGCCCGATCTCTCGTCTGCCGACGCCTTCGTCTGGCATGCCGCCGGTCATGAACTTGCTCCGGTCGCCAAGGTGAACCGAGTCGCGCTGTCGCTGCTGCGCGGCGTCGACCGGGTGCGCGATACGCTGGCCGAGAACACCGAGCGCTTCGCCCGCGGCCTGCCGGCCAACAACGTCCTGCTCTGGGGGGCGCGCGGCATGGGCAAATCGTCGCTGGTCAAGGCGGTGCATGCCGACACCAACAAGCGACTGCCGCCTGGCGCCCTCCCCCTCAAGCTGATCGAGATCCACCGCGAGGACATCGAGAGCCTGCCGGTGCTGATGGGGCTGCTTAAGGCCGATCCGCATCCCGCCATCGTCTTCTGCGACGACCTCTCCTTCGACGGGCAGGACACCTCCTACAAGTCGCTGAAGGCGGCCCTGGACGGCGGCGTCGAGGGGCGCCCGGAGAACGTCGTGTTCTACGCGACCTCGAATCGCCGGCATCTGCTGGCGCGCGAGATGGTCGAGAACGAGCGCTCGACCTCGATCAATCCTGGTGAGGCGGTGGAAGAAAAGGTCTCGCTGTCGGACCGGTTCGGCCTCTGGCTCGGCTTCCACAAGTGCAGCCAGGACGAGTACCTTTCGATGATCGACGGCTATGTCGGCCATTTCGGCCTGACGATCGAGCCGGAGCAGTTGCGGCGCGAGGCGCTGGAATGGGCGACGACGCGCGGCTCGCGCTCCGGGCGTACGGCCTGGCAGTACATCCAGGACCTGGCGGGGCGGCTGGAAACGAAGCTGGAGGGGTGAAAGGGCGTCATTCTCGGACGGAGCGAAGTGTAGATCCGAGAACCTCATGACGAGAAAGGCGCCAACCAGAGCCCGTCCCGCCTGAGATGGTCGGGTCAAGCCCGAGCATGACGCATCTAAAAAAGAAAAACGGGGCGGCCTTTCCTGGGACCGCCCCGCCTGGTTTCGACCGGTGGGGTCTCGCAATTGCCGGTCGAAATCTGACCGGGACTAGTTGCTGCTGAGATAGGGCATCGGATCGACCGGGGTCGAACCCTTGCGCAGCTCGAAGTGCAACTGCGGCGAGTTGACGTTGCCGGACTGACCGGACTTGGCGACGACCTGGCCGCGCTTGACCGTCTCGCCACGCTTGACGTTGAGCTCGCCGTTGTGGGCGTAGGCCGAGACATAGCCGTTCGGGTGGCGGATCAGCACGAGATTGCCGTAGCCCTTGAGCTCGCTGCCGGCATAGGCGACGACGCCCCCCTCGGCCGCCTTGACCGGCGTGCCTTCGGGAACCGCGATGTTGATGCCCTCATTGCCGCCCTTGCCGGCATAGCCGGTGATGACGCGGCCACGGGCCGGCCAGCGGAACTCGGCGCCGGACGAAGCGGGTTCCTCGGCCTTGGGCAGGCTCGCTGTGGTCTGCGGCTCGGCGGCCTTCGGCTCAGGAGCGACCACCTTCGGCTGCACGGTGACCTTGTCGGCCGGCGCGCTGGCGACCACCGGAGCGGCAGTCTTCGGCTTGGCCGGCTGAGCGACAGGAGCCGGGGCCGGCGCCGGCAGCGCCGCCGTCTTGGTCTCGTTGCCGGCTTTTGCGGCGGCCTTGGCCTTGGCCTCGGCGGCGAAGCGGGCACGGGCCTCGCCCATGCGCTTGGCATCGGCGGCGGCCTTGTCCTTGGCTTCGGCGGCAGCCTGCGCTTTCGCCTGGGCAGCCTGTGCCCGGGCATCGACGGCCGCGACCTTCGGGGCAGCCGCGGACACGGCCGGCGCGGAGGCTATCGGACGCGACACCGGCGGCGGAGCAGAGCGCGGTTGCTCGAAACGGTTATCGCTCGGCGCCGGCTGGCGCGCGGCGGTCTGCGAGCCGCCGCCATTGTAGACGGGGACGACGATGCGCGAACCCGGCGTGACTTCGCCGCGGAGGCCATTGGCCTGCATCAGCGCCGAACGCGGCACGCCGTAGCGACCCGCGATCACGTCGAGCGTTTCGCCATGGGCGACGACGATCGGGGTGCCGCCCTGGGGGCTCCAGCCGGCGGCCGAACCCGGCGCGCTCGGAGCGGGAGCGGATTGCGGCGCGGGACGAGCGGCGACCGAAGCGGTCGGCGGCGCCAGAGGCTGGCTGCGCACGCTCGGATTGCCGGCGGCGGAGGCCGTCTCATAGGACGGGCTCGGACCGCTGCGACCGATCGAGCCTGTTGTGGCCGGATCGCGCTGGGGGGCCGGGGCCTGAGCGGTCTTGAAGGGATTGCCGAAAGGCGCCTCGGTGAAGCGCATGGCCTCCGAGGAGCAGGCGCCCAGGCCGGCCGCAAGGGCGCAGACCGACACGGCGCGAACCACGGATTTCGACACGGCCAGCTCGACTTGCTTACGCATGGACTCTGCACTCGCGAACGACGCAACTCTACGGTCCGCATTAAAGAGCCGGTTAGGTTAAGAAGGCGTTTCGCTACTGACAGGTCAGGTGAATTTTCGAAGGCAGCCGCAATCTCCCTGACGGTGGCGCGCAGTGGTCCAGCGGGTAGAGGCGAATGGGGTCCCCGCGGGATCCCCTCTCCCGGATGGGAGAGGGGTAGGGGTGAGGGACCGCCGCGAATTGTTGAAACTCAGCGGCGCCGTTGCGCCTTCTGCGGATAGGGCGGGCCCTCATCCCTGCCCTTCTCCCACACGGGAGAAGGGTTCCCCGCGAATGCCACTTAGGCCAACATCTGCTCGAACATCCCGGGGCACTCGGATCAAGCCCCAGCATAACGGCGGGAAAAATCGCCTACAGCGCCTGCGACAGCCCCGGCGCCAGCGGCGGGATTCGCATGATCGCGCCGAGCGCGTGATCGAAGCCGTCCTCGCTGCGGGTGACGACGACGAGCCGCCCTGCCCCCTCGACGCGTAGCGCGCCGACGAGGCGCCCGCCGATCTCCAGCCGGGCAAGCAGCGCCTCCGGCACCGTCTGCATCACGCCGTTGACCAGGATGCGCTCGAAGCGACCGAGCGTACGATCGGGCTGCAAGCCGTCGGCATGGCGCAGCTCGACCAGCTGCGCGAAGCCACCGCCCGTGAGGCGCTCATGCGCGGCGAGTGCGAGCGTGCGGTAGCGCTCCAGCGAAACCACCTTGCCGCCCATGGCCGCGAGCAGCGCCGCGACATAACCCGAGCCGGATCCGACCTCGAGCACCCGGCAATCGGGCTTCATCTCGAGCGCGCCAACCAGCGCCGCGACCGTGTGCGGCGCCGTCATGGTCTGGCCGCAAGGGAGCGGCACCGAGACGTCCTGGCGGGCGAGATCGGCGAAGCGCGAGGGCGCGAAATGCTCGCGCGGCACGCGCTCCATCGCCCGGAGCAAGGCGAGGTCGCGCACGCCGCGCGCGCGCAGCGACAACAGGAAAGCGACCGTTCGCTCGCTCTCGCTGCTGGCGCCCTCGTCGGTCATTCCTACCGCCCTCAGGCGAAGAGCTGTGCGAAGCGCGTCATCGTCGGCTCATGCGTCAGGTCGAGCTCGAGCGGCGTCACCGAGATCTTCTTCTCGGCGAGGGCGCGCAGGTCGGTGCCGTTGGCCGGCTCGTGCTTCCCGCGCTGGAAGGCGATCCAGTAATAGGGATTGCCGCGCCCGTCGCGCCGCGGCTCCAGCCGCATCAGCTCCTGGTCTCGCCGGCCCTGCGCCGTCACCGCCACGCCAGCGACCTCGGCCGGGGGCACGTTCGGGAAGTTGAGGTTGAACAGGATCCCATCGGGAATCCCCTCCTCCAGCAGCCGGCGGATGATGCCGGGCGCATGCTGCAGAGCGCAGTCCCAGATGATTTGGGTGCGGTCGCCCGCCATATAGGCCTGGCTCACCGCGATAGAGGGAATGCCGAGCAGCGTGCCTTCCATTGCGGCGGCGATGGTGCCGGAATAGGTCACGTCCTCGGCGACGTTCTGGCCGCGATTGACGCCGGAGAGCACGAGATCGGGCTTGATCTCGGCCATGACCGAGCGCACCGCCATGATCACGCAATCGGTCGGCGTGCCCTGGACGGCGAAGCGCTTCTCCTCGATCTGGCGCAGGCGCAGCGGGTTCGACAGCGAGAGCGAATGCGCCACGCCCGACTGGTCGGTCTCGGGCGCGACTACCCAGACGTCATCGGAGAGCTGGGCCGCGATCTGCTCGAGGACGGCGAGGCCCTCGGCATGGATGCCGTCGTCATTGGTCACCAGGATGCGCATGGGATCAGGCCGCCTTCTCGATGCGGGTGACCCCGCGCATATAGGGAACCAGCACGTCCGGCACGGTGATCGAGCCGTCGGCGTTCTGGTAGTTTTCCATCACCGCGATCAAGGCGCGGCCGACCGCCGTGCCCGAGCCGTTGAGGGTGTGGACGAAGAACGGGCCCTTGCCGTCCTTGGTCCTGTAGCGGGCATTCATGCGACGCGCCTGGAAATCGCCGCAGACCGAGCAGGACGAGATCTCGCGATAGGTCTTCTGGCCGGGCAGCCAGACCTCGATGTCGTAGGTCTTCTGCGAGGCGAAGCCCATGTCGCCGGTGCACAGCGTCATGACGCGATAGTGCAGGTCGAGCTTCTTCAGCACGTTCTCGGCGCAAGACAGCATGCGCTCATGCTCTTCGCGGGATTTTTCCGGCGCGGTGATCGAGACGAGCTCGACCTTCTCGAACTGGTGCTGGCGCAGCATGCCGCGCGTATCGCGCCCGGCCGAGCCGGCCTCCGCCCGGAAGCAGGGCGTGAGCGCGGTGAAACGGCGCGGCAGCTCCTCCTCGGAGAGGATCGATTCGCGCACGAGGTTGGTCAGCGGGACCTCGGCGGTCGGGATGAGCCAAAACCCGCGCGCCTTATCGATTTCATCCTGCAGAAGATCACGTGCGCCATATAAGTTATCGCGTACTACCGCCTGAATGCGTTCGACGGCACTATCTTTTAACTCAGGGCGCTCCGCTTGCACCCGGTCCATCGCTTCAGCCAAACGCCGTTGGACTACGTCGCTAAAAAGGGTCTCGACGGCAGCTGCGCCAGCTGTGATGGCGAACTGGTCATCCCGAAACTTCGGCAGCTGCGCCGTGCCGAACATGGCATCATCCCGCACCATCAGAGGCGGGTTGACCTCGGTATAGCCATGCTCCTCGACATGGGTGTCGAGCATGAACTGGCCGATAGCGCGGTTGAGGCGCGCGATCTGACGGTCGAGCACGACGAAGCGCGAACCGGAGAGCTTGGCGGCCGTCTCGAAATCCATCTGGCCGAGCGCCTCGCCGAGCTCGTAATGCTCCTTCGGCTGGTTGACGCCGACGAGGCGCTTGCCAGTCTCGTCCGGCTTCGTGCCATGGGCATGCAGCAGCACGTTGCCGTGCTCGTCTGCGCCGTCAGGCACCTCGTCGAGCGGCGTGTTCGGAATCGCGGCGAGCTGGGCGCTCAGCGCCTCGACTGCGGCCTTCTCCTCGGCTTCCAGCGCCGGCACCTGCTCCTTCAGCGCGGCGACCTCGGCCTTGAGCTGTTCGGCCAAAACGAGGTCCTTCTGGCCCATCGCCTTGCCGATCTCCTTGGAGAGGGCGTTGCGACGCTCCTGCGCGGCCTGTGCCTTGCTGATCGCGGCCCGGCGCTGGTCGTCGAGCGCCAGCAGCGACGACGACAGTTTCTCAAGCCCGCGCCGCTGCAAGCCCCGATCGAACGCCTCAGCGTTCTCGCGAATCCATCTGATGTCGTACATCGCTCAAGCCGATCCGTTGTGGAATCGGCTGATCCTCTAGAGCATGCCGCGCCGGCACGGAAGCGCTGCGTCGCCGTGGGCGGGTGCGGGCGAGACAGAGACAGGTTTGCGCGGGATCCCCTCTCCCGGATGGGAGAGGGGTAGGGGTGAGGGACTGCCGTCAATTGTCTGAACACAACGGAGCAGCAGCGCCCTTTACGGTTAGGGCAGGCCCTCATCCCTGCTCTTCTCCCACAGGGGAGAAGGGTTCCCCGCGCCTTACCTGTTACCGGGCCTTCAGTAAGGCGGCTCCTGATGGACGAGCTTGCCGTCGATCAGCAGGCGCTTGATCGCCGCCTGTCCGGAGCTCGACACGGCCGCGACGATTTCGAGCCGCTTGCGCTCGGTCGTCTCGATGGCGCGGCCGGTGCCTTCGGGCACAAAATAGCTTTCGAGGCCGTAGGTAACGCGGATGGCGCGGCGGCCGGCATTGCAATCGGGGTCGCCGTCGGCATTGGTGACGCAGGCGCCGGCCGAGGCGACCTTGCCCACGATCACGGTCTCGCCGGCGCCGGCAGCCGGGCGGGCGAGATAAACGCCTTTCGCCTCGGCGAGCCCATCGGCCCCGGGCGCGACGCGGACGAAGACCGTCTGGTTGCGTTCGAAGCTCTTGTCGCCGTCGAGCCTGGAGAGATCGAGCGTGCTGATCTTGTAGCCGAGGATGACGTAATCGCCGCGAAACAGGTCACGCGGATCGACCGGGGCCGTCGCGAGCCTGATCTCGGTGCCGGAGCGCAGGATGCCGGCGCGCGACTCGACCATGGCGAGGATCAGCGCGCAAAGCAGGACAATGGCGGCGAGCCCGCGCCAGAGCGGCGAGACGCGGCCGGTAAAGGCATCGGCGGACGGCAGGCGGATCACGGCGCAGCCTCCACCGGCTTGCTGAATTTGGCGAGGAGCCGGCGCATCCCGCTGGCGATCGCGATAAGGGTCGCGCCGCCGATCAGGAAGAACAGCGACTGATCGAGCAAGGTGCCGATGGTCTGCCAGAGCAGAGTCACGATCGCGATGGCGAACAGCAGCGAGCCGGCGATGCTGAGCCGGCGCACGCCGCCACCCGCACCGGCGACGACGAGGCCTATCGCGATCGAGAGAATCAATGCCGCCACGACGATCTTGCCAGCCATGCTGACCGCGCCGCCGCTCCAGAACAGCACCGGTACCAGCAGCGACATGACGAGCGCCGCCGCCAGCGGCCAGGCGAAGCGGCGCTCGCGCGCCAGCAGGCCAAAACCGATCACCGCCGGCAGCGCCAGCGCATAGGCGACATGGTTCAGCGAATGCGCCGTTCCCGCCTTCGCCTCGCTCGGATCGAGAATGCGGATCAACTCGACATTGAGCGACAGGATCAGCCCGATCAGCCCCCAGGGCAGGAAGGCGGTGAGCAGGCCCGGCCCGCCCCGGTCGAGCGCCAGCGCGCCGAGCGCAACGAACAACGCGGAGACGGCGAGCCCATAGGCGAGCAGGCCGTAGTCGAAGCGCAGGAAGGCCGGCTGGCCCGGCAGCGTCGCGAACCAGCCGAGCAACGCCAGCGCCGCGACATGATGGACGAGGCGGTTGTGCCGGGTCGCGGCCAGCCAGAGCGCCGGCAGGAAGGGCAGCCAGAACAGCAGGTGCGCCCTGCTCCCGCCCTCGTCCCAGCGACCGCCGGCCCAGCAGCCGATCCCGACGATGGCGATGACGAGCGCCCCGTTCGAGCGCAGCAAAAAGGCGACGATCAGCGCGCCGAGCGCGACCAGCAGCGCCCCGCCCGGCCAGTCGGTCGGCAGATGATACATCTGGCCGACGAGCGCGACGCCGGCGGCGAAGATCAGCGTGCCGCAGGTCGCGGCGGCGTCGGCGCCGCCTGTCGAACCGCGACTCTCCAGCCGGGCCGAGATGCCGAGCGCGCCGGCGAGGCCGAGCAGGATCATGACGAGCTTGGCGATGCGGGGGATCTCGTCCCAGTTCGCCGCGACGAAGGCGGAAACGCTGGAGGCGATCAGCAGGCCGCCGAACAGGCCGATCAGGGCCGGCAGCTTGAAGCCGCCGCCCTCCTGCGCCAGCGAACGGCGGATGGTCGCGGCGCTTTCGGGACTGACCAGCCCCTCTCCCACCCAGCGACCCAGATCGGCTTCGAGCCGTTTGCGATAGGAACCCGTCAGCATGCGCGCTTATTTGGCACGGGCTGACGGGTTTTGGCGAGATGGCCTGTCTTAGGCCGCCTTGACCTTGCGCTTCCGCGCAAGATCGGGCGGCGTCGCCTCCTCGACCAGCGCCGCGACCACGGCGTCGAGGCTCATCACCGTCTGGGCCTGGCTGCCGAGGCGGCGCACGGTCACGGTCTTCTCCTCGGCCTCGCGCTTGCCGACGGCGAGGATGACCGGGACCTTGGCCAGCGAGTGCTCGCGCACCTTGTAGCTGATCTTCTCGTTGCGCAGGTCGGCGCGGGCGCGCAGGCCGGCCGAGAGCAGCGCCATGGTGACCTCCTCGCCATAGGCGTCCGCCTCCGAGGTGATCGGTGCGACCACGATCTGCTCGGGCGCCAGCCAGAGCGGGAAATGCCCGGCATGGTGCTCGATCAGGATGCCGACGAAGCGCTCCAGCGAGCCGCAGATGGCGCGATGGACCATGACCGGCTGCTTCTTCTCGCCGTCCGAGCCGATATAGAAGGCGCCGAAGCGCTCCGGCAGATTGAAGTCGACCTGCGTCGTGCCGCACTGCCAGTCGCGGCCGATGGCGTCGCGCAGGACATATTCGAACTTCGGCCCGTAGAAGGCGCCCTCGCCCGGATTGATCTCGGTCGTGATCCGGTTGCCGGACTGCTTCGCGATCCTCTCCAGCACCTTCGTCATGACGTCTTCGGCATGATCCCAGACCGCGTCGGAGCCGACGCGCTTCTCCGGCCGCGTCGAGAGCTTGATGACGAGATCGTCGGTAAAGCCGAAATCCTCGTAGACCGACAGGATCAGATCATTGATCGCCAGGCACTCGGCGGCGAGCTGCTCCTCGGTGCAGAAGATGTGCGCGTCGTCCTGCGTGAAGCCGCGCACGCGCATCAGCCCATGCAGCGCGCCGGACGGCTCGTAGCGGTGGACATTGCCGAACTCGGCCAGCCGGATCGGCAGGTCGCGATAGCTTTTGAGGCCGTGCTTGAAAATCTGGACATGGCCCGGGCAGTTCATCGGCTTCAGCGCGAAGACCTTCTGGTCGCGCGTCGGATCGTTCGGATTCTCGAAGGCCGAAGCCGACTTCACCGCGAACATGTTGTCCTGGTACCAGCCCCAGTGGCCCGAGGTCTCCCAGAGCGACTTGTCGAGCACCTGCGGGGCGTTGACCTCCTCATAGTCGGCGGCGAGCCGCCGGCGCATATAGGTCAGCACCTCCTGGAAAAGCCGCCAGCCCTTGGAGTGCCAGAAAACGACGCCTGGCCCCTCCTCCTGGAAATGGAACAGGTCCATCTCGCGGCCGATCCGGCGATGGTCGCGCTTCTCGGCCTCCTCGATCTGCTTGAGATGGGCGTCGAGCTCCTCCTGCCGGGCGAAGGCGGTGCCGTAGATGCGCGTCAGCATCGGGTTCTTGCTATCGCCGCGCCAATAGGCGCCGGCCACCTTCATCAGCTTGAAGGCGTTGCCGACCTTGCCGACCGAGGTCATATGCGGGCCGCGGCAGAGGTCGATCCAATCGCCCTGCGCATACATCTTCAGCGTCTGGTCTTCCGGAATCGCATCGACCAGCTCGACCTTGAAGGCCTCGCCCTTGTCGCGGAAGAAGGCCTTGGCCTTGTCGCGGCTCCAGATCTCCTTGGTGAAGGGTTTGTCGCGCGCGATGATCTCGCGCATCTTCTTCTCGATCGGCGCGAAATCCTCCGGCGAGAACGGCTCGTTGCGGAAGAAATCATAGAAGAAGCCGTTCTCGATCACCGGGCCGATCGTCACCTGCGTGCCGGGATAGAGCTCCTGCACAGCTTCGGCGAGGACATGGGCGCAGTCGTGCCGGATCAATTCCAGCGCGCGCGGATCCTCGCGGTTGAGGAACTCGATCTTCGCGTCGGCGGTGATCGGATCGGCGAGGTCGACGACCACGCCGTCGAGCGCCATCGCAACCGTGCGCTTCAGGAGAGATGGCGAAATGCCGCCGGCGAGTTCCCTGCCGGTGATGCCGGACGGGAATTCGCGCTGCGCGCCATCGGGAAATGTCAGGGAGATCGTCATCGATCGGCTCCTGCTCACTCGGGGATACAAGCCCCGTAAGCCAAGGCCGGCTGCATGAATGAGCGGGGCGACGCGGCCTGCAGCCGGTTCGGCACGCGCGCCGGGGAGGCCTATACGAGCGGGAAGGTGCAGGCAATCGGCGAATGGCTCTTCCCTCGGAAGCTGTCGGTTTCGTCATGTTCCGGTCAGGTCGCAGCAAGCCAGGCTCACCCAGCATCGCGGCCTCGCCCAATCGGAGCCGACAGCCATGCCTCGCCACCTCGTTCTGACTCTTGCCCTCGTTGCGCTCATACCCGAGGCGGCCCTGGCGCAGACACCCGGTCGTACGGCGATCCGCAACGCCTGCGCTGCCGATTTCCAGAAGCATTGTCCAGGCATCCAGCCCGGCGGCGGCCGCCTCGCCGCCTGCTTCAAGGAGAAACAGGCGGCCTTCTCCGCCGATTGCGTGGCGACGCTGCAGATCGCCAGGTCTCAGCGTCGCTCGAACTGATCACCTTCGTCCGCCGCTGCCACCGGCGGCGCGTTGACCCCGCGCCAGCGGCCATAGGCCCAGGGCTTGTACCAGGCTCCCTCCGGAGGCAGCTCCTCGCAAACGATGTCGATCCCCGAGGTGCCGAGCGGCGTGCAGCGGCAGATGCGGGCGAAGCCGACCCATCCGCCGGCCCAGAGCCCGTGCCGCTGGATCGCCTCGTCGGTATATTCCGAGCACGACGGCCAGTGCCGGCACTGCCGGCCGATCAGCAGTGAGAAGCTGAGTTGGTAGCCGCGGATCAGCAGATGGGCGCCCTGGCGCGGCAGGCGCAAAAACGCCTGTCGCCATGAAAGGCTTTTTTCAGCATGTTTAGGCAAGTATGACTCAGGCAAACGCTGCCGGCTCCCTCCAGCCAAACTTATATCGCCCCTCTTCGATCCCGCCTTCCCAGATTCTGGTCATGATGCGCGCACGCTTCCTTGCCTCCGCCACCGCCCTCTGCGGGCCGCTGCTCGCGCTCGCCCTGGCTACGCCCGCGGCGGCACAGCAGCGAGCCTATCTGATCTGGCTCGACGCCGCCAAAATCGACGTCGCCAAGGTGATGGGCCTGCCTCCGGCACAGAACTCGCCGGAGCATCGCGCCGAGTTCGAGAAGGTGCTCGCCCTCTCCTCCGCCCGCACACCGGAGCGCGAGAAGCAGGCGATCGCCGACCAGTACCAGACGTTCAATGCCTTCCTGAAAGGCATGGCCCACAACTATATCGACGGCACCCATCGCGAGACACGGCTCTTGATGCGCGAGGCGCAGGTCGAGCTCGCCATCCTGCTGAAGAGCGTCAACCGCCTGACCAGCCGCATCCGGCCGTTCCAGGTGTGGAACAAGGTCAGGGTCAAGCCCTGCCCCGGCGGACGGCCGGAAGGAACCTCCTTCCCCTCGGCCCATGCCGCGACCGCGGCGCTCTATGCCACGCTGCTCTCGGACGCCGTCCCCGAACTCGCCGACAAGTTCGAGGAGCGGGTGAAAAGCTATGACGAAAGCCGTCTCATCTGCGGCTTCCACTACCCCACCGACCTGGAAGCCGGCGACAAGATCGGCCGCGTCGTCGCCAAGGCACTGTTGGCCGAGAAGGCCTTCAAGGTCCGCTATGACGAGACGAAACCGGAAATCCGCCAGGCGTTCGGGCTGAAATAACCTTCAGCCCGCCACAGTCTCGCGCCGCTTCGCCTCGATCTGGCCGATCGCGTCGACCACCGCGTCGAAGGTCAGCATGGTCGAGGCGTGGCGCGCCTTGAAGTCGCGCACCGGCACCAGCACGGACAGGTCCGCCCATTTACCGCTGGGTGGTTCAGCGCCCTCCTTCAGGATCGCGCGGGCCTGCTCGCGGACCTCGCGCAATTCGGCGGCAGTGGAGCCGACGACATGGCGCGCCATGATCGAGGACGAAGCCTGGCCGAGCGCGCAGGCGCGGACATCGTGGCCGAAGCCGGTGACGACATCCTCGTCCATGGTCAGGTCGATCGTGACCGTCGAGCCGCAGAGGCGCGAATGGGCGGTCGCCGTCGCATCGGGCACCGGCAGGCGCTCAAGCAGCGGGATGTTTCCTGCCAATTCCAGGATTCGCTTGTTGTAGACATCGTTCAGCATGTGCGAGCCCATGCGGGGGTGGATCGACCCGCCTTCCACCCCAATATAGAAAGGACCCTCCCAGATGGGGAGGGCCGTCTCGCCGCAGCAGTCGACGAATTGATCCATCCCCGCCTTCCGCACGTAGGAGGGCGAGACAACAGAACGGAAGGCACCACATGGACGCCGTGGTTAAGTCCTTATCCGCGGACCAGGCCCTGCGCCCGGCCGCAGACACCTTTCTCGTCAGAAAGCCGACGCGGGAAGAAGCCGAGGAAGCGGTGCGCACACTGATCCTCTGGGCCGGCGACGATCCTTCGCGCGAAGGCCTGCTCGAGACACCCGGCCGCGTCGCCAAGGCCTATCGCGAACTCTACAAGGGCTACGACGACGATCCCGAGGAGATTCTCGAACGGGTTTTCGAGGAGGTCGACGGCTACAGGGACATGGTCCTCGTCCGCGACATCCCGTTCTATTCGCATTGCGAGCACCACATGGTGCCCTTCGTCGGCAAGGTCCATATCGGCTACTATCCGAACGGGGGCGTGGTCGGCCTGTCGAAACTGGCCCGCGTCGTGGAGGTCTATGCACGCCGCCTGCAGACGCAGGAGACGATGACGGCGCAGATCGCCCAGGCGATCGAGCGGACGCTCAAACCGGGCGGCGTCGCCGTCCTCGTCGAGGCCGAGCACATGTGCATGTCGATGCGCGGCGTGCAGAAGCAGGGCTCATCAACGATGACGACGCAGTACACCGGCCGCTTCCGCGATCCGGCCGAGCAGGTGCGCTTCTTTACCATGGTGAAGTCGCCGGGGCTGTGAGCCCACGACCTGCGCTCCGACGCGTCATGCTCGGGCTTGCTTCGAGCATCTCGGAAACCAGTGTCTTCTGGCCTTGAGATTCCCGGGCCGGCGCTTCACGCCGCCCGAGAATGACGGCTCACGTTACCTGCCGTATATGCGAGACGTCACCGTCAGGATTCCAACATGACTGCCTTCCCCACCCTTTCAGCCAAAGCCGAGATCGAAGAGGGCACGGTCCTTGCTCCCAAGTTCGACCGCGACGGCCTCGTCACCTGCGTTACCACCGACGCTGTGACCGGCGAGGTGCTGATGGTCGCGCATATGAACGCCGAATCGCTGCGCCTCAGCATCGAGACGGGCGAAGCCTGGTACTGGTCGCGCTCGCGTCAGGCGCTCTGGCGCAAGGGCGAGACCTCCGGGCAGTTGCAGAGCATCGTCGAAATGCGGATCGACTGCGATCAGGACGCGATCTGGATCAAGGTCACTGTCGGCGGCGACGGCGGCTGCTGCCACACCGGCCGCCACAGCTGCTTCTATCGGGTTAAGCCGGTCGGCACCGCGGCCGACGGACCACTGACCATCTGAACCGGGACTGCCTGCTTCGTTGGCAATCCTTTCACCAAGCTTTCATGTTTCCTTCAAAAGCGACTGATAGCCGCCTAGGGTCCGGGCGCCGTTCATCTTTCGCTCATCGGCTGGCGCGATCCTGAAGTCCTCCCGCGGAGGGATCGCGCCGATGAGACTGGAGAACATCGCCAGACGGGCCTTTGGATTGGGCGGCGGCGGAGCTGCGATGAACGATCTCGTTTCCCGACCCGCCGCGCGCCTCAGCCGGCCGCGGATCGGCCTTGCCCTCGGCGGCGGCGCTGCGCGCGGCTGGGCGCATATCGGCGTCCTCGATGTTCTCACCGAGGCCGGCTACGCGCCCGAAGTGATCGCCGGCACCTCGATCGGCGCGGTGGTCGGCGGCTGCTACGCCGCCGACAAGCTCGAGCAATTGCGCGAATTTGCACTTGGCCTGACCAAGCGCCGCGTCGTCGGGTTGATGGATTTCCATCTCGGCGGCGCCGGGCTGATCGCCGGCGGGCGGCTGAAGCGCCTGCTGGAACGCGATCTCGCCGGCCTGCAGATCAGCGATCTCAGGCAGACTTACGCCGCCGTCGCAACCGAACTCGGCACCGGCCATGAGATCTGGCTGACCCGCGGCTCGCTGGTCGACGCGCTGCGCGCCTCCTACGCGCTGCCCGGCGTATTCGACCCGGTGAAGCTCGGCGGCCGCTGGCTGATGGATGGCGCGCTGGTCAATCCGGTGCCGGTCACGGTGGCGCGGGCGCTCGGTGCCGACGTCGTGCTCTGCGTCAACCTGAACAGCGACATGACCGGCCGCGGCACGGTGATCCAGTCCTACGGCGCCGATCCGGACCCGGAGCCCGTGGTCGAGCAGCGCCCGGCGACCGGCTGGTTCGGCGGCGTGCGCGAGCGCATGCGCGGCATCGTCGGCAAGGCCAATCACGAGCAGCAGCCGGGCCTCGCCGGCGTGATGATCGACGCCTTCAACATCACCCAGGACCGAATCTCGCGCTCGCGTCTCGCAGGCGATCCACCGGATGTGATGATCGGCCCCAAGCTCGGCCGCGTCGGCCTGTTCGACTTCCACCGCGCCGACGAAGCGATCGCGCTCGGCCGGCAGGCGGCGGAACGCGCGCTGGACGAGATCGCCGCGATCGTCGCGGCCAATCACCTGCCGCTGAACTAGACGCGAAGGGCCGATTTAACGCCCTTGTCCGTCACGGTCGGGCTTGTCCCGACCATCCACGTCCTCCCCTCAGTGATCCAAGGCGGAATTCAAGGCGTGGATGCTCGCCACAAGGGCGAGCATGACGGGGGTGAAGCCTCACGCCATCGCGATGTAGTCGCGCATCGCCCGGCTCTCGGCCTCGATCTCGGCGACCCGATGCTTGACCACGTCGCCGATCGAGACGATGCCGGCGACCCGACCATTATCGACCACCGGCACATGCCGGAAGCGGCCTGACGTCATGATCTCCATCAGATCGTCGACGCTGGTATCAGGCCGGCAGGTCACGACCTTGGCGGTCATGGCGCGCGACACCGGCGTCTCCAGCGCCGCGGCGCCATCGGTGCCCAAGGCCTTGATGATGTCGCGCTCGGACAGGATCCCGAGCAGGCTGCCATCGGCGCCGGTCACGACCACCGCGCCGATCCGCTTCTCCGCCAGGGTCCGCGCTGCCTCGCCGAGCGTCCGGTGGGGCTGCACCGAGATCACCTCTGCGCCCTTGTTGCCGAGAATATGAACGACGTTCATCGACTCCTCCTCCAGCGATAGTGGCACCGTTGACCGGCGCTCATTTGATGGGTTCGACGGAAGCAGCGCCGGAACGCGGATCGTTGCGTCCGCGATACGACGCCAGCCTAGACTCGTTCGACTGTGAGCGAAGTCTGAGGCGACGGCAAGGCGTTCCCGGCAGGAAAACTGCCCGCTCCGGTTGCAATCAGCGCCGCACCGGCCCGCGATCGAGCAGCGGGAACAGCAGAAGCCCGGCGAGGAAGCCGCCGATATGCGCCTCCCAGGCGATGCTTGTCTCCTCGCCGAGAATCGGCACCAGCCCGGCACCGAACAGGATGTTGGTGACGAACCAGATCACCACGAACAGCATGGCCCGCGAATTGCGCCAGAGGCCGCCGAGCGGCTCGGCCGGAATCGCACGCACCACCTCGTCGTGGCCAAGCCCGCCGAAATGCACGCCCGGGGAGAACACGAAGCGAATCGCCGCCGCCGTCGCGCCCGAGACACCGGCCGAAGCGCCGACCAGCGGCAGGACGTCGAGTTCGCGCGACCACCAGTGCAGCAGGGCGCCGGCGATCGTGGACACGGCCATCAGCAACAGGAAACGCCCGGCCCCGAGCCGGCGTGCGACCGGACTGCCGAAGGCGGCCAGCCAGACGACGTTCGAGACCAGGTGCAGCCATGAACCGTGCAGCAGCCCATAGCTGAGCAGCGTCCAGAGCTGGCCGCCGCCATCGGCCAGCAGCAGGCGGACCAATTGCAGGCGCTGGACGAAATCGGGCGTACCGGAGGTGCCGAGCGAGCGGGCGATCTCCTCCAGGCGCTCCGGCGCGAACCAGAGCGTCAGGCGCGCCGGCACGAAGGAGAGCCAGGAGACGAGCAGGAAATCGTCGCGCTCGCTGAGCAGTTCGCGCGCCCCCTGGATCAGCGCCAGGGCCGCGATCAGCCAGACGACGACGCCGGGCAGGTTGAAGACCGGCTCGCGCACTGGCGGGCCATATGGATCGTCTGGGTTCGCCGACATCGCGCCCTCACTGGAGCATGGGCCCTCGGCAGGCAACAGAAAAGGGGAGAGCGAGCGCTCTCCCCTCTCCTCCCCGGCCGGTCACGCCCCCGCGCCCCCGCCTTTTCCAGTGAGCCCGGACGCATCGTGCGGGCTCGAATTCGACAGGGGATTTATGCGGCATTTTAGGGATCTTCCACAAGCTTAACCGTTGCTTAACCTTAACGACCCCTGCCGCCTCCCCCTGTCCGGGTCGCGTGGCAAGACGGCATGCGGGCTGCGTCCTGCCGATTCGCAAGGGCCCGACAGTCCCCAGCTCGAACGAAAGCGATCCGATTTGACACGCATTCGCACGATCAGGGACAGCGCAGACCGGACTGGACACGACATGAAGAATCCGAGCACCCGCCTGGTTTTCGACTACTGGGACATGCTGCGCGGCGAACGGAGCGCCCCCGAACGGGGCGAGATCGAGCCGGGCGCGCTGCGCCATGCGCTGGCAGACACCTTCGTGCTGGAGAACGAGCCGATCGGGCCGGTCTTCCGCCTGGCCGGAACGCGGCTCTGCGCCCTGTTCGGGCGCGAGCTGCGCGGGCGAGCCTTCACGGCGCTCTGGCCCGATGTCGAGGCACAAGGCGACATGCGCCGCCTGGTCCAGACCGTGATGGACGAGACTGCCGGCGCCGTCGCCGGGCTTTCGGCCCAGACGCAGAACGGCGCGAGCGTCCATCTCGAGCTGCTGCTGCTGCCCCTGCGCTATCGCGGGCGGACCCATGCCCGCATCCTCGGCGCGTTCTCACCGGCGTTGTCGCCGGAATGGCTCGGCCTCGACACACTCGAATCGATGCGGATGATCTCCCTCAGGATGATCTGGCCCGATGCGCGCACGCAGCGCCCGACCGAAGCCGCGGCCCAGGACAAGCGGCCGAAGCTGATGCTCCTGCCCGGGGGACGTGTGTGAGAACGCTCTAACGTGCTCTTAACCCGCGAGCCGGTAGCATCGCTCTGGTAGAAACAGAGTTTGCAATGCTCACGGCGCCCCAAAATCCAAAGACGGGCTCGGTCCCGGTCGAGCGCCGGCGCCATCAGCGCATGAAAGTCGTCCTGCTTGGACGCTACATGCTGCCCAACCGCATGGAATATCCCTGCCAGACCACCGACATCTCGCCGGGCGGCCTGCACATGGTCGCGCCGGCCAAGCCGATGATCGGTGACCGCGTCATCGTCTATCTGGAGCATCTCGGGCGAATCGAGGGCACGGCAGTACGCACCACCCCCGCCGGCTTCGCGATGACCATCACCGCGACAAGCCGCAAGCGCGAGAAGTTCACCGCACAGCTGACCTGGCTCGCCAATCGCGACGAACTCGGCCTGCCCGAGGATCGGCGCCACGAGCGCATCATCCCGCGCAACCCGCGCTGCATCATCACCCAGGAAGACGGTAGCGAGCATGCGGTCCGGCTGATCGACATTTCGCTCTCGGGCGCGGCCTTCGCCAGCGACCACCAGTTCGAGATGGGCACGGCGATCCGGCTCGGCAGCACCGCGGGGATGATCGTGCGCCGCTTCGACGGCGGCTACGCCGCCCAGTTCCGCATGCCCCTCTCGGCCGACGTGCTCGACGAGAATCTCGAGCTCTGAGCGCGGACCAGCGCTTCTTTCCTTTCAGCCGAACCTTGAAGACAATCCAGGCAGCGCCTCTCGCGTTCACGCAGGCCGCGCAGCGGCTCGCCATGGCTCGCTGCTCCACAGATCCGCGATAGAGGAAGTATCCGCGAATCGCCTCCTCGCATATGCGAGAACGGTGCGGATGAAGGCCCGCCTCGCTGCAGAAGGCGCGGCGCCAGCCGCCTCTCCCTGGCGCAGATGGAATCTCTCGCACCTGCCCGCGCTCAAGCCGGGAAAGAGGCCGGCCTGGCCTCTCTTCGCGGCCGGGCGCGGCAATCCTTGATCATGTGTTACCGGGCTTGCCTGCAGGGTTAACAGACTGGATGGTTAAGAAACCCCATAGTTAATATTCTCCGACATATGCGCTGAGAATTCTTACTTCCGGTTTTATACCTGATTTTCTGTAAGTACTTTGATCTTCAATAGGCTCGATTTCAGTAAAATTGTGCGCTTTCATTTCAAGCGATCTCTACAGCCCAAGAGCATTGTCGGCCCCGGGACAGGAAAGGGGACGTCATGTTTTCGGGTTCTCGGGGATTTCGCGGCCTGGCCGCTGCTACCATCATCACCCTCGCCGGCATGACCGGCGCTGAGGCGCAGCAGAATGGCGGCCTGCCGGTCGCCAGCGCGCCAATCGTCGCCGGCGGCGACGCACGGGCGCCATATGCCTGGGTCGACTTCTGCAAGCGCATGCCGAGCGAATGCGCAGTCGATACCCGCGAAGCCGAGCAGATCGAGCTGACGGCCAAGACCTGGAAGCTGATCGTCGCCGCCAACGTCAAGGCCAACCGCGATATCGAGGCCATCACCGATCAGGACCATTGGGGCGTGGTCGACCGCTGGGACATCCCAACCGACGGCAAGGGCGATTGCGAGGATTACGTCCTCCTGAAGCGCCAGCGCCTCGCCGAGGCCGGCCTGCCGCGCCGTGCCATGCGCGTCACCGTCGTGATCGACGAGGAGAATGCCGGCCATGCCGTGCTGATGATCCGCACCGATCGCGGCGACTTCATCCTCGACAACAAGCGCAACGCGATCCTGCCGTGGAGCCAGACCGGCTACACCTACGTCAAGCGCGAATCCCAGGCCCGTACCGGCTGGGCCTCGCTCGGCGGCCTCTCGACCTCGACGGTTGCGTCGCTGCGCTGAACCAGACGACGCGTCGGGCGGGGACGAAACCCGGCGCGAATACCAGACCGGCGAAGTCGAGACGGGCTTCGCCACCAGACGACGAGTCCGGTCACGTCCCCACCCACCCGTCCCCGACCGGGCATCGTCCAGGGCCGGCTCCTTCCCCGGGAGCCGGCCCGCTTCTTTTTCGAGGGTAGCGGAACCGCGGCGGAGAACGGACGGTCAATCGATCCGCTTCATGCCCTTGGCGAACTGCTTCCAGCGCTCGGAATAGCCGGCGGCGGAGGCGCGCAGCCCCGCAGCTGCGGCCTCGTCGAGGGTGCGGACCGCACGCGCCGGCGAGCCGACGATCAGCGAGTTGTCCGGGAATTCCTTGCCCTCGGTCACCAGCGCGTTGGCGCCGACCAGACAGTTGCGGCCGATCTTCACATGGTTGAGCACGGTGGCACCCATGCCGATCAGGCTGTTCTCGCCGATGATGCAGCCGTGCAGGATGGCGCGGTGGCCGATGGTGCAGCCGGCGCCGATCCTGAGCGGCGCGCCCATGTCGGTATGGAGCACGCAGCCTTCCTGGATATTGGAGGCTTCGCCGATCTCGATCCACTCATTGTCGCCGCGCAGCACGGCGCCGAACCAGATCCCGACATCGCGGGCGAGCCGGACACGGCCGATGACATGGGCGTCTGGCGCGAGCCACCACTGCCCTTCCGGCGGCGTCTCGGGCGCGGTTCCGTCGAGCGAATAGAGCGGCATGGCGTATCCTCCAGGGCTTTTCAGCCCGAGGATTGCAGGGCGAGCACCCTGGCCGTCAAGCAGCGCCGATCATCATCAGCAGGTCGAGCACGACCCGGCCGCTGATCAGGCTCCAGAGCGAGGCGATCATGCTCGCCGCCATCACGAAGAAGAAGGGCCGGCCCTCGATCTTCCGTCCGCGCACGGTGTTGCGCAGGATCAGGAAGGGCGCGCTGAAGACGACGACCGGCACGCTCGCCACGGCACGGACACCGCCGCCGTGCAGCAGTTCGAAGCCGGCGCGCTTGTGCGTGAACAATTCGAAGGCACTGGCCAGCAGGCCGGCGAAGGCGAAGCCAAGAACCAGTGATTTCAAGGCTTCGACGGCAGAGGGTTCAAGCGTCACGGACGTGGCTTCCAGCGGATGCCGGCGAACCATGACGCAAGGACGATCGCTGCGAAAGCGAAGCTTTAACCTTTGGTTAACCACGCCGACTCCGACATGGTTTACGGGGTGTTAAGGCCGCTCTGTTTCAGTTTCCGGACAGGGCCGCGCGTCGGCCCCGGAGACGAATCCGATGAGCCTCTACGCGCCCGACCAGACCCAGCCGCTCGCCAACGCCACCGATGTCGCAGCGCTGATCCGCAATCATCTCAGGCGCCGCCCCGCGCCGGCCCAACCGCGCGGCGACCGGGCTCTGCTGCGGCTTGCTGGCGCGATCGTCGTGCTAGGCCTGGCCGGCACCGGGCTTGCCCTGTTCGCCACCCGCCCCGATCCCGACGCCGGCACCGAGTTGCAGGCGTCGCGGGTCGGCGAGGTCGTGCTGGCGATCCCGGAGAACCTGACCGGCGCCGATGGCGAGGATGGACGCCTCGTCGGCATGGCGCGCCTGCGACTGGACTGGCCGAGCCTCGGGCCGGTGACGCCCGACACCAGGCACCGCCTGCTGGTGACATTGAGCCCGCCGGACAAGGTCAACGAGCCGGCGACGCAGCTCTCGACCTATGCCCGCTTCCTGACGCCGACGGTCTGGTCCAATCCGGGCGGGCTGGTGGTGCGCGGCTTCCGCAAGGGCTCGCCCTACGAGGGCGACGAGCTCTATGTCTCGGTGCCGGATGCGCGCGGCTTTGCGGCGCGTTGCCCGGTCGAGACCGCCCAGAGCGGCCTCGACGAGCCGTGCCGCGTGACCTTCCGCCATCGCGGCGTCGATGTGAACATCCGCTTCCCGCGCGCGATCGTGGCCGACTGGCAGATCATGCTCGGCGGCGTGCGCCGCACGATCGACGGGCTGATGCGCTGAGCGCCTGAACCCTCAATCCTCGAGATCGACGTCGAGGATCGCCATGGTGAAGTTGAACGAGCGGTCGCCGTCCTCGTCGTCGACATGGATGATGCCGATGAACTCGTCGGCCAGGTAGACCTCGGCCGAATCGGTCTTCTTCAGCCGCGCGCGCACGCTGATGTTGTGGTTGGCGAAGGTGCGACGGAGATAGGCTTCGAGCTTGGCGAGTTCGGTCTTGTCCACGATGACGATCCTTATGTGTGGCGCGGACGGATGCCACGCGTGAGCGCTAAGGGCAAGGACGAAGGCGTTTCCGCCAACAACGCATGGCTCCTGCGCTTCGCGGCGCTGACGCGACATCATCGCCTGTGCCAAGCTTCGCTTCCCCCGCCTGAGGATGGATTCCCCGATGAAGCCCTGGTTGCCCGCCGCGCTCGACTATGTCGCAAGCTGGCTTGAATTCCAGCGCCGCTTCCATGACCAGCCCGGTTGCGCCGTCGCGATCGCGAATGGCGGCGAGATCGTGCTGGAGGCCGCCTTCGGCAGCGCCGACCTCTCGACCGGCGAAGTGCTGACGCCGCGCCATGGCTTCCGCATCGCCTCGCATTCGAAGAGTTTCACCGCCGCGGGCATCCTGCGCCTCGTCGAACAGGGGCGCCTGCGCCTCGACGACAAGGCCGGTGCCTATGTCGAGAACCTGCACCCCAACGTCGCGGCGGTGACGCTGACCCAGCTTCTCTCCAACAGCGCCGGCCTGCTGCGGGACGGCGTCGACTCTGGCCAGTTCTTCGATCGCAAGCCCTATCTGCGCAAGGACGAGCTGCTCGCCGATCTCGCCCGGCCGCCGGTCTTTCCGGCCTCGCAGCGCCTGAAATATTCCAATCACGGCTTTGGCCTGCTCGGCCTCGTCATCGAGGCGGTGACGGGAGAGGCTTACGCCGACTGGATCGCGCGCGAGATCGTCGCGCCGGCCGGGCTGACGGAGACCAGGCCCGATATCACCCTCTGGGCCGGGCCGATGGCGAAAGGCCATAGCAGCACGCAGCCGCTCGGCCGGCGCGTGGTGATCCCGGCCGACAATCCGGGCAACGCCATGGTGTCGGCCGCCGGCTTCGTCGCGACCGCGGCCGACATCGCCCGCTATATCGCCCAGCTGTCGCCGAATGCCGAACGCAGCGTGCTGTCAGGGCTCAGCCGCCGCGAGATGACGCGCCGGCTCTGGCCCGATGCCGAAAGCAGCCTCGGCCGCCATTACGGACTCGGCACGATTTCCGGTGGCGGCGATGGCTGGGACTGGGTCGGCCATTCCGGTGGTTTCCAGGGCTTCATCACCCGCACCGCCACCCTGCCGGAACAGGGTCTCACCATATCCGTCCTGACCAACGCCATCGACGGCCTCGCCCATCCCTGGCTCGACGGCGTGATCCAGATCTTCAGGACCTTCGCCGAGCACGGCGCGCCGACGCCGGCGACCGAACGCTGGCGCAAGCGCCTCTGGACGATCTGGGGCGCCGGCGACCTCGTCCCGGTCGACGGCAAGGTGCTGATGGCCAATCCTGCGCTGTTCAATCCCTTTTTCGACGCCGGCGAGATCGTGCCGGAGAGCGAGGACCAGGGCCGGATCGTCAAGGCCTCGGCCTTCGCCAGCCCGGGCGAGCCGGCTCGCCTTGTCCGCAATGCTGCAGGCGAGATCGAGGAAGCCTGGCTCGGCGCCGCGCAGGTGATCGGCGAAGAGGCGCTGAAGGCCGAGATGCTGGAACGGTATGGGAGTTGAAGCACCTGCTTCCCTTCTCCGCTTCCGGCAGAACGTGGCCAGATGGGCCGGATGAGGGGTCGCTCAAAGCTTTCCGTCATGCTCGCCCTTGTGGCGAGCATCCACGTCTTGACCACCGCCTTGCAGACGAGAAGACGTGGATGGTCGGGATAAACCCGACCATGACGATGAAGCGCGAGCCCCCTCTCCCTTAAGCCTCTCACGTGGGGGAGACGGAATCTGCCGCGCCCTTCAGCCGGCTATGAGCCTCACCTCACATAGTGCAGCTTTTCAAACCGCCGGCGGAAGGCGGTGACGTCGCGGGCGATCGCATCGTCCGGGCGCGCACCCGACAGCCCATCGGCGATGTAGCCGGCAAGCTCCGGCATGTGCTCGGGCTTCATGCCGAAGCGGACGATCTCGGGCGTGCCGAGCCTGAGGCCGTTGACGTCGCCTTCGACCTCCGCGATCGGCAGGCCGATGCCGCAGCTCAGGATGTTGACGGCGCGCAGCCGCTTCGCCGCGGCCTGCCCGCCGCCATAGGACGCGGCCTCGATCGCGAACTGGTGCGAGGTGGTCATGCCGCGATCGCGGGCGAACACCGGCACCTGCCGCTCGACAAGAGCCTCTGCCAGCGCTTTCGCCGTCGCCGCCATCATCGCGGCGTAGTCGCGGCCGAACTCCTGCCAGTCCATCATGGTGATCGCCAGCGCCGCCGATTTCGCCGCGTCGAAATTGGCGGTCAGGCCTGGATAGGCGATGGCGTCGAGCCTCTCGGCGAGGCCGGCATCGTTGGTGACGATCAGGCCGGAGGGCGGGCCGCCCAGGCTCTTATAGGTACTCATCGTCATCACATGAGCGCCCTCTTCCAGCGGCTGCTGCCAGCCATGGCCCGCGATCATGCCGGAGAGATGGGCCGCGTCGAACAGCACGATCGCGCCGACCTCGTCGGCGATGGCGCGGATCTCGCGGATCGGGTGCGGGAACAGGTTGAGGCTGCCGCCGATGCTGATCACCTTGGGACGCAACCGCAGCGCATCCGCGCGCAGCTTCTCGACATCGACCGTATAGCCGGTGGCATCGACGGGAGCTGCATGCGTGACGACGCCATAGAGGCCGGCGGCTCCGGCACCGTGATGGGTGACATGGCCGCCAATCGCGGGCGGCGGCGCGATCACGACATCGCCGGGCTTGGCGGCCGCCATGAAGACGTAGAGATTGGCGATCGCACCGGAAGGTACGCGGATCTCGGCGTAGTTCGCCCCGAAGACCTGTGCCGCCAACTCGGCCGCCATCACCTCGATCTGCTCGATCGCCTCGAGGCCCATCTCGTATTTGTCGCCGGGATAGCCGAGCGAGGGCCGCGTGCCGAGCCCCTGCCCCAGCACCGCCTCGGCCCGCGGGTTCATCACATTGGTCGCCGGGTTGAGATTGACGCAGTCACGCTCGTGGATGGTGCGGTTCTCGGCGACGAGGTTGGCGAGCCGCATCTCGCGAGCTCCGCGGTCCTCACCGGCAACCTCTCCGGCGATCCGCAGCACATAGTCCTCGCTCGCCACCGGCACCCAATCGCGCCGCACCAGTTTCACCGTCATCGCCGTCCCCGCAGAGTGTTGTTTCGTGCGGCCATTGCAGCGATTTGCCGGCGCCGATGCAAACCAGTTATCGTCGCCGGAAGGCCTAGAAAATCTAGGCCTGCAACGTCGTTTCGCCCATGCCCGTCAGACCACCGCGTCAACACCTGCCGCCGCTCAACGCACTGCGCGCCTTCGAGGCCGCGGCGCGGCTCGGCAGCTTCTCGCGGGCGGCCGACGAGATCGGGGTGACGCAAGGCGCCATCGCCCAGCAGGTGCGTCATCTCGAAGCCTTTCTGGGCCTGACATTGTTCCGGCGGCTACCGCAGGGCGTCGCGCTGACGGAGGCGGCGCAGGAAGCCAGGCCACGGCTCAGTGCCGCCTTCGATGCGCTCGCGCTGACGGTGCAGGACCTCAAGGCGAGCCATGCCGGCCGGGCGCTCGCCATCGCCGCCCTGCCCTGCATCGCCCAACTCTGGCTGTCGCCGCGCCTGCCGGCGCTGCAACAGGCCTTTCCGGGCCTGGCCATCTCGATCAGCGCGATGGAAGACCCGCCGACGGGCCGGTACGACAATTTCGACCTGGCGCTGTTCTATCTCGCCAGGCCGCCGGCCGACGCGCTCGCGCTTGGCGAGGACCGCCTGTTCCCGGTCTGCGCTCCAGCGCTCGCCCACAAGCTGCGGACACCGGCCGATCTCGCCGGCCAGACTCTGCTGCACGACGCTGTCTGGCGCGACGATTGGGCGCGCTGGCTGCGTCATGCCGGCGCCGGCGACATCGATCCCGGCCGCGGCCCATCCTATTCGCTCTATGCGCTGGCGCTCGACGCGGCGCTCGGTGGCGCCGGTGTCCTCATCGGCCGCGGGAGCCTCATTGCGCCCAATCTCGCCGACGGGCGGCTGGTTGCGCCTTTCACCGATGAGCTTCCCAGCGGTGACCGGCTTACCATGCTGTTCCCACCGGCCGGCAAGCCGCATCCGCGGCGGGCCGAAATCGTTGCCTGGCTGGAGGCCAGCGGCTCAACGAAAAAGGGCGGCTCGTGAGAGCCGCCCTTCGGATCGATATCGGCAGGGGCCGATACAGAAATCAGCGCTTCGAGAACTGGAAGCTGCGGCGGGCCTTGGCCTTGCCGAACTTCTTGCGCTCGACCACGCGCGAGTCGCGGGTCAGGAAGCCTTCCTTCTTGAGCGGGCCGCGCAGCTCGGGCTCGTAGAAGGTCAGAGCCTTGGAGATGCCGTGGCGGACCGCGCCGGCCTGGCCGGAGAGGCCGCCGCCCTTGACCGTGACGATCACGTCGTACTGGGTCATGCGATCGACCAGCATCAGCGGCTGCTGCAGGATCAGGCGCAGCACCGGACGGGCGAAGTAGACTTCCTGGTCACGGGTGTTGACCGTGATCTTGCCGGAACCCGGCTTGATCCAGACGCGGGCGATGGCGTTCTTGCGCTTGCCGGTGGCATAGGCGCGGCCCTGGGCATCGACCTTCTTGACGTGGACGGGAGCCTCGGGCTGGACGCCCTTGGCGACCTGACCGAGCTGCTCGAGAGACTGGAGAACCTCGGCCATCGTCAGACCCTCGCGTTCTTGCGGTTGAGCGCCGCGACGTCGAGCGCCTCGGGCGACTGGGCGGCATGGGGATGCTCAGAGCCCTTGTAGACGCGCAGATTGCCGAGGATCTGGCGGAAGAGCGGGCCGCGCGGCAGCATGCGCTCGACAGCCTTCTCGACGATGCGCTCCGGGAAGCGACCTTCGAGAATGAACTTGGCGGAGCGCTCCTTGATGCCGCCCGCATAGCCGGTGTGATGGTAGTAGATCTTCTGGTCGCGCTTGCGACCGGTCAGCACCACCTTGTCGGCGTTGATGACGATGATGTTGTCGCCGCAGTCGACATGCGGGGTGTAGGCGGCCTTGTGCTTGCCGCGCAGACGCATCGCCACCAGGGAGGCGAGACGGCCGACGACGAGCCCGGAGGCGTCGATCACAACCCACTTCTTCTCGACATCGGCGGGCTTGAGCGAGATGGTCTTCATCGCGGCACCCTTCGGCTGCTTGAAAAAAGGACAAGCCGCCGGCAGGCCGGCGGCGGTGTGGGGGCTGGATAGGCGGCTACCCCAGCAATGTCAAGCGAAGATAATACGGCGCCTCGGCCAAAAACGCATTGTTTTCAGCGCAATGCAAGAAACGGTATCTGGATACCGCAATCGGATGAAAACTTGCGCAACCCGTTCCGGCGCGCCAGCATGACTTCCCGCAACCCGGAGGAACGCCATGCCAGCTCCAGCAACCCGTCATCTTGCCGGCGCCGCGTTGTTCGCGCTTCCGCTCGCCTTCGCGCAGCCGGCCGCCGCTGAAATCCATGTGCTCAGTTCCGGCGGCTTCACCGCCGCCTACAAAGACCTCGTCGCCGGCTGCGAGGTGAAGCTCGGCGAGAAGGTCGTCAGCGCCTATGGCGCCTCGATGGGAGCAGCCCCCGACGCGATCCCGAACCGGCTGGCGCGCGGCGAGCCGGCCGATGTGGTGATCCTGGCGGCCGACGCCTTCGAGAAGCTGGTCGAGGACGGCAAGGGCGCGGCTGGAACCCGCGTCGACCTCGCCCGCTCGGCGATCGGCCTATCGGTCAAAGCCGGGGCGCCCAAGCCGGATATCTCAACGGTCGAGGCACTGAAGAAGACGTTGATGGAAGCGAAGTCGATCGCCTATTCGGCAAGCGCCAGCGGCACCTATCTGTCCGAAGAGCTCTTTCCGAAGCTCGACCCCAGTGGCCAGGTCATGGCCAAGGCGAAGAAGATCTTCTCCGAACGCGTCGGCACGATCGTCGCCCGCGGCGAGGCCGAACTCGGATTCCAGCAGGTCAGCGAATTGCTGCCGATCGAAGGCCTCGATTTCGTCGGAACGCTGCCGGAGGAGGTCCAGCGCGTGACCGTGTTCTCGGCCGGCCTCGCAGCCGGCGCCAAGCAGCCGGAGGCGGCAAAGAAGCTGATCGCCTGCCTCCGCTCGGCGGAAGCGGCACCGGCGATCCGCAAGACCGGGCTCGACCCGATCCCGGCAAAATAGCCGGGCTAGCGCTCGGCCGGGATCGAATAGGTCCCGGTCGCGTGGCAGACCATCTCGGCCTCGCCTTGCGAATAGAGACAGACTTCGCCGACGGCGAGGCGCTTGCCGAGCTTGAGCAGCTTCGCCTCGCCGATCAGCGCCGACTGGCCGGGCTTGCGCAGGAAGTTGTAGTTGAGGCTGGTCGTCACCGCGAGCGCGACCGGGCCGATCTGGGCGAGGATCGCGACATAGAGCGCAAGATCAGCCAGCGCCATCATCGTCGGGCCGGAGATGGTGCCGCCCGGCCGCAAATGCTTCTCATGGTAGTCGCAGCGCATGCGCGCGGTGAGCGGCCCGACCTCCTCGACGAAATAGGTGCGCCCGCCATAGTGGAGCTGCGGGAAGACCTGATCGAGATAGGCCTCGATCTCGGCGGCGCTCATGCGGGTCGTCATCGTGCGGAAAACCGGGGTCTGATCGGGCGTTGATCCCCTTGCAGCACGGGCCCAGCCTTCCGACAATAGGACAAACAGCGAAAGGCCTGTCGCCATGAACGCCCATGCCAAAGCGCAGATCCTGTTGCGCGAGGATGCCGACGGCATCGCGACGCTGACCCTCAATCGGCCCGAGGCACGCAATCCGCTGAGCGAGGCGATGCTGGCGGCGCTGGCAGAGACGCTCGCCGCGATCGCGAACGACCGCAGCATCCGCGCCGTGGTGCTGGCCGCTGCCGGCCCGGTGTTCTCGGCTGGGCACGACCTCAAGGAGATGAGCGCGCGCCGGGCCGATCCTGATCGCGGCCGCGCCTATTTCGCCGATGTCCTCGGGCGCTGCTCGGGTGTGATGCAGCAGATCACTGCCCTGCCCCAGCCGGTGATCGCCGCCGTCGAAGGCACGGCGACCGCCGCCGGCTGCCAGCTCGTCGCAAGCTGCGATCTTGCCGTCGCCGGCGAAGCTGCGCGCTTCTGCACGCCGGGCGTCCATATCGGCCTGTTCTGCTCGACGCCGATGGTCGCGCTCTCGCGCAATCTTTCCGCCAAGCACGCGATGGAAATGCTGCTGCTCGGCGAGATGGTGCCGGCGCAGGAAGCTGCCCGCATGGGCCTCGTCAACCGCGTCGTGCCGGCGGGCGAGGCGCTTGACGAAGCCAGGCGGCTGGCCGCGGTCATCGCCTCGAAATCGGCGGCGACGGTCAAGGTCGGCAAGCGCGCCTTCTACGAGCAGCGCGAGATGGGGCTGAAGGCGGCCTATGACCACGCCTCTGCGGTAATGGTCGAGAACATGCTGGCGCGCGACGCGGAAGAAGGCATCGGCGCTTTCATGGAGAAGCGTCAGCCGGTGTGGGAGAGCTGAGGCTCCAAGCGATCCATCCCGTCATTCCGGCCGAAGCGTAGCGGCGGCCCGGAATCCATCGTAGAGCAGCGTGTGCTTAGATGAATTTCGGAGCGACCTGCGATCTTGCGGAACGACGAGCTTTCCGACCAGTGCATCGAGACCAGAGCCGACATGAACCACGACGCCTATCCCGACAGCCTAATCCGCGAGATCCTGAAAAGCGTGAAGACGATCGCGCTGGTCGGCGCCTCCGCCAACGAGGCGCGGCCGAGCTGGATCGTCACCAAATACCTGCTCGATCGCGACTATGACGTGATCCCGGTCAATCCCGGCCTCGCCGGGCAGACACTGCTGGGCAAGACGGTCTACGGCTCGCTGAAGGAGATCCCCCGGCCGGTCGACATGGTCGAGATCTTCCGCAACTCGGAGGCGGCCGGACCGATCACCGACGAGGCGCTCGGTCTCGACCCGCTGCCCAAGGTGATCTGGATGCAGCTCTCGGTGCGCAATGACGAGGCCGCGGCCAAGGCCGAGGCCAGGGGCGTCACCGTGATCATGAACCGCTGCCCGAAGATCGAATATGGCCGGCTATCCGGCGAGATCGGCTGGCAGGGCATCAATTCGCGCATCCTCTCGGCGAAGAAGCCGGTGCTCGCCGGCAAGGGCTTCCAGAAGCTGACGATCAACCGGCCGGGGACGTAACACCTGCTCCACAGAACCGCTTGATCGCAAGCATCTCGGCCTTCACTCTTCGGGTCGTCCCGGCGACCGAAGGGAGACCCGGGACCCATTCCGGAACCTCTCTCGGATAGGCTCAGGAATGGATCCCGGATCGGCGCGGCTGCGCCGCTTGTCCGGGATGACCGCGATAGGGTGAGCCGTCTACGGAGAAGGCCGATGCCACCTCTCGATCGCCGCACCGTCCTGCTCGCCGGGCTCGCCAGCGCGCTCGGCACCGGCGGCGCCCGCGCTGCCTTCCCCCAACGGCCGATCCAGCTCGTCGTGCCCTTCGCGCCGGCTGGCGGTACCGATATCGCGGCGCGCCGGCTCGGCGAGACCCTGGCGAGACAGCTGGGCCAGTCGGTGATCATCGACAACCGGCCGGGCGCCAACGGCATCGTCGCCGGGCAGGCCGTGGTCAAGGCACCGGCAGACGGCCATACGCTCCTCGTCGCGACCGCGGCCAGCTTCGCCGCCGCCCCGGCGCTCGGCCAAAAACTGCCCTATGACGTCGCCTACGATTTCGCGCCGGTCGGCATGCTCGGCCTGTTTCCGCTGGTGCTGAACGTCTCGCCGACCCTGCCGGTCAATTCGCTCGCCGAGTTCGTCGCCCATGCCAGGCAGCGGCCGGGCCAGCTCAACTTCGCCTCGGCGGGAGTCGGCGGCACCAACCACCTCGTCTTCGAAATGATCATGCAGGCGGCCGGCCTCAAGCTGGCTCATGTGCCCTATCGCGGCGCCGGACTCGCCGCGGCCGACCTGATGTCGGGCCAGGTCCAGGTGATGATCGACAGCCTCGCCGCCAGCCTGGGGAACATACAGGCCGGCAAGCTGAAGGCACTCGCCGTCACCACCGATGCACGCCAGCCGCAACTGCCGGAGTTGCCGACGCTCAGGGAACAGGGCGTCGACCTGATCTATCCCGGCTGGGCTTCGATCGTCGCGCCGGCCGGCATCGAGCCGGGTACGCTGCACATCCTCAACACCGCGATCAACGCGGCGATGGCCGATGCCGAGCTCGTCGCGCGCTATCGCGAGCTGGTGATAGAGCCGGTTGCCTGGAGCCCGCAGGAAACCGGTGCCTTCATGGCACGCGACCGCGCCATCCTGACCGAGCTGGTGGCGAAGACCGGGATCAGGCTGACCGAATAGGCGGAGAACAAGGCATGCGCCGGGAAAGCACGACCTGCTGCATCGCCGGAGGCGGCCCGGCCGGGATGATGCTCGGCTTCCTGCTGGCGCGCGCCGGGGTCGAGGTGACCGTGCTGGAGAAGCACGCCGATTTCCTGCGCGACTTCCGCGGCGACACCATCCATCCCTCGACCATGCAGGTGATGCACGAGCTCGGCCTGCTCGAGAAATTCCTGACGCTGCCACATGTCCGGGAGGACGATCTCGTCGCCCGCTTCGGAGCTGAGGACATCGCCGTCGCCGATTTCAGCCATTTGCCGGTCAAGGCGCCGTTCATCGCCTTCATGCCGCAATGGGACTTTCTCGATTTCCTCGCCGATCACGGCCGGGAGTATCCAAAGTTCCGTTTGCTGATGCAGACGAAAGCCGCCGGGCTCATCGAGGAGAACGGGCGCGTTGCGGGGGTGAAGGCGGAAGGACCCGATGGCCCGCTGGAGATCCACGCCGACCTCGTCGTGGCGGCGGATGGGCGGCGTTCCGATGTCCGCGCCGCAGCAGGCTTCACCGTCACGGAACTGGGCGCGCCGATGGATGTGCTCTGGTTTCGCTTCAGCCGCCGGCCGGATGAACCCGCACAGGCCTTCGGCCAGGTCGCGGCCGGGCGCTTCTTCATCCGGCTCAATCGCGGCGACTATTGGCAATGCGCCTTCATCATCCCGAAGGGCTCGCTGGAGCAGTTGCAGGCCGCCGGGCTCGATGCCTTCAAGGCAGGGCTCCTCGCGCTCGCGCCGGAGCTGGCCGATCGGACCGGTGAACTGGCCTCTTGGGACGACATCAAGCTGCTCTCGGTCGCGGTCGACCGGCTGGAGCGCTGGTGGCGGCCGGGGCTGATCTGCATTGGAGACGCCGCCCACGCGATGTCGCCGATCGGCGGCGTCGGCATCAACCTGGCGATCCAGGACGCCGTCGCGACCGCCAACCTGCTAGCGCGCCCGCTGCGCGCGAAAATGCTGACGGATGCCGATCTCGCCGCCGTGCAGAAACGGCGCGAATGGCCGGCCAAGGTCACGCAGGCCGCCCAGATTGCGATTCAGAACCGGGTGATCACGCCGCTGCTGGCGGCGGAGAAGCCGATTGCACCGCCCTGGCCGCTCAGGCTGCTGCAACGTTTTTCGCTGCTGCGACGCCTGCCCGCGCGCATGGTCGGCATGGGTGTCCGCCCGGAGCATGTAGGGCCCGAGCTGAGGCCACGGCGCTGAATTGACGCCTCGCAAGGCGTTCGTTAAATCGAACAAGTCGTCCGAAATCAAAGTTATCGAGGGAGCACGCCATGACCGACCGCGCACCGGGTTTCCATACGCTCGCCGTCCATGCTGGCGCTGCTCCCGACGCAGCCACCGGCGCGCGCGCCACACCGATCTACCAGACGACGAGCTTCGTGTTCGACGATGTCGACCACGCCGCCTCGCTGTTCGGGCTGCAGGCCTTCGGCAACATCTATACCCGCATCGGGAACCCGACCAACGCGGTGCTGGAAGAGCGCGTCGCCGCGCTGGAGGGCGGCACGGCGGCGCTGGCGGTGGCTTCGGGCCATGCCGCCGAGTTCCTCTGCTTCCACGCGCTGCTGCAGCCGGGCGACGAATTCGTCGCCGCCAAGAAGCTCTATGGCGGCTCGATCAACCAGTTCAACCATTCCTACAAGAACTTCGGCTGGAACGTGATCTGGGCCGATTCCGATGATCTCGACGCCTTCGCCGCCGCTGTGACGCAGAAGACCAAGGCGATCTTCATCGAATCCATCGCCAATCCCGGCGGCGTCATCGTCGACATCGAGGGCATCTCGAAGATCGCGAAGAAGCACAACATCCCGCTGATCGTCGACAACACGATGGCGAGCCCCTATTTGATCCGCCCGTTCGAGCATGGTGCCGACATCGTCGTGCATTCGGCGACGAAGTTCCTGGGCGGCCATGGCAATTCGATCGGCGGCCTGATCGTCGACGGCGGCTCGTTCAACTGGGTCGGCGACGAGCGCTACCCGATGCTGTCCAAGCCGCGGCCTGAATATAATGGCATGGTGCTGGGCGAGACCTTCGGCAATTTCGCCTTCGCGATCGCAACCCGCGTGCTCGGCCTGCGCGACATGGGCCCGGCGCTCTCGCCCTTCAACGCCTTCATGATCCTGACCGGCATCGAGACCCTGCCGCTGCGCATGCAGCGCCATTGCGAGAACACGCTCAAGGTGGCGACGCATCTTGCCAAGCACCCGGCGGTCGAGTGGGTGAACTATGCCGGCCTGCCGGACAACAAGTACCACGCCCTCGCCCAGCGCTACTGCCCCAAGGGCGCCGGCGCGGTCTTCACCTTCGGCCTGAAGGGCGGCTACGACGCCGGCGTCCAGCTGGTCTCGAAGCTCTCGCTGTTCTCGCATCTCGCCAATATCGGCGACACGCGCTCGCTGGTGATCCACCCGGCCTCGACCACCCACCGCCAGCTCTCGGACGCGCAGAAGACAGCGTCGGGCGCCGGCCCGGAAGTGGTGCGCCTGTCGATCGGCATCGAGGATGTCGAGGACCTGATCGCCGATCTCGATCAGGCGCTGGCCTGAAAGAGGCCGACATTCCCGAAATGATAAAGGCGCCTGAAGCGGCGCCTTTTGCTTTGGAAGATGCTCACAGGGTCATGGAAACCGCTGCGACCCTGTCGTGGGTTCCGGGTCCGCTGCTGCGCAGCGTCCCGGAATGACAAGTGCGGAGCCGCTTTGCGCTAGCCCCACGCCGCCTGCTGCGTGCGCGTCAGATGCACCACGCCCATCGCCAGCACGGTAAAACCGAGCGCCTGATGCGCGAGGCCGGCCCAGAGCGGCACCACCAGAAGCAGCGTCACGATGCCGAGCGCGGACTGCGCCAGCACGAGTCCGGCGATGGCGGTCGCGCGCTTGGCGGCGCCGGAGCCCGGCGCGGCGCGGCGCAGGCTTAGCATCTGCCAGAGCGCGAAGGCGAACAGGACATAGGCGCCGATGCGGTGGTTGAACTGCACCAGCGCGACATTGTCGACAAAGTTCTCCCAGACCGGCGTGCCGGCGAAGAGGGTCGAGGACGAAGGCATCAGCGCCCCGTCCATCAGCGGCCAGGTGTTGAAGGTGAAGCCGGCCTTGGAGCCGGCGACGAGTCCACCGAGTGCGATCTGAACGAAAAGCAAAAAGAGCAGGAACCAGGCGGCACCCCTGCCCCAGGCCGGCTCGATGCGACGCAGCGGAGTGAGCCAGGTGGCGAAGGCGATGACGCTGGCGAAGAAAAAGCCGGCGAAGGTCAAATGCAGCGTCAGCTTGACCGGAGCGACCGCGACCATGCCGGGCTGCAAGCCCGAGGCGACCATGATCCAGCCGATCGTGCCCTGCAGGCCGAGCAGCAGGCCCATACCGAACAGGATCGCGGTCTCACGCCACGGCATCAGGCGCCGCATCAGGATTACGAGGAAACCGGCGAGGTAGACCAATCCGATGAGACGGCCGAGCTGGCGATGGCCCCATTCCCACCAGTAGATGAATTTGAAGTCGGCGAGTTCCATCCCCGAATTCAGCAGCTGGAATTGCGGACTGAGGCGATATTTCTCGAACTCGAGCGCCCAGGCGGCGTCGGAGAGCGGCGGAATCGCGCCGGTGACGGGGCGCCATTCGGTGATCGAGAGGCCGGAGCCGGTCAACCGCGTCGCGCCGCCGACCACCACCATGACGAAGACGAGGAAGGCGACGGCCCAGAGCCAGCGGCGGATACCGGCGTGGTTCGTGGCGGCCGGAACGGCAGTCTGATCGAGCGCGATCGTCACGGCGGCGGGACCTCGGGTCGCAGGCGGCGGAGTTGATTGCGCTTCACAAGCGCGGCGGCGGGTGACAGATAGTCCGCCCGCAAGACCTGAACAACGCCCGCAATGCCGCAGCCCGGACCATGATCGCCATGAGGCAGACCCATCGCAAGCTCGTCGGCACGGTCGTGATGATCGTCTTCGTCTGCGTCTACGCGCTCGTCGCCATGGCGCTGGCGCAGGGGCGGATCACCGAGGCCTCGAAGCCGGTGCAGACCATCGCCTATATCGTGCTCGGGCTGATCTGGGTGCTGCCACTGCTGCCGCTGATCAAATGGATGGAGCGGAAGGACGAGATCTGAGGCTCCCGGCGTCAGTCGACGCTCACCCTCTGCCCCTTGTTCCACAGCAGGAAAGGCAGCCCCGACAGTAGCGCCTTCAGCGCCGCCTCGCTCTGGTGCAGGCCGTTGAGCGAGACGCGCGGCAGCGCGTGCAGGTGGGCGGCATGCTCGGGGAAGAGATGGCCCGGCCGGGTCGTCACGGCGCTCGCGAAGCCCGCTTCCCTGGCCAGAGCGAACTCGCGCGGGCCGGCGGAGGTGGGATCGCCGACCGGGTAGGCGAAGTGGCGGACCGCAATGCCCAGCGCCTCCTCCAGCCAGGCCTTGCTCTCGGCGACCTCGCGGCGTGCTTCCGCTTCGGGATGCTTGGCCAGCATCGGATGGCTGAGCGTATGCGCCCCGATGGTGACCCCGGGCGCACCGGCGAGCGAGCGCAGCGTCTCGGTCGGCAGGCATTCGCGTTCGACCAACGCGACAGCGTCGATGCCACCTTGCCGCGCGAGATCGGAAATCACTGAGAGCAGAATCGCTTCCGGGCCTTTGCGCAGACGCCTGTAGAGTTGGTCGAACGCCATCTGCTTCTGTGCATCGGTTCCAGACGGAGCGTCGAAGCGGCCGTCTGGAAGCTCGACCGAGACGCGCGGCAGGGCCCGGATCGCCTCCTCCAGCTCCAGCCACCAGAGCCGGGCCGTGCGCTCGGCAAAGCCGCGCACGGCATAGAGCGTCCAGGGCACACCGTGCTTCGCCAGTACCGGCCAGGCATGGTCGAGATTGTCGCGATAGCCGTCGTCGAAGGTGAGCGCGACGAAGAAGCGGCCGGGCTGCGGATCGACCAGCCGCGCCAGCGCCTCGTCGAGCGAGACGATCTCGTAGCCCTCGGCCCGGATCGAGGTCAGCGCCCGATCGAGGAAATCGGGCGTGATCTCCAGCAGCCCGTTCGGACGGAAACCGCCGGCGGTTGCCGGGCGGACATGATGCAGCGTCAGGATCGCGCCTTTGCCCTGCGCGAGCCCCCTGCCCCAGCGGTCGGCACCGGTCGCCGCTATGGCCGTGAAGGCGGCTGAAAAAGCCTTGTGGCGCAGGCTCATGCCCGGCATCTCCGAGAGATCGATTCAACCCTTCGCTAACGCTGTTCGGCGAAGCTGTCTTGCAACGTCCGCGACAGTGGCAGGTCCGTTCACAATGCGGGGTTAAGGAAGGCGGCATGTCCGTCGTCGCCGACCGCGCGCCCAGCCCGTCCGTCCTTCCTGCCCTGCGGCGGGAGAATGAGGCGCGCCCTTGGGCCAGGATCATTGTGAGCGGCGACCTTGCCGCTCTCGAAGCCGATTGGCGCGCGCTCGAAGCCGATGCGCTGGTGACGCCCTATCAAGCCTATGACTGGGTTCGCCCCTTCGTCACGACGATCGGCCGGGCCGAGGAGATGGACTTCCGCTTCGTCCGGATCGAGGACAGCCAGGGCGCGTTGCTCGCTCTGTTCCCGCTGGTGGTCGCCAGGCGCCTCGGCACGCGCTTCGCCGAGTTCATCGGCGGCAAGCACGCCAACTATCACATGGCGCTCTATCGGCCGGACTTCGCCGAAGCGCTCGATGCGACGGCAGCCCAGCAGCTGCTCCGGGAGATCGGCGCGGCGATCGGCGGGATCGACGCGCTATTCCTGATCAACCAGCCGACCGCCTGGCAGGGCATCGCCAATCCACCGGCCAGGCTCGCCGCCGGGCAAAGCCCGAGCCGCGCCTACAAGCTGGCGCTCGAACCGGGCGATTGCGACGGCACGCTCCGGCGCTCGATGAGCAAACATGCCCGTAAGAAGATGACGACGAAGCGCAATCGTTTCGCCGAGTTCGGGCCATCGGAACTGGTCCAGGCCCACAGCGACGCCGAGATCGAGCGGGTGCTCGACGCCTTTCTGGCGCAGAAGGCGGCCCGCTTCGCGCAGCTGGGCCTGGCCGACCCGTTCGCCACCCCGGCGATCCGCGCGTTCCTGCGTGACGGAGCGCTGGCGCAGGCAGGCCGCTCACCGGCAATCGAGCTCTATTCGCTCGATCTCTCGGGCCGTTCGGTCGCGACCTATGTCGGCGCCGTCCAAGGCAAACGCTTCTCCGGCATGGCGACCTCCTTCGATCTCGGCTCGGAGGCGGCGCGGACCAGTCCCGGCGAGATTCTCCTGATCGAACTGATCAAGCGCAAATGCCGGGCCGGCGTCACCATGTTCGACCTCGGCGTCGGCGAGGCCCGCTACAAGACAACGATCTGCGACGATAGCGACGAACTCGTCGACACCTTCGTCCCGCTGACGGCCAAAGGGCGGGCCTATGCAGGCTACAGCCAGGCGAAGCGCGCGCTGAAGCGGCGGATCAAGGCCTCGCCCCTTGCCCTGAAGACGGCGCAACGCGTCCTCGGGCTGCTGAGGCGCCGCAAGCCGGCAGAGGCGGATGAGTAGGCCGCCTCTGCAATCTCTCTCCGTCTCTCGACGTCTCAAATCCACCGCGCCGAAGTAGCGGCGGCCCAGCATCGCCGGCATCATCCTGATCGACAAGATCGCCGGGGCTCTGGCGGAGCGAGACAATCGCTGGCGACGGTGGCGGCGGCAAGATGCTGTGATGCAGGCCGGCCGGGCAAGCAACAGAGCGCCATGTCTGGACATCGGCAGATCGCCTGCAAGCGGACGCTGCCGCTAAGAGCGATAATCGGCCGGAGTAGCCGGCCAAGACCATCCGTCTTCACACCGGGTTCAACAGCCGCTCCAGGGATCGGACGACGCTCTCGCCCATAGCCGTTCGGGTCTCGATGGTCGCGCTGCCGAGATGCGGGGCGAGCACGACATTGTCCAGCCGCCGCAAGGCCAGCGGGACGTCAGGCTCGTCGGCGAAGACGTCGAGCCCGGCGCTGCCAAGCCGACCCGATGCCAGCGCTTCGACAAGGGCCGGCTCGTCGACGATCTCGCCGCGCGCGATGTTGACCAGCGTGGCGTCGGGCCCAAGCGCTGCGATGACGCTGCGGTCGACCAGACCGCGATTGGCCGTCCCGCCCGGGCAGGCGATGACGAAGACATCGCTGTCGGCGGCGAGCGCCCGCGCATCGGCATGGTGGGGATAGGCACATTCGGCGACCGGCCGGCGCGTGCAGTAGCGCGGCTGCATGCCCATCGCCTCGGCGCGGCGGGCTATGGCGCTGCCGATATGGCCGAGACCGAGCAGGCCGATTCGTCGTCCCGTCACCGAGCGACCGAGCGGAAACGCATCCTTGGCCCAGGCGCCGCTGCGGACATGGGCATCGGCAGCGACGAGGCGCCGCCGGGCCATCACCATCAACGCAATGGCAAGGTCGGCGACCTCGTCGGCGAGTGCGGTCGAGCTGTTGGTGAGAGGGATACCGCGCTCGGCGAGAGCCTCCGTATCGATCTTGTCCAGCCCGGCGCTGTAGCAGGCGACAAGCTCGAGCGCCGGCAGCCTGGCGAGCAACGCACGATCCAGCCGCGCCTTGCCCGTCGTGGCGATGCCGCGGATGCGGGCACCATGAGAAGAGACGAGTGCCTCGATCTCCGGGGCGTCACCTGGTCCGAGCACGTCGAAGCGCTCCGCCAGCGCCGCGATCGTCGCCGCGGGCACCCCGGACGAAAGAACGAGGATGGTGACGGGCCGCATCAGGCCTTGGCGAGCCAGGCTTCGGCGAGCTGCCAGGCGCCACCGGAATCGAGCACGATGTTCCGGAGTTCCTTGCGCGCGACATGACGCGCCTCGCGGAAGAACAGCCAGGAATAGTAGTCGTTCCTGTTCAGCGCGGTCTGGAGCTCCTTGTAGATCGCCTTGCGTTTGGCCTGCTCGGTCTCCTCGCGGCCCTGGTCGACCAGGCGGAAGACCTCCTCGTCCTTGATCCCGGACCAATTCTGCGCTGCCGTGCGTCCGAAGAACGGGCCGAAAACATGGTCGGGGTCGGCGCGCGGGACATTGACGCGGCCCATCGCCAGTTCGTGCTGCAGGCCGAGCACCTTCGGCACCCAGGCCTGCCGCTCCAGGATCTCGATCTCCATGTTGATCTTGAACGGCTTGAGCTGGGCCTGGACGATCTGCGCAACCTGCGTGTCGGGATCGCGCTGAATGATCGAGAGCTTGCAGGTAAAGCCGTTGGGCTGGCCGCCCTCCTTGAGCAGGGCCTGGACCTTGGCCGGATCGAGCTTCGGCTGCGGCACGCTCGCGTCATAGGACCAGTCGCTCGGCGGCACCCAGGTCGGCGTCACCGCGCCGAAGCCGCGGGTGATGCCCTTCATCAGCACGTTGCGGTCGATGCCGTGGTTGACGGCGGCGCGCAGGTGGGGATTGGCGAAGATGCCCTTCGAGACGTTGAAGGTCAGCCATTGCGCGATGCCCGGAGGCACCGCGACCAGCGTCAGCGCCGGATTCTTCTCGACCTCCTCAAAATCGCGCGGCGTGACGCCGTCGACGAGATGCACCCCGCCCGACTTGACCTCGACCATCTTGACCGCCGTGGTCGGGATGATCCGCAGCGTCACGGCATCGGCATAGGGCAGCCTCTTGCCGTCGGTGCCGTCGCGCCAATAGCGCTCGTTGCGGGTAAAGCGGATCTGGCTTCCACCGACCCATTCCGCGAACTTGTAGGGGCCGGTCCCGACCGGCTGGCGGCCGAAATCCTGCCCGAGCTTCTTCAGCGCCGCCGGCGAGCACATCATCCCGGCTTCCACCGCGAGCGAGGCCAGCGCCGCGCCGGAGGGCTGCTTCAGGTTGATCCTGACGGCCATCGGCCCGGCCACCTCGGCACCGGCGATATCCGCGAGGTCCGGGGTGCGCGGCGCGGTCGAGTTCGGCGCCACGACGCGGGCGATGTTGAACACCACCGCCTCGGCGTCGAAGGGCTCGCCGTCGTGGAAGACGACGCCCTCGCGCAGCTTGAAGACGACGGTTTTCTTGTCTTCCGACCATTGCCAGCTCGTTGCCAGCGAGGGCTGGAGATTGCCCTGTACGTCGAACTTCAGCAGCCCTTCGAACATCTGGATCAGGGCGTAGCGATCCGAGGTCGGTGCATCGCCCATGATCGGGTCGAGGCTCTTCGGCTGCAGGTCCATCGATGCGACGATGGTGCCGCCGCGCACCGGCGCCCCTTGCGCGAAGGCAAGGCCGGGCAGCCCGGCGATGAGACCTGCACCGGACGCGCCCAGCAAAAGATCGCGACGTGAAATCAGGGCCATTGGCGTGATCTCCTCCAAGGCGCTCTTCGTCGGCGCCGACGGAGAAGGCACCTATCAGATATGTTATGAGATAGGCAATTGCTTTTTTGCGCGACCAACGCAGAGCCTGCTTTGACAGCAAGCCACGATGCCCCATTGCAGCCTACACTAGGCAGGCGACATCTACGCCCGAGCGATCTTGGTAGCGTCGCATAATTGTTGACGCCGTCCTCGAGCAAGCTTATCTGATATGTTATGAGTGAGATCACCGCCCTTCAACATGATAAGCAGCGCCTGACCGAAGCGGTGACGCAGTTCGTCATCGACCGGGTCGCCGAGCGCGTCTATCGCGCAGGCGATCAGCTGCCGTCGGAATCCGAGCTCGCCAAACGGCTCAATGTCTCGAAGCCGGTGGTGCGCGAGGCGCTCGGGCGCCTCTCGGCGCTGGGCATCGTCCAGATCCAGCAGGGCAAGGCGACCACGGTGAGGGGGCTTTCGGTTGCCCCGCTCGACCAGTTCCTGCGCCTCGCCGTTCGCGTCACCGACAATGGCCTGCGCGAGGCGGTCGAACTCAGGCGCGCCATCGAGGTCGAAGTCGCGGCGCTGGCTGCCGAGCGGGCGACACCGCTCCAGGTCGAGCCGGTCGAGGTCGCGCTGGAGAAGATGCGCGCCAATATCGACGGCGATTTCGAGCGCTGGCTGCAGGGCGACCTTGCCTTCCATGTCGCCCTGGCGCGCTGCTCCGGCAACGCGCTGCTCGAGCATCTGGTGAGCGCGCTCGTCGACACCATCAAGTTCACCCAACGCGCGCTCGGCATGCAGCGCGACCTGCGCGACCCGGCCGCGACGGTCGCCCGTCATCAAGCCATCGTCGATGCGATCAAGGCCCGCGACCCTGCGGCGGCGCGCATCGCCATGACCACCCATTTCGCGGTGTCCGACGCCGTCATCGCCGAGATCGCCCGCGACCACCGCCGGCTCGATCGCTACTGAGGGATCGCGTCCGTGCTGCCCTATCTGGCCAAGAAGCTCGCGCAGATGCTGCCGGTGGCGTTCTTCGTCACCATCATCGTCTTCGCGCTCACCAACCTGCTGCCGGGCGACCCGACCGTCACCATCCTCGGCGAGCAGGCGAGCCCCGAGCAGCGCGCCGCCGTGCGCATCGAGTATGGTCTCGATCAGCCGGCCCCGGTCCGCTACGTCACCTGGCTCGCCCGCGTCGCGCAGGGCGATTTTGGCCGCTCCTTGCGCACCCGCGAGGATGTCGGCGCGATGCTGGCTGCGCGCATCCCGGTGACGCTCGAGCTCGGCCTCATCTCGATCCTGATCGCGGTCGCCATCGGCATGCCCGCCGGCATCCTCGCCGCGCGCTTCCGCGGCAGCCTGATCGATGTGGCGGCGAGCCTGATCGCCATGTCCTCCGTCGCGGTGCCCTATTTCTGGATGGGCGTGCTGCTGATCATGCTGTTCTCGCTCAAGCTCGGCTGGCTGCCGCCCTCCGGCCATATCCGCTTCCTCGACGATCCCGGCGGCAACCTCACGCTGATGGTGATGCCGGCGCTGACGATCGGCACCGCCTTCGCCGCGCTCGTCATGCGCCAGACCCGCGCCTCGATGCTGCAGGTGCTGTCGATGGACTATATCCGCACCGCAAGGGCCAAGGGCTTGAGCGAGCGCCTCGTCCTGGTCCGGCATGCGCTGCGCAATGCGCTGATCCCGATCGTCACCGTCATCGGCCTGCAGATCGGCGCCCTGCTCGGCGGCGCGGTCGTGACCGAGACGGTCTTCGCCTTGCCCGGCCTCGGCCGCATGCTGGTCGATGGCATCTTCCAACGCGACTTCCCGGTCATCCAGGGCGCGATCCTGTTCATCGTCATCGCGGTCTTCGCGGTGAACCTCCTGACCGACCTGCTCTACCGGGCCTTCGACCCGCGCGTGAAGGCGTGAGGCGATGGCGGCCGTGACCGGATCGATGCCCCCCGCCGCCACCGCGACGCAGCGCGCTCCGCGCTCGCCCGGCGCCATCATCCTGCGCCGCATCCTCGGCTCCTGGCAGGGTCGCTTCGGCACGATCGTGCTCGCCGTCATCGTCGCGCTCGGGCTGCTCGCGCCCTGGCTCTCGCCCTATTCGCCGGTCGATATCGATCCTGAGGCCTTCTCGATGCCGCCGAGCGCGGCGCACTGGTTCGGCACCGACGAGATCGGCCGCGACGTGCTTTCGCGCGTGCTGCATGGCGCCACCGTCTCTCTTCAGGTCGTGATCTTCGCAATCGGGCTCGCGCTGATCGCCGGCTCGCTGCTCGGGCTGGTCTCCGGCTGGCTCGGCGGGCGCTGGGACGCGCTGATCATGCGGATCATGGACGCTTTCCTCGCCTTCCCGCTGCTCGTGCTGGCGCTCTCGATCGTCGCCGTGCTCGGCCCCGACCTCGTCAATGCGATGCTCGCCATCGCCATTACCAAGATGCCCGGCTTCGCCCGATTGGTGCGGGCCGAAGTGCTGTCCCTGCGCGAGGCCGATTATGTCGTGGCGGCGCAGGCAGCCGGCGCGCGGCCTTTGCGCATCCTGTTCAAGCACATCTGGCCGAACGTCTCCGGCAACGTCATCGTCTACGGCTCGCTCTCCGCCTCGCAGGCGCTGATCACCGAAAGCGCCCTCTCCTTCCTCGGCCTCGGCGTGCAGCCGCCGACGCCGAGCTGGGGCTACATGGTCGCGACCGGCATCCAGTTCTACCAGTCCTGGTGGATGAGCTTCTTTCCCGGGCTCGCCATCTTCCTGACCGTGCTCGCGCTGAATTTCCTCGGTGACGCGGTGCGCGACGCCTTCGACGCGAGGCTCGGTGACAGCCATGGCTGAGCCCGCACGCCTCCAGGTCGACCTGACGGGGCGCCGGGTGCTCGTCACGGGTGCGACGCAGGGCATTGGGCTCGCCATCGCGACCGCGCTCGCGCACTCCGGCGCCATCATCTGCCTCAACGGCCCGGCGGCAGGCAATGAGCTCGACGGCGCCTGCCTCGCGGCGGCGGCGGCGCTCGGCATCGCCGCCGACCTGAGCCGGCCTGCGCAGGTCGAGCGCCTGATCGCCGAAACGACCGCGCGGCTCGGCGGGATCGATATCCTCGTGCTCAACGCCGCCCTGCAGGAACGGGCGCCCTGGCATGGTTTCGAGCGTGCCGCTCTCGACCGGCAATGGGAGCTCAACCTCGCTGCCAACTACCGGCTGATGCAGGCCTTCGTCCCTGCGATGGCGGAGCGCGGCTTCGGCCGGCTGATCGCGATCGGCTCGATCCAGCAGGTCAGGGAACATCCGCAGATGCTCGCCTATGCCGCGAGCAAGGCGGCGCTGGAGAGCATGGTCCGCAGTATCGCCCGCCAGGTCGCCGCCAAAGGCGTCACCTGCAACGTGCTGGCGCCGGGCGCGATCGCGACCGCGCGCAATCGCGAGGCGCTGGCCGACCACGCCTATCGCGAGGCGGTGCTCGCCCGCATCCCGGCGAACCGCCTGGGCACGCCGGAAGACTGCGCCGAGGTCGCACTGTTCCTGGCCTCCGACGCCGCCCGCTACATCACCGGCACGACGCTCTTCGTCGATGGCGGCATGCATCTCTAGGGAGATTTTGGGCTGATGAAGATCGTCGACATGAGGGTGCGCTGCGTGGCGATCCCGCTCAACACGCAGCTTCGCCACAATACCGGGGTCCATCCCGGCTATTTCCTGCGCACCATCCTCGAACTGGTCACCGACGAGGGTCTCGTCGGCCTGGGCGAGGTCGGCGGCGGCGACCAGCGCGGTGCGCTGATGAAGCTGAAGCCGCGCATCATCGGCATGGACCCGTTCCATCTCGAGCTGATCAAGCTGAAGACGCTCAGGGCGATCTATTACCTCTCCAATGCCCGGCTCTATGCCGCGATCGAGATGGCCTGCCTCGATATCCAGGGCAAGGCGCTCGGCCGTCCGCTCTGCGACCTCCTCGGCGGGCCGGTTCGCGACCGCATCCCGATGATCGCCTATCTGTTCTGGCGCTATGACCGGCCGGGCGGCGGCCATGACGAGCATCCGCAGGACATGGCCGATCTCTGCCAGGAATTGCACGAGACGCTCGGCGTCAAGGCGATGAAGCTGAAAGCCGGCGTGCTCTCGCCCGAGATCGAAGCGGCGGCGGTCGAAGCCTGCCGTGAGCGCATGGGACCGGATTTCGGCCTGCGCATCGATCCCAACGGCGTCTGGTCGGTGCCGACGGCAATCCGCATCGGCCAGCGGCTGGAGGCCGTCGGCATGGAATATTTCGAGGACCCCGCCTGGGGGCTCGAAGGGAATGCCGCCGTGCGCAAGGCGGTGCGCATCCCGATCGCCACCAACATGTACCCCGCCAAGTTCGACGATCTCGGCCCCGCCATCCGCCTCGGAGCGGTCGATATCGTCCTGACCGACATCCACTACTGGGAAGGCCCGCGCGGCGTGAAGGACCTCGCCGCGATCTGCCGGACCTTCGCGCTCGGCGTCGCCATGCATTCGGGCGCCGAGTTCGGTATCGAGCTCGCCGCCATGCTGCACACCGCCGCGACCATCCCCGAGATGAGCTTCTCCGGCGACGCCCATTACCACTACCTGACCGACGACATCATCGAGGGCGGGCTAATGCCCTATGAGGACGGCACCATCCGCGTGCCGACCGGCCCAGGCCTCGGCGTCGCGCTCGACGAGGACAAGATGCGCCATTACGGCGCGCTCTACGAGGAGAAGGGCGACTACTACGCCCGCTTCCACCAGGACCCTTACCGCCCCGACTGGCATCCGGTCGTCGGCGGACTTTGAGAGGTCGCCTCGCGATCTCGTCGATCCGCAGAAGCGCTCATCACGCCCCGATCACGCCGGCAACCATCAGGAACGACGCATGTTCGACATCCCCACGATCAACCGTCCCGCCAAGGCGCTTCTCGACGGACTCGCCGGCATCGGCACGGCCACCGCGTCGAGCGAACTCTACAAGATGGGCATCCGGAACCCGTTCATCGCGGGAGCCGTGCCGCACTCGCGCGGCAAGGCCATCGCCGGCCCCGCCCTCACGCTGCAATTCATGCCGAAACGCGAGGATCTCTACGGCGACGACGAGTACGCCGATCGCGAGAAGCAGCTTCACAGGCACGCGCTGTATCATGTCGAGGCCGGCGACGTCGTCGTCGTCGATGCCCGCGGCGACATGCAGAGTGGGATCTTCGGCGAGATGATGCTGACCTATTTCGCCGGCAAGGGCGGCGCTGGCATGGTCATCGACGGGGTGATCCGCGATGCGGCGAAGGCGTTCGCGCTCGACATCGGCTACTGGATGCGCGGCACTTCGCCGAACTTCCACACCCAGACGACGCTGATGCCGCATGCGGTCAACGTGCCGATAGCCTGTGGCGGCACTTATGTCAGGCCGGGCGACATCATCATCGCCGACGATGACGGGGCGATCTGCGTTCCCATTGCCTATGCGGAGAGGCTGCTCGAGGCCGGCAGCCATCATGCCGAATGGGAGGATTTCTCCCGCATCATGCTGTCGAAGGGCGGGGATCTTCGGCGCTATTATCCGCTCGCTCAGGATGCCGAAGCCGAATACCTGGCGTGGAAAGCGGAGCAGCAGCACGATTGAGGTTGCGCGCTGCCTTTCGACATGCAGGGGCTCTGGGCTGGGCGGAGCTTAGGGCTTTGCTGCCCGGAAGCGGACACCGGAGCTCCGCTGATTGGAATTGGCTCCAAGCTCCAGACTGCCGCAGTGCTCGCAATGGCCGGCGCCGCCGCCTAGCCCTCTGTGGTAGCCGCCCGGGCAAGGAGGAGCAAAGCCAGAGCAGCGACACCGGAGAGTGCGACCAGCACGGCCGCACTCGCCGAAAGCCCGGCACGTTCCATCATGACGGCGAATGCAAGCGGCGCCGCAGCGCGGATAGCGAGGCCTGGCGCGGACAATTTGCCGAGCATGGCGCCATAGCCGGCGGGGCCGAAAAGCTGGAGCGGTACGGTGCCGCGCACGATCGAGCTCAAGCCCATGCTGACGCCGTACGCGATGGCGAATAGTCCGGCGAACGCAGCGGTGCCGCCACCAAAAACCAGCAGAACGAACCCGAGCGGCATGAGGGCGCCGGAGACCCATGCCGTGGTCACCGGAGGCACATTGGTACCGAAGAGCATCTCGATGAGCCGCCCGGTCACCTGAGATGGGCCGACCAAGGCTCCGAATGTGACCGCGAGCGCCGCGCTGAAGCCGAAGCCCTGCAGCAGCGTCAGCATGTGAACCGACATGGCCGAGACGACGAAGCCCTGCAGCGAGAACGCGACAGCCAACAGGACGAAGGCGCGTCGGCGAGAGGCCCCGGCGAGATAGCCGCCGGCAGCTGTCGCGTCGGTTGGTCGAGAGGGCTTTGCGGCGTGCATCGACAGGCTGCGAGGCAGCAGCAAGGCGTGCAAAGGCAGGGCCAGGAGCAGGTAGCCCATGGCGTAGATCTGATAGATCGCGCGCCAGTCCGCCTCTGCCAGCAATGCGGTCGTGAGCGGCCAGAACAACGTCGAGGCGAAGCCGCCGATCAGCGTCAGCTTGCTGATCGCGCGCCTAGCATTCGCGCCATGAGCCTGCGTTAGAGCCGTAAAGGCGGCGTCATAGAGAACCAGCGTCGAGACGACCTCAAGGGCGATCATCGCCGCGTAATAGCTGATCAGCCCTTCCGCCTTGGACAGGGCAAAGAGCGACAGGCTCGCCAGCACGCAGCCGATGCTCATCATCCGGCGCGTGCCGTATATGTCGATCAGGCGCCCGGCCAAAGGGGCGGCAAAGCCACCGGCGAGCAGTCCGAGCGCAAAGCCGCCATAGGTCCATTCGGGCGCCCAACCAAAGCTCTTCGTGATCTCAGGCGCAAGGACCGCGAATGCGTAATAAAGCGCGCCGTAGCCGGCGACCTGGGTTACGCCGAGAGCCAGGATGAGCCCGATCCCCGCGATGGGGTCCGGGCTCGCTTGCGAGTGGACAGGAGTCGTCATTGCGCTTGAGCGGTCTCGCCGATCTTCGATGAGCTGCCGCAGCCGCAACCGGTCTTGCCCTGCGCCTTGGCCGAGGCGTCGTCGGCACAGCAGGCGTCTATGCTGCTCGGAGCCGGACCGCCACAACACCCGCCTGCACTTTCGGGCGCGGTCGTACACACGCCGGTTTCGGGCAGGACGAGCTGGACAGCGTCAGCCGCGGCAACGTCGCCGGCGATTGCGGCGACGACCGAACGGACCTGTTCATAGCCGGTCAGCATCAGGAAGGTCGGCGCGCGGCCATAGCTTTTGATGCCGACCGTATAGAAGCCGGGTTCGGGATGGGCCAATTCGCGGTGACCATGCGGGGGCACCGAGCCGCAGGAATGCAGGTTGGGATCGATCATCGGCCCGAGTGCCCTGGCGCTCTCCAGCCAAGGATCCAGCTCGATGCGCAGCTCGCGGGTCAAGGAGAGGTCAGGACGCTGGCCCGTGCAGACGACGATCCGATCGACGGCTGAGACCGTGCGAAGACCGTCAGGCGTCTCGCCGTCGAGTGCGAGCTGGCCATTCACCTCCCGCACGGCCGTGGCCGCAAAACTGGTCACGAGCTCGATGCTGCCCGCTTCGACGAGCTGCCGCAGCCTCTGGCCGAGGTCGCCGCGGGCGGCGAGCTGGTCGTTGGCGCCGCCGCCATAGACGCGGGACAGGTTGTTGCTGCGCGTCAGCCAGATCGCCCTGGCAGCGGGTCCGGTGGTGGCGAGCTCAGCCAGGTCGAGCAGCAAATTGGCCGCAGAATGGCCGGCACCGACAACGACAGTGGTACGCCCGGCATAGGTTGCGCGGTCTCGGCCGAGCACATCGGGAATGCTGTAGGCGATCCGATCGGCAAGGGCCTCCTCGCCTTCAGCCGCCACGCCACCCGCGCCGAGCGGGTTCGGCGACGTCCACGTTCCCGAGGCGTCGATCACCGCCCGCGCGAGCTCACGGCGGACGCGGCCGTCGCTGTCGACGACGGTGAGCTGGAACGGGCGCAACTCGCGGTCACGGCTGACGACCTTGTCGACGCCTCGCCGCCCGATCGCCTTGATCCGTGCGCCATATTCGATAACCGGCGCCAGCTCGGGCGTTTGCGATAGCGGAGCAAGATAGGCGCTGACGAGGTCGCTGCCGGTCGGATAGGCCGCCTCATCCGGCGCCTGCCATCCCGCCTTCTCCAGCAACGCGCGACCTGCCGGATCGACGTTGTACGCCCATGGCGAGAACAGCCGAACATGGCCCCAATCGCTGACGCTCGCACCGGCTGCCGCGCCGGCCTCGTAGACCTTCACGGGAAGACCGCGCGCAACGAGGTTGGCAGCGGCGGCGAGGCCCACCGGACCAGCGCCAATGACGGCGATCGGTAGCTCCAACATGATTGCATCTCCTGTTATTCTAGAAGGATGGAATTATTGGGCAAATAAAAAGGCGGCTCATGCGGCCTGATTGGAGGTAGAGCAGGCTTCATCAACACAGCACTCGTCCGCGAGAAAGCCCACGAGAGCGGCCATCGCGGGATATTCGGCCCGGCAGATCAAGGTCGTGGCCTGCCGCTCCTGCGAGACCAGACCGTTCTGCACGAGACGCTGCATGTGGTGCGAGAGGGTCGAGGCGGGAATGCCCAGACGCTCCTGCACCTGATTGACCGGGAGACCGCTGTGGCCAGCACGGACCAGTACCCGGTAGAGCTCAAGGCGGGTCGGATTGCCGAGCGCCTCAAGCTGCTTCGCCACTTCTTCGACTTTCATGGAAATAGATTGCGCCGCTCGATGCAAGCTGTCAATCGGTATTTCCAAAGTTCTCGAATTACTCGGCAGCCTGGACCTTCCTGACGCTATCGCCGCGCTCATACCAGCCCTTCGAGCCGTTCACGATCCACACCACGGTCAGCATCACGGGAACCTCGATCAGCACGCCAACGACCGTGGCAAGCGCTGCTCCAGAGTTGAAGCCGAACAGGCTGATCGCGGCCGCCACGGCGAGCTCGAAGAAGTTGGAGGCGCCAATGAGGGCGGATGGTCCAGCGACGCAGTGCTGCTCGCCTGCAATCCGGTTCAGCAGATAGGCGAGGCCGGCATTGAAATAGACCTGGATGAGGATCGGCACGGCCAGGAGCGCGATCACCATCGGCTGCGCCAGGATCTGCTCGCCCTGGAAGCCGAACAGCAGCACGAGCGTCGCAAGGAGCGCAACGAGCGAGGCCGGACCAAGCCTGCCGAGCAGGCGGTCCAGCGCTGCCTGCCCGCCATTCGCCAGAATACGGCTGCGAAAGAGCTGAGCGACGATCACTGGGATGACGATATAGAGGACGACCGAGAAAACCAGCGTTCCCCATGGCACCGTGATCGCCGACAGGCCGAGCAACAGGCCGACGATCGGAGCGAAGGCGACGACCATGATCGCGTCGTTGAGCGCGACCTGGCTCAGCGTGAAATGCGGCTCGCCCTTCGTCAGGTTCGACCAGACGAAGACCATTGCGGTGCAGGGCGCCGCGGCGAGGATGATGAGCCCGGCGATATAGCTGCTGATCTGCTCGGCGGGCAGCCACGGACGGAACAGCCAGGCGATGAAGAACCAGCCCAAAGCCGCCATCGAGAAGGGCTTGACCGCCCAGTTGATGAAGAGCGTGACGCCGATGCCGCGCCAGTGCCGGCCGACCTGTCCGAGAGCCGCGAAGTCGATCTTCAGCAGCATGGGAATGACCATCAGCCAGATCAGCACCGCGACCGGCAGGTTGACCTTGGCGATCTCCGCCGCGCCGATGGCCTGAAAGACACCGGGCATGACGTGGCCGAGCCCGATGCCCACGACGATGCACATGGCGACCCACAGGGTCAGATAGCGTTCGAAGGTGGACATTGGCGCCTCAGGCGGGAGTGATGGGTTGACCGGCGGCGTCGACGACAAGTTCGCCGTCTTCCTTGCGGAATTCGCCGAGCTGCGGCGGCAACAAGGGCAGCACGGCCTCCAGGGGCGACAGAGCCTCACACCTTTTGGCGAGACGACGAGCGGCCGGTTGATGAGATTTGGGTTGGCCTCGACGGCAGCGAGCAAGGCATCGTCGGAAAGATCGGGCGCATCCAGGCCGAGCTCGGCCAAGGGCGTGCCCTTCTCCCGCAGGATGTCTCGTACCGTCAGCTCCGCACGGGCCAGGAGCTGCAGCAGCAGCGCCCTTGACGGAGGTGTTTTCAGGTACTCGATCACATGCGGCTCGACACCTGCATTGCGGATCAGGCCGAGCGTGTTCCGCGACGTCCCACACGCCGGATTGTGATAGATGATGACGTCCATCACGCCACCTCTGGGCGACGGCCAGTCGTGCCTTCGAGCGCACCGATTTGCCTGACACGCTGCGCCAGCGCCATCTCGTCAAGGCTGGCCACCGGCAGCGACAGCAGCACATTGATACGGTTGCGCAGATAGCGCAGCGCCGTCACGAAGGCGCGCTCACGCTCGATCTCGCTGCCCTCAACGTGCGAGGGATCTTCGATTCCCCAATGCGCGGTGATCGGCCGGCCCGGCCAAAGCGGGCAAGCTTCGCCGGCCGCCTGGTCGCAGACGGTGACGACCATGTCCATCACCGGAGCGCCGGGGGCGGCGAACACGTCCCATGTTTTCGAAGACAGTCCAGTGGTCGGAATGCCCTCCGCCTCCAGGACTTTGATAGCCATGGGCTTCGGACCAGGGCCGCCTTCGCTGCCGGCGGAAAAAGCGCGGAAGCGCCCTTCACCGAGATGGTTCAGCAGCGCCTCGGCCATGATCGAGCGCGCTGAATTATGGGTGCAGAGAAACAGCACGTTGTGGACGCGATCAGGCATCGGTCGTGACCTTGGCAGGTTGGCAGCAGGGGGTGAGCTCGGCGAGAAGAGGAGCGCAGATCTCCGGGCGACCGCCGCAGCAATCCTTGAGGAGGAAGGCGATGACCGAACGTAGGGCGTCGAGATCCGCCCTGTAGACGATCGAGCGGCTGAAGCGCTCGGAACGGACGAGCCCGGCGCGACTGAGGATCGCAAGATGCGAGGACATCGTATTGTGCGGGACATCCAGGCGCCGCGCGACTTCACCGGCGGGCAGGCCCTCCGGCTCCGCCGTCACCAGCAGGCGAAACACGTCGAGGCGGGTACCCTGCGCCATCGCGGCGAGAGCGAGGATGACTTGCTCGTTTTCCATATGTCGAGACTTATCGACATATCTGGATCGACGCAAGGCTCAAGTGCGGTAGCGGGCCAGCCGCCCAATATCCGAGCCCCTCGTCAGAGCGCCCCGGTCCAGAGTTTCCAGCACAAAGGTTTCAGTCGCGCTGGTATGGAGCGCTCCTCAGGTCGCCGCGCCCCAATGCGACAACAGCTTACGCAACAAGCTCGACGGCCATGTTGCCAGTCACGCGAACGATGCCGATCGCCGTCGCAAGGCAATGACCGCGCTCATCGCCAAGCCGGCGCGGGTGGCGCATGCCAAGATGGGAACAGGATACCGGCTGCTCCTCAAGCGGTCGGCTGCCGGGTGACAGGCCCCTCTCTGCGAATGCACCGAGGGCGCGACAGGCACCCCTTCAGACAATGTTTTTGCCGACGGCGTTGTCCGCCTTCACTTCAGGCCGGCGCCGGCTCCTTGTCGGGCATGGGCACCTCGATCGTCTCCGGCGCATCGACCATGACGAGTGCGATCGGGGCTCCGGTCAGGTCGGTGAGGCGATAGGCAGCCTCGACCGCATGGCCGTTGCCGACATGGCCGGCCATGACCAGCGCGCCCTGAGCACGGCCGAGCAGCGGCGCCAGCGCCTCCGCCTCATCGGTCGAGGTGGCGGCGACCAGCACCCAGTCATAGGTCTCGCAGAGCGCATCGAGCGCGACGTCGACGATGTCGGATGCCGCCAGCACGGCCGCCCGCCCCGCCCGGCCCGGCGCGATCTCGTGCAGACGCGAATCCGGCTCGCGCGTGATGATGTCGGAGAACATCGCCTCGCCGGCGAGCAGCTCGGAGAAGCCGGCCCGATCGCGGGAATCGCTGGCGAGGTCGACCAGGATGCAGCGGCTGCGCTCGGAGAGAAGCAGCGCCAGCGCCCGCGGCAAAGCCTCGCCGGGCTCGGCCCCGTCCAGCACCACGACGAGCGGCGCATGGCCTTCGCTCGGCTTGTTGATGCAGGCCGCGAGATCGGCGGCCGCCGACTCAGGGTCGGCGACATCGAGATGAAGCTGGCCGACACGCCCGCCATGGGTCAGGAGGCCGGCAATACGCTCGCGGCGCGCCGGCGCCGTCTTCGCGGCGCCCTGCTCATCCTCTTCCGACGCCTCCATCTGCGGCTCGGCACGTGCCCGCATCTTGCGGCGCGGCGCGTCCTCGGCGGGCGCCGGGGTTCCGCCATTCAGAATCTCGCGCGAGACGACCGCCGCCAGCGTGACCAGGAAGGTCGCGAGCGTCGCGACGACCATGGTCGGCAGCTTCTTCGGGAACGAAGGAGCGGTCGGTTCGACGGCGCGCGAGATGACGCGGGCATCGGCCGGGGTCGCGTTCTGCGCGTCGCGGGCGAGCGCCTCGCGATAGCGCAGCATGTACTGTTCGAGCTGCTCGCGCTGGGTACGGGCCTCGCGCTCGAGCGCGCGCAGCTGGACCTCGTCGTCATTGGCGCCAGAGGCGGTCTTCTTCTGGCCGTCGAGGGCGGCGGTAACGCTCTCGACGCGCTGGCCGGCGATCTTGGCCTCGTTCTCAAGCGTGCGCACGGCGCGCTCGGCGGCGGCGCGGATCTGGCCTTCGAGATCGGCGAGCTGGGCGTTCAACTCCTTGATGCGCGGGTGTTCCGACAGGAGGTTGCGCGATTCCAGTGCGATCTGGGCGCGCAGGTTGACGCGCTGCTCGATCAGCCGGCGGACGAGTTCATTATTGGCGACATCCGGAATCTCGAAGGTGCGGCCGGCCTTGATAGCGTCGCGGATGATCGAGGCCTTGGCCTGCGACTCGGCCTGCTGGTTGCGCGCCGCGGAGAGCTGCGTCGACAGATCAGCGAGCTGCTGGGCGGTGATCGTGGTGTTGTTGGCGCCGACGAGCAGCCCGTGGCGGGAGCGGAATTCCTCGACCTTGGCCTCGGATTCAGCCAGTTTCCTGCGCAGCGGCTCGATCGTGGTCGAAAGCCAGGACGAGGCGCTGCGCGCGGTGTCCTGCTTGGCCGCCTCCTCCATGTCGAGATAAGCGGCGGCGATCTCATTGGCGCCCTTGGCGGCGAGCGCCGGGTCCTGCGAGGTGAACTCGACCGCGACGATGCGCGAGCGCCCGACCGGGAAGACCAGGAGCCGGTCGTAGTACTTCTCCAGCACCCGCTCCTCCGGCGAGCGATCGGCCGGATGGGCGCCGATGCCGAGCAGCACGCCGACCTTCTTCAGCGCGCCGAGCGCGCCGGCTCCGGAGTCGAATTCGGGATTGCCGACAAGGCCGATGCGCTTGATCGCCTCGCGCGCCAGATCCCGCGACATGATGACCTGGACCTGGCTCTGCACGCCCTCGGCATCGAATTGCTGGCCGGAATTGTCGGAGGACTGGCCCGGCCGCGTGTAGTAGCTGTCGCGGCTCTGCAGCAGAAGCTGGGCCTGGCCGGTATAGCGCGGCGGGATGACGTTGACCGCGGCGAAGGACAAGCCCAGCGCCGCCAATGTCGGCCCGATGATCCAAAGCTTCTTCGCCTTGATCGCGGCCCAGAGAGCCGGCAAGTCGAGCAGGTCGGAGCGGCTCTCGCCGGCGGCCGCAACGGTATCGTAGCGAGCGGTCATGAGGCTTCCATTCACGCAGAACTCTTGTGCCCCTGGGGGAGCACGTCACCTCATCTGAGCGCATTAAGGTTATTGGCGGGTTAAAGCGGCGCGGCGCCGGAATACATCCCGCGCCCCGGCGCTCAGCCTTTGTTAACCATGTCGGTCTAACCCTAGAGACAGATTCTGAAGGGTTCGCCGGTGATGATGAGTAGACATCCCGTCCGTCTGGCGCTTGCCGCTGCGCTCGCAGTGGCCGGCTGCGCGCCGCGCATCGAAGCGCCTGAATTCGCCGTCGAGCGGACTGCGCCCTACCAGCTCGCCAGCGGCGACAAGCTGCGCGTCATCGTGTTCGGGCAGGACAACCTCTCCAACATCTATGCCGTCGACGGCTCCGGCCGCATCTCCATGCCGCTGATCGGCGCGGTCGAGGCGCAGGGGCGCTCGACGCAGCAGCTCGAGCGCGCGATCGAAGCGCGCCTGCGCGCCGGCTATCTGCGCGAGCCAAAGGTCTCGGTCGAGGTCGACGCCTACCGGCCGTTCTTCGTGCTCGGAGAGGTCACCAATTCCGGCCAGTTCCCGTTCGTCAACGGCATGACGATGCAGACCGCGGTGGCGATCGCCGGCGGCTTCACGCCGCGCGGCCAGCGCAACTATGCCGAGGTCACCCGCTTGATGGACGGCCAACTCGTCACCGGCACGGTGCCGATCACCTACCCGGTCCGGCCCGGCGACACGATCGTGATCAAGGAACGCTGGTTCTGACCGGCTCTCCCCGGGATACCGCCATCATGCCCGCTGCGGCCGGCTCTGCTCCGCTCAAGATCCTGCATGTCTTCCGCGCACCGCTCGGCGGGCTCTTCCGGCATGTGCTCGACCTCGCCCGTGGCCAGATCGCGCGCGGCCATGCCGTCGGCATCTTCTGCGATTCGACGACGGGCGGCGCCCGCGCCGATCAGGTCTTCGCCGAGCTCGCACCGCAGCTTTCGCTCGGCGTCACTCGCGTGCCGATGTCGCGCTATCCGAGCCTCACCGACCTGCGTGCGCAGATCTCGCAGGTCTCGATCCGCGATCGGATCGCACCGCAGATCGTGCACGCGCACGGCTCCAAGGGCGGCGTCTACGCTCGCCTGCCGGCGCTGGTCTCGCCTCGCCGACGCTACATCACCGCCTATACGCCGCATGGCGGCAGCTTCAACTACAAGCCCGGCAGCGCCGAGCACCGCGTCTACATGACGATCGAGCGCCTGCTCGAGCGCGCGACCGACATGTTCCTGTTCGAGAGCGCCTTCATCGCAGGCCGCTTCGAGGCCCATGTCGGGCACAAGCCGCGCACCGACCATCGCGTCGTGCTGAACGGCATCTCGGAAGCCGAATTCGAGCCGATCGACCATGCCGACGCCGCGTTCGACCTCGTCTATCTCGGCGAACTGCGCTCGGCCAAGGGCGTCGACACGCTGATCGAGGCGCTCGCGCTGCTGAAGCGCCGCGACGGGTTGACGCCGCGCATCCTGATCGTTGGCTCCGGCCCGGACGAGGCGCTGCTACGGCAGATGACCGTCGAGCAAGGCGTCGCGAGCCAATGCGTGTTCGAGCCGCCGGGGCCGATCCGCGCCGCGCTCGCCAAGGCGCATGTCATGGTGATCCCGTCCCGGGCGGAATCGCTGCCCTATGTGATCCTGGAAGCGGCCGCGGCAGCGCAGCCGCTGATCGCGACCGATGTCGGCGGCATCAAAGAGATCTACGGCCCCAGGCATGCCGACCGTCTGATCTCCGCCAACGAGCCGACCATCCTGGCCGATGCGATCCGCAAGGCCCTGGCGACACCGGAGGCGGAGCGGCTCGCCGAGGCCGCCGACCTCGCACTGCATGTCAGGGCCAATTTCTGCCTGAATGCGATGATCGACGGCGTCCTCGACGCCTATCGGGCCGCGCTCGCCAAGCGCGGCGGCTGATCGGCTGCCCCAAGATTCTGCAGCCGAGCAGAGCACCCGGCGCCGGCATCGATCGAGGGTAGAATATCCTTCTCCATTGGCGAATCCTGCCTCCGCAGCGCGCGAGGCGACGCCGCCGCGAGGGAGGACATGATGGGCAAG